>QQND01000017.1 GCA_003402745.1 Verrucomicrobiota bacterium
CCTTGTCGGCCCCCTTGTCGGCCCCCTTGTCGGCCCTAGAGCATCTGCTCCACGAAACGGCGGGACTCAAAGAAATCGAGGTCTTCCACTCGTTCTCCCGTGCCGGTGAAGCGGGTGGGAATTCCGAGTTCGTTTTGAATGGCCACAACGCAACCGCCTTTTCCAGAACCATCAAGCTTGGTCACGATGAGCCCGGTCAATCCTGTTGCTTCCTTGAATTCTCGCGCTTGAACGAGGGCGTTGCCCCCTGTTGTGGCATCAACCACCAAAAGCGTTTCATGGGGGGCGGTGGAATCTGTTTTGCCTATGGCCCGGCGCACCTTGGTGAGTTCCTGCATCAGGTTAAACTTGTTGTGGAGCCGGCCGGCGGTGTCGCAGATCAAAAACTCTGAGTTTCTTGCGACTGCCGCTCTGTAGGCGTCATGGCAGATGCCTGCGGGATCCGCGTTGTACGGCCCCTTTACCAATTCGCAGCCAATGCGCCCCGCCCAGACCTCGAGCTGCTCGATGGCGGCCGCCCGGAAGGTGTCGGCCGCTGCCAGAATGACGCTGTGGCCCTTGCGTTTGAGCAGGTGGGCTAGTTTTGCCGTCGAGGTCGTTTTGCCCGTGCCGTTGACGCCAACGACCAAGATGACCTTGGGGCGATCGGGCAGGGGGCGCAGCATGTGCGTGTCCCGCGGGAGCACTTTGAGAATTTCTTCCCGGGCGACTTCCACGACCTTCTCGGCCGTCATTTTTTCGGGAAGTTCTTGGAGATGCTTGAGAATGCGCATCGACATGGGCACTCCCAGATCGGAGCGGATGAGCATCTCTTCAAGTTCCTCCCAGTCCACCGGCCGGCCCGCGAAGCGTTGAACTAGATTTTTAAAAAAGCCGAATGCCATGGAAAGAGTCGGTGGAGTTTAAAGCGCACCAGCGGGGTTCGAAGGCGAGTCGGCCTCTAATGCTGGCTGCTGGGAGACATCGGCCACCGCCTGCCGGGAGGCCCGTGGCACTTCAGCCCGGATGCGGTCCAGCAGGCCGTTTACAAAACGGCCGGAGTCCTCGGAGCCAAACTGTTTTGCCAGTTCAATCGCCTCGTTGATTGCCACTACCGGAGGAACTTCGGCGTTATAAAGAATCTCGTAAACCGCCAGGCGGAGGATATTGCGGTCCACCGCTGCGAGACGTGAGAGTTGGTAGTTGCGGGCGAAACGCGTGATGAGTTCGTCGATCTGGCTGCGATGGGTGCACACCCCGAGCACCAGGGTTTCAGCAAAGAGTCGGGCCTTCGGTGGGATGGGACTCCTGGAAGGGATGGGGTTCAACTCGTCCGGGTCTTCAGCGCCGGTCCGCAATTTCCAGAAGTCCGCATCCGGAGCCGTTGACTCGGGTTTTTGAAAATCGAGCTGAAAGAGAAACTGGATGGCAGCCTCGCGCCCCTCACGGCGAAGGCCGGCCTGAGGACGATCACGTTTTGGGATGGAGCGGGAGTCACTCATGCGTTTTGAGAAGGGTGCGGCAAGCGGAGGCCCTCCACGGTGCGGAGCATTCTCACCGCGGCGCGGGCCGCTTCGGTGCCACGGTTGAGGTCGGCTTCCAAGCAACGCGCCGCCGCCTGTGCCTCGCCCTGGACAAGCAAGACTTCATGTAAAACAGGAAGATGGTGTTTCAAAGAGCTCTCTAGCAAGGCATGGGTCACGGCCTGTGCGACCAATGTCGCATGGGCGGTTTCCCCGTTTAGCAGGACGCCAAAGGCGGCTACCGCGTCAACTTCCCTGCTGGCGGCGAGCAGTTCCACTGCGAGTGGGAGTTCAAAGGATCCAGGAACCCGGTGGATTTGGACCTTGGCCTGCGGGCAGATCAGTCGCAGCTCGCTTTCAAAATGGGAGACCAACCCTTCAACCCAGATCGGGTTGTACAGGCTGGCAACGATGGCGACCCTCCAAGGGGTGGTGCACGATTCGGGACGAGGCGGAAGTTGACTGGACATGAGTAAAGAGCGGTCCGCGGGAAATCGCGGGTTTGAAACCATAACGAGGCTCTGGGAGTTGGGCAAACCTCAATTCAGGAGTGCCATCGCTGGGCAACCCGGATAGAAATATTTTGCATGAGAAAACGGATCCTAGTGGGCGCTGCGCTGTTGTGCAACGGGGCTTGGCTTGGCGTCGGCACGGGGGCTGCCGGCGACACAGCCGACCAGCTTCCCAAGGCGGGCGTGACGGAGACATACCCACCCGCCGATTTCCAAATCGTGTTGGACGAGTCTTTCAATGGAAAAGCGCTCAACAGCGATCTCTGGAGTACGACCTTAAAGGTCTTTGGACGCTTGGGAGATCGTTACCATAACAATAGTTATCTCAACTATTTAAGTGACGAAGACGTCATGCTCGAAAATGGCATTCTGCGCTTGCGGGCGGAAAACCGGAGTGTCGAGGGCGATAATCCACCGGGAGCGTACGACTACAGCGCCGGGATGGTTTCTTCGCACGACAAGTTCCAGTTTCAGTACGGATACATTGAAATTCGCGCGAAATTTCCCGGCGGAAAAGGCGTGTGGCCGTGCTTCTGGTTGATGCCCCAAGCCCATCAATGGCCCCCGGAATTTGATATCGCCGAATACTACGGGGGCAGAAAAATGATGCACCTTGGACTTTGCCACGGCAACTTCCCGGAGATCAACTGGGACAGCGACGGGAATACCGACGTGGATTTTGAAGGAGCATGGAATACGTACGGGTTGCTCTGGCTGCCGGGTCGGGCTGTGTGGCTTCAGAACGGCATCGCAAAACGCGAGGTTAAAGGAGCTCACGTTCCGACGATTCCAATGTACGTCATTCTGAGCAACGGGGTCAGTAGTCACATCGGGCCATCCGGCGAACCGGATGGGCAGACGAGGTTTCCGAATTTTTTTGAGGTGGATTATGTAAGAGTCTGGAGGCCGCCCGCCGCCGTGGCCCGTTAGGTGCGTGGGAGGGGCGGCTTGGATGGGGCTTTTGGAATGCGCTTTCGGAAGAAGCATTAGGCACGCAAGTGCCTCCTGCTCATTTGTGTTCACTCAGGTCGGTCGCGGAGATCTTTGTGCGCGGCGAAAATTTTTCCTGCGTTGGCACGAAAAAAGGTTGCCAATCTTGGGACATCCTTCATTGTGTCCAGCCCGCTCGTCGGGGCCCGCAGGAGACCGAGGCACTTAAGCAGCGGTCGATCGCACTGCATAAACCTATGGCAATCAAAAGATCTAAACGTTATCGCGCCGCCGCTGAAAAGGTGGGCGCTCCGCGGTCGCATCCGTTCGCAGAAGCTTTGAGCACGCTCAAAAGTCTTCCTGAGACTAAGTTCGACCAAACAGTCACGCTCTCCTTCCGTTTGGGCGTAGACCCCCGCCAGTCCGACCAAATGGTCCGCGGCACCTGCCCTCTGCCTCACGGCTCCGGGAAGTCGGTGCGCGTCCTTGTCTTCGCTGAAGGCGCTTCCGCGGAAGCCGCGCGCGAGGCTGGAGCTGAGTTTGTGGGATACAAAGACCTCGTCGACAAATGCGTCGCTGGGTTCCAGGACTTCGACGTCGCGATCGCGACACCGGCCTGTATGGCTGAAGTGCGTAAATTGGGTAAAGTTCTCGGGCCTCGTGGCTTGATGCCGAACCCCAAGACCGGCACCGTGACGGACGACACAGCTAGAGCGGTTCGCGAAGTCAAGGCGGGCCGTGTGGAATTTAAGCTCGATAAGAACGGAAATATTTCCGTCCCGGTTGGCAAACTTTCCTTCTCGGAAGTGGCGCTGTTGGAAAACGGCACGGCAGTAATTGACGCGATCGTCAAATCGCGGCCCTCCTCCGCAAAAGGGCGTTTTGTGGAAAACATCACGCTCGCCTCCACGATGTCGCCCGGCGTCCGCGTGGACTCGACGCCATTCCTGAAATTCTAAGGAGGAAACTTACAATGCATCCCGCAAAAGCCTCTATTGTCGAAGATATCGCCAGCCGCCTGAACGCATCGCCGTTCTTGTTCGTTGCTGACTATACCGGTCTGAAAGTCACACAGTTTTCTGAGCTCCGCAACCGGTTGTACGCCGTGGGCGCCCAGTTCCATGTGGTGAAGAACACCTTCCTCCGCCGCGCTTTAGCCGGTGCTGGAATGCCCGAGATCCAAGATCTCCGCGGCCAGACAGCCATTGTTACGGGTGACAAGGATGTCGCAGCCGCCGCCAAGGTGGTGAAGACGTTCTCAGCCGAATTCAAGAAGCCCGCGATTCGCGCCGGCATCGTCGATAATCTTTCGGTTTCCGCCGATCAGATTAGCGCGATTGCAGATCTGCCTTCCCGCGAGGTGCTTCTGGCAACACTCTTGGGTGTGCTTCAGGCGCCCGCGACCCAGTTGGTGCGCGTGCTCAACGAGCCTGCTGCCTCCCTTGCCCGCGTTTTGCAGGCAAAGGTCGACCAGGCGGGGGAACCTGTCCAAGAACCCGCAGCAGAACCCGCGGCAGAGTAGCCCGTTGTTTCCACTTTGGAACGGCGGGCTCGATGGTTCGCCGTTCCTCCAAACTTTTGCCGACGCAAGTCAGCGAAAACCGGGGCCCTCTTCTATTGAGGTTGGCTCCATTTTAAACCCAAAATAAAATAGGTTCCTCGTCGGGGTAAGGGCCCTTCCCCTTAATTGATCCGGAGCTCCGGAAAGCGACGACACCATCCCGTAATATATGTCCGATACACACGCATTGGTTGAGCAGCTCAGCGGTCTCACCATCCTCCAGGTCGCCGATCTCGTCAAGCAGCTCGAAGAAAAGTGGGGCGTAAGCGCCGCCGCTCCCGTTGCCGTGGCTGCAGCAGGCCCGGCCGCTGCCGCTGCTCCCGTGGAAGAAAAAACCTCCTTCGACGTGATTTTGAAGGAAGCAGGCGCTAATAAGATTGGCGTCATCAAGGAAGTGCGCGCGGCGGTTGCCGGCCTCGGTCTGGCGGAAGCCAAGGCCCTTGTCGAAAGCGCGCCGAAAGCGCTCAAAGAAGGCGTCACCAAGGAAGAAGCAGAAGAGATCAAGAAAAAGATCGAAGCTGCAGGCGCCAAGGTCGAAATCAAGTAGTCCTTTTTGGCTCTCCGGCTGGGATTTTTCCGCCGGATTCATTTGCACGCCCGGCAGGCCCACTTTTTGCTTGCCGGGCGTTGCCCTCTCCCTGACAGTAAAAAACCCACGGTTCTGATAAACCTATTGATTACCGCAGAGTCGCGCGCAATGGCGACCATCTCAAGCAGAGCGGCCAGTTTCTGGCTGTTCAAAGTGCTCGGGGCTGGTTCGTTCTGCTCGCGCCTCTGCGGTTTTTTGCCCGCAGCCTCTGTATCCATCGAACCCACTCATGTCTGAGCGCATTAATTTCGGCAAAATCAAGGAAGGCGCCGAGCCGCCAAACCTTATCGAGATCCAATTAAACTCCTACGTGGAGTTTCTTCAAAAAGACGTTCCCCTCAGCCGGCGCAAGAGCACCGGTCTTCACGCCGTCTTTTCAGAAGTTTTCCCCATCTCCAGTTACGATGAGAAGGTCGTGCTGCAGTTCGACTCTTTTGAAATAGGGGATCCAAAAATGTCTGTGCGCGAGTGTATGCGCGAGTCGCAGACATTTTCAGCACCTCTCTATGTTACTTTCTCTTTGAGAGAAGAGCGTGCCACCCGGGAAGAGAAAGTCTACATGGGTGAAATTCCCCTGATGACTCCCCAGGGCACGTTTGTGATCAACGGCGCCGAACGCGTTGTTGTTTCTCAGTTGCACCGTTCTCCTGGGATCGCCTTTGAATCCTCGGTTCATCTCAATGGCAAGGTCCTTTACTCCTTCCGGATCATACCCGATCGCGGTTCCTGGATGGAAGTTCAGTACGATACCAACGACTTGCTTTACGTCTATCTCGACCGTCGCAAGCGCCGTCGCAAATTTCTTGCAACAACGCTCCTGCGCGCCCTTGGCTTTGGTACGGACGAGGAAATTATTTCGCTTTTTTACGACATCGAAACTCTCAAGTTGAGCGATTCACTCGAAGAGGAGGCGTTTTCAAGCAAGGTTTTGGTTAATTCTGTTTTGGACGGTGAAATCACTGTGGCGCGCGCTTTCGAGCCGCTCACCAAGGCAACGATCAGTCAGATTCTGGCCCTCGGTACCAAGTCTGTTTCTGTAGTCGATCTGAAGGGTGACGACACCATTATCAAGGCGCTCAAAAAGGATCCTGTGGACACTGAGGAAGAAGCCCTCAAGGAAATCTACCGCCGTCTGCGCCCTGGCGACCCTCCTTCGGTGCCGAATGCTCGCGGCTTGCTTAAGCGGCTCTTTTTTGATCCGAAGAAATACGATCTCGGGCGTGTAGGACGCCACAAAATAAATTCAAAACTCGGCCTCAATGTAAGCCCAGACGAGCGTGTGCTCACCAAGGACGATTTTGTGGGGGCGATGAAGTATCTCATCCAACTTCGCACCGGAGAAGGGCGACTGGATGACATCGATCATTTGGGTTCGCGCCGCGTTCGGACTGTCGGTGAACTTTTGGCCAACCAGTGCCGCGTCGGTCTCGCCCGCACGGAGCGTTTGGTGAAAGAACGCATGGCGTTGTTCGATATGAACATCGAGGGCATGACTCCCCAGAAGCTCATTAACCCCAAGGCATTGTCTGCAGTGATCAGGGATTTTTTCGGCCGCTCCCAGTTGAGCCAGTTCATGGACCAGACCAATCCTCTGGCAGAATTGACCCACAAGCGCCGTCTGTCTGCTCTCGGGCCAGGAGGCTTGAGCCGCGACCGCGCAGGCTTCGAAGTTCGCGACGTGCATCCGTCCCATTACGGCCGCATTTGTCCAATTGAAACTCCTGAAGGTCCGAACATCGGTCTGATTTCGTCGCTCTCGAGCTATGCGCAGATTAACGATTTCGGGTTCATTGAGACTCCGTATCGCAAAGTAACCAACGGGAAGGTGACCGGCAAAATCGAGTACCTCACCGGCGATCAGGAGGAGAACTTCCTTGTGGCGCAGGCCAGCGTGCCCGTGGACGCGGATGGCAAGTTTCTCACCGACAAGGTTGCAGTTCGTTCCGGCGGAGACTTCCTCGAGGTGGAGCCTGACAAGGTCCATTACATGGATATTTCGCCCAAGCAGCTCGTTTCCGTTGCGGCTTCGTTGATTCCGTTCCTAGAACATGATGATGCGAACCGTGCTTTGATGGGATCGAACATGCAGCGCCAAGGCGTACCGCTTCTCATTTCCGATGCACCGCTTGTGGGAACCGGGATGGAAGGCAAGGTTGCACGCGATTCTCGCGCTGTGATTGTCGCCGAAGGCAACGGGGTTGTTGCCAGTGTCACGGCCGATCAGATCATCATTACGCCGGACGGTGAAATTCCTGAGACGAAGAAAAAATTCCGTCACGATCCGGCGGAAAACATCTTCATCTACGATCTTCGTAAGTTCATGCGTTCCAACGCTGGGACCTGCGTTAATCAGCGGCCGATCGTTCGCAAGGGTGACAAGATCACCGAAGGAATGGTTATCGCCGACGGCCCGAACTGTGACAACGGGGAACTCGCTCTTGGCCGAAACGTGCTCGTCGCGTTCATGCCTTGGAATGGGTATAACTTCGAGGATGCGATCACGATCTCAGAACGAGTTGTGAAGGAGGACATCTATACCTCTATTCATATCGATGAGTTCGAGTGTGGCGCTCGCGACACGAAGCTTGGGCCCGAAGAGATCACGCGGGATATCCCGAATGTCTCTGAAGAAGCGCTTCGAAATCTGGGGCCTGACGGCGTCGTCCGCGTGGGCGCGGAAATCCGGCCCGGTGACATTCTGGTGGGTAAAATTACTCCGAAGAGTGAAACTGAACTTGCTCCAGAAGAGCGCCTTCTTCGTGCGATCTTCGGTGAAAAGGCAGCTGACGTGAAAGACACTTCACTGACGGTACCCTCTGGTACCTACGGGATTGTGATGGACGTCAAAGTTTCAAGCCGCAAGGAAGTTGCAAAGATCAAACTCAGCCCGAGTGAATCCAAGCGCCAGCAGAAGGAAGCCGAGGAGCATCACCAGAAGAAACTGGACGAACTTCACGAGGAACTTACCGAAGCGCTGGCGAACATCCTACTCGGTGAGAAGATTCCTCTCGACGTGGTGAACGCACAGACCGGCGAGATCATCATCCCTGCCAATCGGAAGATCACCAAGACGCTCCTCCGCAAGCTTGCCCAAGTATACGACCACGTGGACATCGATCCGTCGCCGATTCGCAACAAGATCCGCGATATCATTGGTGAGTTTGAGCCAAAGTTCCAGGAACTGGAAAACGAGCACGAATCCTCGATGGATAAGCTTGAGAGCGGGGATGATATAGATCCCGGCATCATCAAGCAGGTCAAGGTTTACATCGCCTCGAAGCGGAAGCTTTCGGTGGGGGACAAGATGGCTGGCCGTCACGGGAACAAGGGCGTCGTAGCCCGCATTGTTCCTGAAGAAGACATGCCATTTCTGTCTGATGGAAAGCCCGTTGATATCGTGCTGAACCCGCTCGGGGTGCCTTCTCGAATGAACGTTGGGCAGGTGTTGGAGACCCATCTCGGTGTGGCCGCAAAGGCCCTCGGGTTCAAGGTCGCCACGCCGGTTTTCGACGGAATCAAGGAAGAGCAGATCTTCGAATTTCTCAAGGAAGCCCGCAAAAAAGAGGGCTTCACCTGGGTGACGGAAACTGGGAAGGCCACGGTTTACGATGGTCGTACCGGGGATGCGTTCGACCAGCAAGTGGTGGTCGGCTACATCTACATGCTCAAGCTCGGCCATTTGGTCGCAGACAAAATCCACGCCCGTGCAGTTGGCCCCTACTCGCTTGTCACCCAGCAGCCTTTGGGCGGGAAAGCACAGTACGGTGGACAGCGGTTCGGGGAAATGGAAGTTTGGGCGCTCGAAGCTTACGGGGCAGCCTACACCCTTCAGGAACTCCTCACGGTCAAGTCTGATGACGTGCAGGGCCGCACGCGGATCTACGAGGCCATCGTCAAGGGCGACAACGCTCTGGAAGCTGGCACTCCCGAATCCTTCAACGTGTTGATCAAGGAAATGCAGTCGCTGGGCCTCGATGTGAAAGTCGGGCCACGCACCGAGCAGTCCGGACCCTTGATTCCGCACGTCACGTTCTAAATTCATCCTCGTTGGCCATCCGGCGTCCCGCCACGCCGGATGGCCTCATTTTCTGGCGCACCGTCTCTGTTCTATATGAGTGAAACTCCTTCCTTTCGCGAATTAGTTGGTGATCAGCATCTTCCTGGCTTCGACCAGGTGGGCATCACCGTTGCGGCTCCTGACACCATCCGGCAATGGAGCCTTGGTGAAGTTAAGAACCCGGAAACCATCAATTACCGGACCTTCAAACCGGAAAAGGGCGGCCTTTTCTGCGAGAAGATTTTCGGCCCGACCCGTGACTGGGAATGTTCGTGCGGCAAATACAAGCGCATCAAACACAAGGGCGTGATCTGCGACCGTTGCGGAGTCGAAGTGACTCTCGCACGCGTCCGTCGTGAGCGCATGGGCCACATTGAGCTTGCAGTACCTGTGACTCATATCTGGTTTTACAAGTGCATGCCTTCGCGCATCGGTCTCATGCTTGATATGTCGGGCAGACAGCTCGAGCGTATCATCTACTATGAAGACTACCTCGTGATCGATCCCGGCCACACCGGCCTTCAAAAGGGGCAGCTTCTGAGTGAAACGGAGTACCGCGAGGCACTTGATTCGTTTGGAGAAGGTACTTTTGACGCAGGCATGGGTGCAGAAGCGATTCGTAAGCTTCTTTCGCTCATTGACTTGGTTAATGCCCAGCACGAGCTCGAGGAGCAGATGGGAAACACCCGGTCCAAGCAGGTCAAAAAGAAGCTTTCCAAGAGACTGAAACTGGTACAGGGCTTTGCGAACAGCAAGACCCGGCCCGAGTGGATGATTTTGGAAGTGCTTCCAGTAATCCCTCCGGATTTACGTCCTCTCGTGCCTCTGGAAGGCGGGCGGTTTGCAACGTCCGATTTGAACGACCTGTATCGCCGCGTTATCAACCGTAATAACCGTCTACGCAATCTGCTGCAGCTGAAGACTCCAGATGTTATTATCCGGAATGAAAAGCGCATGCTTCAGGAAGCCGTTGACGCCTTGTTTGACAACGGCCGCCATGGCCGTGCTGTGACCGGAGCTGGCAACCGCCCGCTCAAGTCTCTGTCCGACATGCTCAAGGGGAAGGGCGGTCGTTTCCGCCAGAACTTGCTTGGAAAGCGCGTCGATTACTCCGGCCGTTCGGTCATCGTGATCGGGCCAGAACTCAAGCTCCATCAGTGCGGTCTTCCCAAGAAGATGGCGCTGGTGTTGTTCGAGCCCTTCATCATTCGTGTTCTCAAGGAGCGCGGCTACGTACACACCGTACGCAGTGCCAAGAAGATGATTGATCGGCAGACACCTGAGGTTTGGGACATTCTTGAGCAGGTGACAAAGGGGCATCCTGTGCTCCTGAACCGCGCGCCTACTTTACATCGGCTTTCGATCCAGGCTTTCGAGCCACTCCTCATTGAAGGGGAGGCGATTCGTATTCATCCGCTTGTCTGTACCGCCTATAACGCGGACTTCGATGGAGATCAGATGGCGGTCCACGTACCGCTATCGGTCGAAGCTCAGATGGAAGCTCGCATGCTGATGCTTGCCTCCAACAACATCTTTTCTCCCTCAAGCGGAAAGCCGGTGACGACTCCCTCGCAGGACATCGTCCTCGGGTGCTACTACCTGACTCAGAACCCTCGCAAACACGCCGATACGGATGGTATGCGAATGCCTCTCTTCGCCGATTCGGCGGAGGTAGAGTTCGCCCTGTCCGATGGAGCTGTCAAGGTCCACGACCGGATTCGCTACAAAAATCCGAACCTCGGCCAGAAGACTGTTTTTGGCGATACAACGACCCGCGTGATTGAAACGACTGTGGGGCGCGTGATCTTTAACGAGATCTGGCCCGAGCAGCTCGGTTTCTTTAACAAGGCGGCTGGCAAAAAGCAGATTTCCGACATCATTTTCCGCACCTATAACTGTGCGGGCCACCAAGCTACGGTGGATTCCCTGGATCGGTTGAAGAGTCTAGGGTTCACTTGGGCGATGCGCGCAGGCGTGTCGATCGGGATCAAGGATATGATCATCCCCAAGGAGAAGCACATTGAGTTGGCCAGTGCTCACAAGCAGGTGGCGCAGGTGCTTCAGCAGTACAAGCGGGGGATCATCACCGATGGCGAACGTTACGCCAAGGTCGTTGATATTTGGACACATGCGGGCGAAGAAATTGCCAACGTTATGTTCCGTACTTTGGAGCACAACGAAGGTCGCAAGGAGTTGAATCCTGTGTTCTTGATGGTGGATTCTGGTGCACGAGGCAACCGTCAGCAGGTTAAGCAGCTCGCAGGAATGCGCGGTCTGATGGCCAAGCCGGATGGTTCGATCATCGAGCAGCCGATCACGGCCAACTTCCGCGAGGGGTTGTCTGTGTTGGAATACTTCATCTCGACCCACGGCGCCCGTAAGGGTCTTGCTGACACCGCGCTTAAAACTGCCGATTCAGGTTACCTCACGCGTAAACTGGTGGATTGTTCGCAGGATGTGATCATTTCGCTCGAAGATTGTGGCACGGTAAATGGCATCATGGTGCGGCCGATCTACGAAGGTGATGAAGAAGTCGTGGACTTGCGCACGCGTCTCATTGGGCGGACCAGTTGCGAAACCGTGAAAGACCCGGTGAATCAGAAGGTTATCGTTAAGCGTGGCGATATTATCAGCGAAGAAGCGGCGACTTCGATTGATAATCTTGGCATGGAACAGCTTAAGATTCGTTCTGTGTTGACCTGCGAGAGCAAGCGCGGAGTTTGCGCCCTGTGTTATGGCCGAAGCTTGGCCACGGGTCAGCGCGTTCGTATGGGCGAGGCTGTCGGGATCATCGCAGCGCAGTCCATCGGGGAGCCTGGAACACAGCTCACGATGCGTACCTTCCACATCGGTGGAGTGGCTTCGCAGACGTTTAAACAGCCTGTGGTCAAAGCCAAGAATGACGGCCGGGTACGCTACAACGACCTCCGTGTCGTGAAGAGCATTGAAGGCGATTTCATTGTTCTCAATCGTAATGGTTCGATCACCCTGCACAATGAAACCGGTCTTGAAACCGAGCGCTACAACATGGTGCTTGGTACGGTTATCAGCGTCGCCGATGGCGGCTCTGTCGCCAAGGGTCAGACCTTTGCGCAGTGGGATCCGCACAATGTGCCGATTCTCACGGAACACGCCGGGAAGATTAAGTTCGTGGACATGGTCCAGGGCGTAACGGTTAAACGCGAAGTGGATGAAGCGACGGGCCTCATGGGTACGGTTGTCATTGAACACAAGCAGGATCAGCATCCGCAGATCGTCATCATGGACGAGAAGACGGACGAAGTTCACGCCAGTTACTCGATTCCAGCGGGTGCTGTAGTGGTGGTGACCGAAGGGAAGAAGGTTCAGGCCGGCCAGTTGCTTGCGAAAACACCGCGTAAAGTGGCCAAGACGAAGGACATCACGGGCGGTCTCCCGCGTGTGGCGGAACTCTTTGAAGCACGCCGCCCGAAGGACGCTGCGGAAATCGCAAAGATTGACGGACAGGTGCAGATTGGGGCGAACGTACGGGGCAAGCGGAAAGTTGTTGTCGTTGACCCCGAAACGGGTGCCGAGGAAGAGCACTTGGTGCCTTTGAACAAGCATCTCATCGTGCTTCAGGGCGACTTGGTGAAGAAGGGCCAGCAGCTTACTGAAGGGCCGATTCCTCCGCACGATATCTTGGAGGTCCTCGGGCCACAGGCGTTGCAGGAACATTTGGTGAACGAGGTGCAGGAGGTTTATCGCCTCCAGGGCGTGGAAATCGCCGACAAGCACATCGAAATCATCATCCGGCAAATGCTGCGCAAGGTGAAGGTGAGCGAGCCCGGTGATACCCAGTTACTCTGGGGCGACCAGCTCGACCGCTTGACCTTCGAGGACGAGAACAAGCGCGTTGTTGAAATGGGTGGTAAGCCCGCAGAAGCATCGCCAGTTCTCCTCGGCATTACAAAGGCGTCACTTGAAACGGAATCTTTCATCTCCGCGGCATCCTTCCAGGATACGACGCGGGTGTTGACTGAGGCTGCGACATTAGGCCGCGTGGACCGCCTCCGTGGTTTTAAGGAAAACGTGATCATGGGTCACCTGATTCCTGCCGGGACGGGGTTCCCGACGCATCGTGATGTTCAAGTCTCCGGAAATATTGATCGGGATGAACCGTCTGCAGATGATATAGAAGAGGCCGTAGAGGCATAATAAGAACCAGCTAGGCCCCCCCTTTGCTAAAAAAGGGGGGCTCGCTGAGACTCAAAGGGAGTCGCGTACACGCTTCGAATATGGGCTTTAACACCCACTTCAAGCCTGAGCGCGGCTCCTTTTTATTTGCTCCGACAGGCAAAGGAGCTTGTCGTGCGAAAGAAGGCGGTGCGGCGTTAGTTTTGGTGCTTTTAGTGACGTCTGTTTTGGTGGTCGTAGTGACGCTGTTTTTGTCAGTGAGCACCAAGAATGTTGCGGTATCTACGGCTGCACTGGCGGGGCAGAAAGCTGAAAACGCTGCTAACGCGGCCTGGCACATCATTGTCTCGAACCTGCAGATGGAGATGTTAGCAGGTTCCGTAAACCCGGAGGACCCGGCCTCCCCGATCGTTCCCGTTGCAGTCCCGTCTGGGAAGGGAAGCCTGCTTTTTCCCTCAAATTCCCAAGCAGCGGTTCCCGCAAGGAATGACTTTCCAGCGCATCCGAACTTGGTGAAGTGGAGCCGAAGAATCGCTCCTTTTTATTCGGAAACCGTTCCAGGGACGTACCCTTGGAGCGGAAATTTACCATCTGGGATTTCTGCGGCTGCAGTTTCGTGTTTGGATGCTTCGGTCAATGGGTTAGCCGTGCGAGAGAAGCGCTGGAGAGCGTCTTATTTACTTTCTGATTTTGCACCTGCGCCATCGCCGGACTGGTGTTTGTTGAATAACCGTGGCGAAAGCAGGATCAATCTTTTGACAAACGCGGTTTATCCAGTGGTTGCCCGGTATGCTTACATGATTTTTGACGAAGGTGGCCTAGCGGATGTTTCGGTGGTCGGGTTTCCTTCTGCGACAATTCCTTCCCTTGTGGCAGGGAAGGGGACTCCGCGGCTCTTGGATCTGAAAACACTTTTGGCAGAATCTGGGATGAGCGACGTTCAGGCCGTTGCTTTCAATGATGCGTTGATCCGATGGCGAGATGCTGGCATTGCTGCGCAGGGCAGGTATGCGATGGATTTGTTTGCTCGTCCCTTTGGT
Organism: Verrucomicrobiota bacterium; assembly: GCA_003402745.1. Classification (GTDB taxonomy): domain Bacteria; phylum Verrucomicrobiota; class Verrucomicrobiia; order Chthoniobacterales; family Chthoniobacteraceae; genus Chth-196. The sequence continues at coordinate 14,347 of QQND01000017.1, forward strand.
ACACCAGGCCAGTTGAGCCCAGGAAACCGTTCTTGGACGGGGCGTTCAGGGTTGATTCGGATGGTGCGCAACACGCTTCCTGGGCCCTTGGATGCTCGCGAGAGATTTCTTCAGTACGCAGGCACCTTCAGCCGCTCCTTGGAGCAACCCGCGTTGCAATTGCTCCAGCCCGGTATCGGTGGGAGCACTCCGCCAGCGATTCGGAAAATTGAGGACGGCGGGAATGACGGTTTCGGGTGGGATGCGGAGCGGGCGAGCCACAGTCGGCACTTGAATCCGCCCTTTTTGCAGGTGCGAGTGATCAAGCCGTTTAAGCGCTGGGATGAAACTCTAGCAATCCAAGGTGAGCCTTTGGTGATGCGTCGTTTTCCTTTAAGCCGGTTATCGATGGTGGGAATGCAATCGACAGCCGCCCCAGGCAGTGTTACCGCAAACATGTTTGGGCTTACGCGCGCTTCTGCTTTGGATCCATGGGTTTATCGTGGCGATCAAACAAAAATTAAAACACTCTACGAGGTTGCAAACCCGGCGGTGGGGCTTTCCAGAGAGCCTGATTTTATCGAACTCCTGAAGGCTTCCATCCAGGCTGGCGCACTTGCTCCGGGTCCTGAGACCGCCGGTGAGGAGTGGCAGAAGTCTCTAGATTGTGCAGTGATCCAAATCGCTGCTAATTTGATTGATCAGGTGGATGAGGACGATATTCCCACAAGAATTAGCTTCGACCCGGGTTCGGGTGGCCGCGTTTTCAGCGGTGTCGAGAATCTTCCGTATCTATACGCTGTCAGTACGTGTGTGAGCACATTGGCGAATCAAAATCCACTGGCACGCTTCACCTCTGACACTAGCGCCCCCCCGAAACTCTTCATACAGACCGGGAGTCTTTCGAGTGTCGCGGATACGATGGTTTGGCAGAAAGTGGCTCTATGGAACCCGCATTCCCAGAGTGCGGGTGGATCTTCCGGCAGGTCTCCGCACACGTGCCGACTCACCGTGACGACGGACCACCCGTTTTCTTTGCGTGCGAAACAGTCCCAGCCCATGCCTGTACCCGGGGGTGTCATTCCTGGGCAGGACACGTTTTTTGCTGCGGAGAACATCAATCCGGAGGGGGAACAGTTTCGTTTTACCGTGGGTGGGTCGAGTTCCAGCGCTTTCCGCTCGCCGACAGCCGTGGACTCTCTGCCCGAGGACGCAGATGTGGAACTTGTTCAGGGCGATGGAAACATTCTTCCTGTTCCGGAGGTTTTTGATTCCAATCGGGCTCGGATTTTTGGAGTTGGCATGGCAGCCGTATCGCGTGCCTTCTCATCGACTCTTGGAACGCGGTCCTATGCAGTACTGCCTTCTGGTTTTGCTGTCGAACCCGGCGCGTCCATTACGTACCGACTTGAAGTATTGAGGGAGAGTGCAGAGGTTGGCGGAGCTGAAGTTTGGGAGGAGTACGATGAAAAGACAGTGCCTCTTGAAACAGAAATTCCTCTAGATACTTTCAGCCTGAATGAGGAAGGACCCTTTCATTATTTTCCCGATCCGCGGACTCCACGCTTTGGACCTGTTTTGCAGCTAGAAACTCAGACAGGCGCGGATCTGTTGGGCACTTTTTATTACAATTCTGGTTCGAGCACCGGCGACTATGCGGATGCAGATGGGATCGTTCGCAGGGCCATGGGAGCCGCCGCTCCGAATGCTTCGCCCCTGGCGGAAGCAACGCGGCCCCGCGTGCTTAATCGGCCGTTTCGCTCCGTGGGAGAGATGGGATTCGCTTTTTCTGGCAGCCCATGGAAGCAGCTTGATTTTTCGACGCCCGAGTCAGGGTTTGGAGGGTTGCTCGATGTTTTCTCTGTCTCTAACTTTACAGCTCGGGGCGCGCTGGCTTCGGGGCGGATCAATCTCAATACCAAGCAGCTCCCAGTGCTAAAGGCTGCGCTTGCTGGCGCAGCTCGAAGCGTCGACGCGCCCACTTTGGATCTGCTCTCCACTGCAGAGCGCGATGCCTTGGCGGCGGCGCTGTTGGCCCGCACGTCGGTTTCGCCGTTGCGGAATGTCAGTGATCTGGTTGGACGTTGGAGGGGTGGAACGCGGTTGAGCGGGGGGAATATCGGCAGCCAACTTTACGATGGGTTTGCCGCGGATTTGAGCAGCTCGTTGGTAGGAGAACAGTCAAGGCAGGCGGCCGTGCGCGCACTGGCTGATATGGGGCAGACGCGCGTGTGGAATCTCTTGATTGATTTAATTGTGCAGGCGGGCCGCTACCCCTCTGGCGTCGATCCACTGGGCGGATTGAGCTATTTTGTGGTGGAGGCGGAACGGCGAGTTTGGGTGCATGTAGCTTTGGATAGGCTCACGGGCGAGTTGTTGGACAGCCAGATTGAAATTCCCGCCGAATAGCGGGGCGGGCACAGTGCTCGGGCTTAGACATTCGCTTTGCCGCCCCCGCTCTTTTTAGTGCATACTTTTCGACTATCCCCATGCCCAAGGTCTACCTAAAAACTTACGGCTGCCAGATGAATGAACGCGATTCCGAACAAGTCGCTCGAGATCTGGTGGCGCGCGGTTACGAGCTCACTCTGAGTGAATCCGAAGCGGATGTCGTGCTCCTCAATACCTGTAGTGTGCGAGACATGGCTGAGCAAAAAGCCATTGGCAAAATGGGGATGCTGAGTCGGTTGCGCATTGGAAAACCGGAGATGGTTTTTGGTTTTTTAGGCTGCATGGCTCAAAGCCGGGGAGCCGAATTAGTCCGCGACATGGGTCACGTCGATCTTGTGGTCGGCACCCAGAAATTCCACAAAGTGGCTGACTACGTCGAAGAGCTTGTTCAGCGCAGGAAGCGGATGAGGGAGTCGCTCATGGACGACGCGCGGTTTTCCATTGTCGATATTGAAGAGGAGACGGGCTCTCAGGAGACGATCCGGGATCATATTCTCAAAGAACGCCAAAGCAGTGCGTTTGTGTCGATAATGCAGGGCTGCAACATGCACTGTACTTTTTGTATTGTCCCGAGCACGCGCGGCGCCGAGCGGTCCCGCGGCATTGCCGAGATCGTGAGCGAGGTGCGCGAACTGGTGCAGAAGGGGGTGCGGGAGGTCACACTGCTTGGGCAAATCGTCAATCTTTACGGCCGGCACGAGTTTGAAAAAATCGAAGGGAAAAGTCCTTTTGTGCAGTTGATCGAAGCCGTCCACTCTGTAGATGGAATTGATCGCATCCGGTTTACATCACCGCATCCCATCGGGTTCCGACCGGATTTGGTGGACTGTTTTGGCCGCCTGCCGAAGCTGATGCCGCACGTGCATCTTCCGTTGCAGTCGGGCTCCGATCGACTCCTCAAACAGATGCATCGCGGCTACACGGCCGCCAAATATCTTTCCCTTACAGAAGCCATCCGGCGAGTGCGTCCTGACATTGCACTCACCACCGATGTCATTGTGGGTTTTCCCGGTGAAACGGATGAAGACTATGCGCTAACCCGAGGGCTTGTGGAACAAGTGGGGTTCGATAACGCATTTATATTTAGATATTCACAGCGCAAGGACACCCCGGCGGCGCGTTTTGCCGAACAAGTATCCGAGGAAATCAAGGAGGCCCGGAATCAGGATTTGCTTTCCGTGGTCGACGATCTTGCCAAGGCGAAAAGCGAGGCCTTGGTGGGGCACTTGGTGGAGGTGCTTTGTGAGGGGCCCAGTAAAACCAACATAGAGCGGCTTTCGGGTAGAACCCCAGGGAACAAGATCGTTGTAATGGAAGGCGGTACGCGTCACATCGGACAGATCTTCAATGTGAAAATCACGCGCTCCACGGGTTTTACATTGTACGGTGATCCCGCCGTTCTGTAGCGGGTCGGCTCTGGTTTGGGGACTAGTGGAAAGGGGAGGTGTACGTTTTTTTGGGAAGAGCGGAATCCGCTGTCGCGCAGCGGCTCCTGAAAACGGAAGGGCCAGTCTCCCGCGGCGGTTGTGGTGCCTGGGCGATAGCCAAAGCCGTGCCTCGCATTGGAGTAGATGTGGAGTTCGGCTCAAAAAAAGAGGATCGAATGAGTCATCATGGGGGGAGTGAGCGGAAGGGGTCAGCGATTTCAGGCTTGGGAAGAGGGGAAACACTGGGGTGGAAAAACACGGGCTGCCGCAATAAGCTTCACTTTAGAAGCCATTCGACGGCAGAGGATTGTTTTTTATCAGCAGTCTTTGCGAAAGAGAAAAGTTCGGTGAATTGGGCCCCGAACACCTGAGGTGTTTCGCCCTCGCCAGCAATCCAAAGAGGATGTGGCGCGTTGAGAGTTAGGATGCCGGGAAGATCAAGGTATTTGGCGGCTGCAGGTAGAAACATTGAGTCCCGATAATCGAGAATCTTGCCGAAGCGAAAACCGTTTGTGTCGCAGGCGGCGCGGTCAATGGCGCCCCCTGCGAGGGCGCGCGCAGCGGCTAGGATGGGCCCAGTGTTGCCCCAAGCGGCGATAGAAACTCTCGATGGAGAGGGATGATTGCCAATCTTTGCGGTGCGTAAAAAGCGCACAACGGAGAGCACGTCATGGGTGCGTTGGGCGAACAGAGCATGGTTGTACCCGTAGGTGAAGCCCGCGAATTCACGGGGGTTTTTAGAGGTGGGCGCTTGTACGGAGGCCTTCCCACCCTGCCTCAAGAGATCGACTCCCAGAACAGCCGCTCCTGTACTCAGAAGGTGCTGGATTTCGGGATTTTTGAGACTGGATTTGCCGTTGTCATCCAGCCAGACAATGGCATGTCCGTTCCAGTTTTTTGGAAACAGAAAAATGACAGGCAGTTCCTCCGCATAAGTTTTGTTTAGAAGGGTCCCCGTCATTTCCAGCGTATTTCCGAGGTCTCTCTTATTTTCAAGACGCCATTCGACCGTGCCTGCATTTTCATAGGTGCGGCCAATGATAACTTCCAAGGCTGGGCGGAGGACGTTTTGGAGTTCCTGTGGGTTGGCTGCGATGGAGAGGAGTTGGCGATTGGAGTCGGTGGTAAACCACTTGAGCAATGAGCGCTCGAAATCGGGGTCGGCGGCCCGGGGGGCGGGGTGGGCTTCGTTCCAGACGGTAAGTTGTTCGCGAGTAAGAGGTTCGTAGTCCTTTTCGATGACGGGCGAGGGGAGGCCGAGTTTGAAGTGTTTGTTTAGAAAAGTATAAAACGCGCTGCGTGTGACCCCGTTGTAATTGTGCATGAAGTGTTCGCCGCGGAGGAGGAACACCTTGTCTTTAGCCCCCTGGATTTCATAAAGTTTTTGAAGTTCAGGGAACCCTTTGGACGAGAGTTCTTTGGTCCAGTCGTTTGCGGTATTCATGCCTTGGGGTTTCGGGGCGAAGAGTCCGGCGAACTCGATATTGCCGGTGTTCACTCGTAGTAGGCTGGCGTTTTCACACGTGCAACCACCTTGCATCGATGTGCTTACCATCACGCAGGGAAAAGAGAGTTTGATGCGTTCGTCGATTGCAGCCAGAAGCATGGTTTGAGTTCCACCGCCGCTTGCACCCGTAATCGCGGTACGTTCGGGATCGACTTCGGGGAGGCTGAGAAGGAAATCAAGGCTGCGCACTGCATTCCATGTTTGAAGCCCCATGATGCTTTGTGCATGCGCCTCCGCTTGAGGGCTGTAAAGGCCCCAGTTTTCAGCGGTGTTCATCTCAGGCCGTTGCTTGGAAAATGTGTGCACAATTTCCCGGGGGATTTGAAGGCTGTCAGAATCACTTAACATATCCCACTGCCACACCACGCAGCCCATCCGTGCAAGTTGGACGCACAGAGATTGAAAGATGCTGCGCCCACCGTTTTCAAAGCGTTCTGCCCCGATGGCAATTTCCTGTCTCACCTTTACATCGGGGTTCAACGTCAGGCGTGCATCCTGCCAGTGGCCGTGGGCGAACAGGATTCCGGGGACTTTACCTTTTGGATTTGTTGGTCGGTAGAGACTGCCCGTCACAAAAAAACCTGGGGCGCTTTCAAAGTAAACTTTTTCGACAGTGTATCCATCGCGCTCGATTTTCCCGTGAATGACTGGATTGAGAGGGGTCTTTGTGGGGGTTGGCCAGAGGCCCTCGGCCACAAGAATTTGGCGCCGTACGAAATCTTTTCGTGTATCCCATTCGTGGAGCGAAGAAGGAGGGATGAAGGGGAAATATCCGTTTAGTTCTTTGGGGGGCTGCAGGCGGATGTCTTCAGCGGGGCAAAACGCGGAGAAACTGAGTAAAGCTGCGGTCAGAAGAGGGAAGTGTTTCATTTTTTGGGGGATTGGCTGGGGTTTTCGGGGAGACTCAAACAGAGCTTTTTTTAGTTTGAATTTTACGGTGTGAGTTGTGGGAGCGCAGCGCCGTCAGTGTTCACGGTATTGGGGGGGAGTTTCCCAAATCACGCGAGTCACTCCCGCGTATTTCGCGAATAGGCTGTTCTACGAGGTAAACACAGCTTCCAGACTCGATGCCCGACACAAAAAAGGAGCGGGAGGCCCGAGGCGTCGATTGCCCGTGCAACGCACCGAAATTCCAAGAACTCAGCGCGCGCGTCAGCAGCCAAAGGGATTTGGATTGTGCGGACGGATGAAAAAGAGGGCGGTTTGTTTTTGAGGGATAGGAAGAGCGCCTAAGCAGAAATAGAGAGGTCAAACTGCTTTTGGAATCGGGTGTATGCGAGCCGGGGGGAGGCTTTGGCATCGCGCGTAAAAGCTATCGGGCAGGCTTCTGTTCTGATTCTTTGCGGGGTTCCTTGATCGGCATTACCAACTGTGGAGCCCCTTGGAGAGGAACATAAATACGCTCTGCACCCTTGATGTTTTCTGCCTGGAGATACTCGATATACAGCGGTTCTAGAACCGCTGTGATTGCAGTGATGGCCTTGGCCTGCTCTAGGGCCTGCGCGGAAGCGCGGGCGCCGGCGGCCTCTCCGTTTTTACGTTCGATAGAAACGCTCTTCTCGGCAATCTGCTCCTCGATGGTCTTTTGCTCCAAAGTTTGGTTGAGCGCCACTTTTCCTGAAATTGCCGAAATGACCTGCTGCGGTGGCGACGAATTTCCCATGACCACCGACATCACTTCAAAGGGCGTGCTCTGCAGGAGAGTTCGCATTTGGGATTCAATCTCCTTGGAAATGGAGGGCAAAGACTCGTTCACTTCCAGTCCGTTATACTGGGCAACCACCGAGCGGGTAATCGTGCGGAAGGGTTCGCGGATAAGTTGATCGTAAGATTCTTTGGCAATTCTGTCAGGATCCGCGGTTTGTTCCCAGCCGCCAAATTCTTCCATGAAGCGACGGACCGATTTTTCATCGGGCATCAAGCGCCAGACTACGTGGGCCTGGCTGGAAAGGGGGAGCTTGTCTTTGGCTAAAATGGCGTTTTCGGACTCGAATTTTTCGGAGTACGTGAAAGGGGTAATAGACACCCGCTGTCCCTCGTAACGCCAGCACAAGCCGGTGGAACCGGGGCCGAAAATCACGTTTTTGAAGGCGCTTTTTCCGAAAATCGGTTTTGAATACACGTAGCTTGCGTACCCCGCCGAAACCCGCACGTTCGAAGTGTTGGCACCGATGACGATGGCCGAAACGAGGGAGCCTGCGACTAGGAAGCCCAAAAAAGCAGGAGAGCGAAACATGGTTTCATTGTGTCGCAAAACAAGTTCCGCACAACCAAAAGCGTTTTTCAGAACGCTTCCGGCCGAGTTTTCGCAGATGCGGTGCAGCTTAGGGGCGTGGCGCCCTTACTTGTTTGGTGCGGCATTCCAGACTTTGATGTCGTCGAAAAAACCGTCTTTGCCAGCCACGCCCAACTCGATTTTCGACTTCGTTTCATGCGCAATTCCGGGCGAGCGATGGTAGGCCAACGCCTTGCCATCGATAGACACGCGCATTGCGTCTCCCACAGTCTCTACGACCAGCGTGTACCATTTGCCCTTTTCGAGGGTCGCCGGGAAAGTCGCGGAGCGGCCTTTTAGAAGATTGGCGCGTTCCTGCGCCCGGGTGGGATCATCCGCCATGTTTCGAATGTCCCAGCGCTGGCCACCCTCTTTTTCATCGGTGATGGTGATGCCGTTCAGGCGAACCTGGGCGCGGCAGATATGGCCGTATTGAGAACCGTTGAACTTGCGATCATCGAACTCGACGTCGATCATCGAGGCGCCTTCAAAGCGGATTTTAACTTCCACAACGCTGTCCTTGGTTGGGATTTCGAGGCCGTGGACCGCTGCATGCGCCTTCACTGCAGGTTTTCCGTCGGCGGCAGGGACGTCTTTGTCGCGCGTCTGGGTGCCTTTGAGAGCGCCATTCTCGACAGAAAAAGTGGCCACCACTTTGTGCCAGACACTGGCCGGTTCGGTTCCTTGGAAATCGTCTGAGAAGAGGAGTTCCTGCTTTTTTGCGATCGGTTCAGCCGGAATATTTGGAAGATCCGCTGCAATACAGGTGGCAGCAAAAGCGAGGGCTGCGGTGGTGGAGGCAAGGGGGCGCATGGTGTTTTTAGGGGTGGATGGGGGGCAAGCTTAGCGATCCAACGGGACTGCTGCAACTTTTAGCAGAGGCCAACAGGGACGCCAATTTCAGCGCTGGGTCCACCTGGAACGAAAAACCACAATTCCTAACTTTATATTATTGAGGCCCCTCTGATGCTTTTTTAGAAAGTGTGGTTTCGAGGTTTGGTGCAGCGTGCAACCGCTTGGGAGGCTAGACACTCTCAGAAGCACCGCTTTGAAACTGCTGTGAAAATGGGTGTTTCTCCCGAGCACATTCCGAATTGGGGGTGAAGACTGAAACTTCTAACGCGGCGTTGAAGGAGAGTGAGGCGTGTTTGAGCGAGGCCGATAATTTTAAATTAAATGTCCGAAAGCTGCGATTTTGGACCTTGTATTATCAGCGTATGCTTGGAGTTTTTTCTGAACCTAATACAAACCCTGAAGACTATCTTAGACTGCTAGCCCAGCATGACCGGTGGCTGGCCACTTACGTCTATAGCCTTGTCTCCAGTACTCATGATGCGGAGGATATCCTCCAGGAGGTAAAGGTGGTGTTGTGGAGAGAGTTTGCGAAGTTTGAGGCCGGTTCAAACTTTCGCGCCTGGGCCCGCACGGTTGCGACCCATCAGATCTTGAACTATCGGCGGGCGGTGAAGCGGACGGCGGGGAAAACGTTGGATGAGGCTTTCGTGGAGGCTGTGGCGGAGGAGATCGACCGGCAGTCCGAGGGGCTTGAACGTAAAACAAACGCGTTAAAGCAGTGCATTGAAAAGCTTCCGGAGAAGCATCGCAAAATGGTCTTCTGGCGGTATTACGAAGACTGTTCGATCGGAGAAATCGCAGTCCGGAGCCAGCGTTCCAGTGAGGCGGTGTACCGGCTTTTGAGCAGGATTCGCCTGGTGCTGAGTGAATGTGTTACGCGCCAGGGTTTGCAACAGGAGGCTCGATGAAGGTGCACCGGGACGAACGGATTGGGAGGGCGGTGGAAGGGTTGCTTTCTGAGGAAGCGTGGGCTGTGTTTCAGCAGGAAGTAATTTGCAATCGCGAGCTGCGGGCCGCTTATGTTGAGGCGCTTTGGCTGCACCACGCCCTTCGCGCAGCGCGAGTGGATCTCGCGGGTTGGGACAGCCAGACTGCAGCGGTGGAGACGTGTTTTTCGTTCAAGCCTTTTCGCGAGTTGGCAGTGCTTGCCGCTGCTTGCGCTGCGTTCGCGTGCGGAGCTTTTTTCTTTCGGAAACCTGCAACGTTGCCGGCGGTGGCGACCCTTGTGAAGGAGGAAAATTGCAAATGGGGGGGCTCTGAACTGCCCACGGCGCTGCATTCCAAACTCGGGGCAGGGACGCTCTGGTTGGTGGAAGGAATGGCAACGATTGCGTTTGAGAGCGGTGCTGTTGTGACGCTTGAGGCCCCCACAAAGCTGCAGATTCGAGATGCGATGCATTGCCGGCTTTTGGAGGGGGCGGTGACGGCCGAGGTGCCCGAACCGGCGCATGGGTTTACGATCGAGGCGCCGGACTTGAAGGTGATTGACCTCGGCACGCGCTTTGGGTTGACGGCAAGCGCCGTGGGCAACTCTCAGGTGCGTGTTTTTGAGGGGGAAGTGGATGTGGCTGGGTTGCCGGACGGGAAGAGGAAGCGCCTCACCCAGGGGAAGGGTTTGCACGTGAATTCCGGCACGACTTCGGCCGGACAGGAGACGGTTCAGGGCCAGCAGGTGCATGAGGCTGACGGGTGGGTGTCGATTCCAACCTCCTTCGGGCGAGGTAAAGACGCGTATTCGCGCAGGGGCGATGCGGGTGGATCGCTCGGGGGGCAGCCCTTGGTCATTGTCAAACACACAGAGCTGTGGGACGGGCGCAAAAACGAGAGAAGGGCCGTGTTGACGTTTGATGTTTCTCAAATTTCCAAGGCTGACCTGATCGAGGCCGAGTTGGTCCTGACGCCGGTGCACACTGGGTTTGGTTTTTCCTCTCTGGTCCCCGATTCGTGTTTTGCGGTGTACGGGATCACGGACGAGTCCCTTGACGCCTGGAGAGAGCTTGAAATGCGCTGGGAGTCCACACCGGGATGCAATGAGGAGGGGCCTGTTGCGAGCCAAACGCGCCGGTTGGGGGAGTTTTGGATCCCCCGGGGCGGGGGCATGCCTTCGATCACGGTGCGGGGGAGTGCGCTTGCTGAGTTTATACGGGCAGACAGTGACGGGTTGGTGAGTTTTCTCGTCATCCGTGAAACTGGCGAAACAGATCCCAACGGGCTTGCTCATGGCTTCGCTTCCAAAGAACATCCGAGTGTTCGTCCGCCCACGCTTCGCTTGAAGTCCACCTCCCGGCCATGAAGAAAACTCCCCTTTTGTTTGCCCTTTGTTTGGCTTCCAGCCCTTTGGCTGCGGAAGAAGAAGCGCAGCGGGCGGCTTCTATATTCTTTGAGAAAGAGGTGCGGCCTATTCTTGCAAACCGTTGCTACGAATGCCACGGGGAAAAGAAACAGAAGGGCGGACTGCGCGTGGATGCCCTGGGGTATTTGAAGACGGGTGGCGACACGGGCCCGGCTTTGGTGCCTGGTGAGCCGGAGCAATCCCCTTTGATTGAGGCGATTCGGTATCAAAAGGAGGACTTTCAGATGCCTCCAAAACAAAAGCTCCCGGATGCGGAGGTGGCTGTTTTGGAGAAGTGGGTCAAACTCGGAGCGCCATGGCCGGTGCAGGCGCATGAAACCGCGGTGGTTACGGAGGGTGGGTTTACGGAGGAACAGCGCAAGTTCTGGTGTTTCCAGCCGCTGGCAAATCCGGCGCTTCCTCCCTTGACCGGTGGTTGGGCGCACAATGGGATCGACCGGTTCATTGCGCAGAAACACGCCGAATTGGGTCTCACCCCGGCACCGGAGGCCGATACTCGGGAGTTTGCCCGGCGGGCGACGATGGATTTACACGGGTTACCGCCTTCGCGGGAGCAACTCGAAACGCTTGAAAGGGACCGCAGTCCGGCGCGTTACGAGCGGTTTATTGACAGTCTTCTCGCGAGTCCGCACTACGGGGAGCGTTGGGCACAGCACTGGTTAGATCTCGCGCGCTACGCGGAGAGCGACGGGTACAACGCGGATGAGTTTCGCCCGGCGGCGTGGCCGTATCGGGACTGGGTGATCAAAAGCCTCAACGAGGACAAACCCTACGACCAGTTCGTGAGGGAGCAGCTTGCTGGGGACGAAATTGCGCCCGAAAAACCGGAGGTTCTCGTCGCCACGGGCTACCTGCGCAATCCGGTGTATGAGTGGAACCAGGCGGATGTACGCGGCCAGTGGGACTTGATTCTGACCGACATTACGGACACGACCGGGGAGCTTTTCCTTGGACTGAGTTTCGGCTGTGCGCGTTGCCACAACCACAAGTTTGACCCGATTTTGCAGAAGGATTACTTTCGGTTACGCGCGTTTTTTGCGCCGATTCAGTGGCGTGACGACCTCACGTTGGGCACGCCTGAGCAACAGGCGGCCACTGCCAAGCAAAAGTCCGAATGGGAGGCAGCCACCGTGAACGTGCGTGCCGCGATGGACGAGTTGGTCAGTCCGATTTTAAAAGGGCGGGTGAATACGGCTTTGAAGCGCTTCAACGACGAGTTGCAAACGATGGTCCGCAAGGAGCCTGGGGAGCGCGAGCCCATGGAGCGGCAGTTGGTGAACCTGTGCGAACGTCAGTTGCGGCGCGCGCGCAAGCAGCTTGACCCCCTCAAGAGCCTGAAGACTGACGAGGCGAAGGGGAAGTATGCGAGCTTGGTTGAGGAGCTCAAGAAGTTTGACGCACTCAAACCCGCAGCCCTCATGGAGGCATTCGTGGCCACCGACGTCGGCCCAGTGGCCCCGCCCACAACGTTTAAAACGCGAAAAGGGGAGACGGAAGTGGCTCCCGGTTTTCTGACTTTGCTCGAGCCGGGGGAACCCGAGATTCCCTCGGTGGGCGGCTCCACTGGGAGACGAACGGCGCTTGCGAATTGGATCACGCGTCCAGACAACCAGCTTGCAACGCGGGTGATCGTCAACCGAGTCTGGCAGTTTCATTTTGGCAGGGGGCTGGTCGCCTCAACCAGCGATTTCGGAAAACTTGGCGAGAAACCCTCCCACCCCGAGTTGCTCGATTGGCTGGCCCGCCGTTTTGTTAGCGAAGGCTGGAGCCTCAAAAAGCTGCATAAGGAGATCATGCTGTCGGCGACTTACGGTCAGACTGCCCGGAGGGAACCTTCGCCGTCTGCCTTGCAGGCTGATCCTTCCAACAGATTCCTATGGCGCTTCAACCCGCGTCGTTTGGATGCGGAGCAGGTTAGGGATGCGATGCTTGTGGCCAGCGGGGAGCTGAATTTGAAAGAGGGTGGTGCGCCCGAGGACGCCAATGGAACGCGGCGCTCCATCTACACGATCAAGAAAAGAAACAACCAGAACGAAATTCTGCGCAGCTTGGACGCGCCTTCCGGGTTTGCGAGTACGGCTGAGCGCCAGAGCACAACCACTCCCACTCAGGCCCTTTTGCTCCTGAACGGGGAGTGGCCCCTCACCCGGGCGCGCAAGCTTTCAGGAAAGGTGCGCTCGATCGAGGAAGCTTGGGAGGCGGCTCTAGGTCGGCCCCCGTCCGAGAGGGAGCGGGAAACTGCGGACGCATTTTTAGCAAAACGTCTGGGAGTTTCCGACCGGCGTATTCCCGTGGTGGCGGCAAGCGGAGATGTGCCGGGCCTCTTTCGCGAGAATACCGAGCACGAACGGTTGCTTGACCAGACTGGGGTCTGGGAGGGGGACGAGTTCACGGTGGAGGCGGTCGTCAGCCTGGATTCGGTGGACAGCGGCGCGGCCGTACGCACGGTGGCCTCTCGCTGGAGCGGCGGGAAGGACAGTTTGGAAGCCTATGGATGGAGTCTGGGTGTGACCGGAGAGAAGTCGCGCTTCAAGCCCCGGAATTTGATCGTTCAACTTGTGGGCGAGGATGAAAATGCGAACACGGGTTACGAGGTCGTAGCCTCTAACCTGCGTGTCGAATTGGGGCATCGCGTGCACGTGGCTGCGACGGTTTCCTGCGCGGAGCACACGGTCACCTTTTTTCTGCAAGACCTAGACCAACCGGGGACCTCGGTGCAGAAGGTGGTGGTGCCGCACGTTATCCGGGCCAAGCTAGGCTTCGGCGCCTCTTCGGTGGTGGTGGGCGGCCTTAACAAGCGGTCTCCGGCGCACCAGTGGGATGGGCAGATTGAGGCGCTGCGGATTGCGGCGGGCGGCCTCTCGGATGCGGAGCTAAACGGCGATGCCGGCAAATGGGCGGCCGGGTTGATTCAATGGAAGGCGGGGCAGGGGCCTGGGTTGTTTTGGGCCTGGAGTGGGGACGGGAAGATGACGGAAACAGCCGATGCTTACAGGCAGGCCCTGAATGATCTTTGCCAGGTTCTACTCAACAGCAACGAGTTCCTTTACCTCCACTAAATCTATGTCTTGCGATCAAATCAAACGGCCCACCTCCCGGCGCGAGTTTTTGCAGCAGGCAGGGTGCGGTTTTGGAGCGGTGGCGCTGGCGGCACTCACCCAGGAGCCGCTGCTTGGCGCGGCGAACGCGCTGAACCCGGTTGCGGCGAAGATTCCGAACCACAAGCCGCGTGCTAAAAATGTGATTTTCCTTTTTATGGAAGGGGGGCCGAGTCATCTGGACACGTTCGATTACAAACCCCTTTTGAACACCCTGGCGGGACAGCGCTTGCCCGCCAGCTTCAAGCCGCCGCTGACCGCGATGGGGGAGGCCAATTCGCCCCTCCTGGAATGCAAACGTGAGTGGAAGCAAAGGGGCCAAAGCGGGTTGTGGGTCTCCGATTGGTTTGAGAACGTTGCCCTGCATGCAGACGATCTGACGGTCATTCGCTCCTGCGCCTCCAGCGGGATCAATCACGCGGGCGGAGTCTGTTCGATGAACACGGGGTCGGTTTTTGGAGGGCGCCCTTCGCTCGGAGCGTGGGTGAGTTACGGCCTGGGAACTGAGAATGAAAATCTGCCTGGATTTGTGGTCATTAAGGACAGCGAAGGCACTGTGGTTAATGGGGTCCGAAATTGGGGGACCGGGTTTATGCCGGCGGTTTACCAGGGGGTGGAATTTAATCCGGAAGGGGTGCCCATCAAGTACCTCGATAATCCCAAAGGGGTGTCTGTGGAGCGGCAGCGCGACAAGCTGGATTTGCTGTCGGCCCTCAACCGGCAGTATGGGGAAACGCGGGCCGACAACACGGAGTTGGACGCACGCATCCGGGGGTATGAGTTGGCCTACCGGATGCAGTCTGAAGCGCCACAGGCGGTGGATTTGAGCCGGGAAACAGAGGCGACACGCAAGCTGTACGGGATGGATCGGGAGGAAACCGCTGTGTTCGGCCGCAACTGTTTGCTGGCGCGGCGGCTGGTGGAAAACGGGGTGCGTTTTGTGCAGCTCTACAGCGGGGCAGGGAGCAAATGGGACAGCCACAAGGGCATTGAAAAAGCGCATTCCAAGTTGTGCCGCTCGGTGGACCAGCCGATTGCGGGCCTCTTGAGCGACCTCAAGTCCCGCGGGATGCTGGAGGACACGCTGGTCATTTGGGGCGGCGAGTTCGGTCGCACTCCGATGAGCGAAGCGGGAGACGGCCGGGACCACAACCCCACTGGTTTTACGATGTGGATGGCGGGAGGGGGCCTGCAGGGAGGCCGCGCGATCGGGGCGACGGACGAGCTGGGGCTGTACGCGGTTGAGGACCGGCTGCATGTGCACGACCTACACGCGACGATCCTCCATCTTTTGGGAGTGGATCACACCAAGCTGATTTATTCGAACAAGGGGCGTCCCGAGCGGATCGACCAGAATGAGGGCCACGCCTTCCTCAAGATTTGAGTGCGCGCCGGCAACCCAGTTAAAAGGCGTGTGTCTTGGCGGGGGGAAGAGGCGGCGGAAGCGCATTGATTTTTGGCGCTCTCTAGTGTCGCTTTGGGAGACTTATGAAGTTTCTCACACCCCTCCTGTTTGCGGTAACCGCGAGCGTAGCCTCGGCACAGTCTGCAGCTGTGAAAACAAAGGTCGCATGCGTTGGCGACAGCATCACGCAAGGCGTTGGCGCGCCTGGAGATAAGTCGTATCCAGCTCAACTGGGGACGCTTCTTGGGGAGGGGTTTGAGGTGAAGAACTTTGGCAACAGCGGGTCCACGCTATTGCGCACAGGTGATAAACCTTACGAGCGTCAGGGCCAGTACAAGGCGATGCTTGAAATGAAAGCGGATGTTTATGTGATCAAACTGGGCACGAATGACACCAAACCCCACAACTGGGTGAAGCGGGAGGAGTTCAAGCCCAGCGGCTTTGCTCTGGTGGAAGCCATCCGCGGCGTAAACCCGGCGGCAAAAATCTTTGTTTGCCTTCCCGTGCCCGCCTTTCCTGCAAACTTCGGAATCACCGATGAAGTGATCCGTACTGGGGTGATTCCGCAGCTCAAAGAAATTGCCGCTGAGAAAAAGCTCGGGGTGATCGACTTGTACACGGTCTTGCAGGGCCGCCCGGAGATGGTTCCGGACAAGGTCCACCCCAACGCTGCCGGCTATACGCTGATCAGCGAGGCGGTGCGTCAGGCGATCGCCCCTGTTGCGGTCGGGAAGTGACGCGGAGTCGTTTGTGGAAGTTGACCCCGCGCGAGGCGGGGTTGTCTCCGAGCGGCTAGACGAAGCGCACTGCCCGCGTTTTGTCCAAGCGCAGGACGTCTCCCGAGGCGAAAGTCGGGGCGGCCTTGGGATCGGTTACCTTTTCAGAACGCAACTGGACGCTGCCCTGTTCGACGAGGCGGCGGGCGTCTCCCCGGGACTTGGTGAGTTGAAAGGCTTCCGCGTAGGCCGCGACGACTGCGGAAACGATGTCCGTTCCGAGCGAGGTGAGAGGCACGGGCGGGAGTTCGGCGCTTTCTAGGTCGCGTTTGGAAAAGCGGGTGTTGAAGTCGTTAAGAGCGGCGTCTGCCTCAGCGTCGGAGTGGTAGCGGGCGACGAGACTGCGGGCGAGCTGCTTTTTGGCATCCATGGGATGGCCGGTTGGCATTTCCTCTCCAAGGAGCAGGAGGTAGTAGCGGGCCATGAGCGTGTCGGAGATGCTCATGAGTTTGCCAAACATCTCCGACGGGGCCTCGGTGACGCCGACGTAGTTGTTGAGGCTCTTGGACATTTTTTGGACACCATCGAGACCTTCAAGCAGTGGCATGAGGAAAACAACCTGTTCGGGCATGCCTTCTTCTTTTTGCAGGTCTCTGCCCACAAGGATGTTGAAAAGTTGGTCGGTGCCGCCCATTTCGACGTCTGCTTTCACCATGACGGAGTCCCAACCCTGGATGATCGGGTACTGGATTTCGTGGAGACGCACGGAGTCACCGCGCTCGATCCGGGAGCGGAAGTCCTCCCTGTGGAGCATCTGCTGGAGGGTGACGCGGCTGTTGAGGCGGATGATTTGCTCGAAATTCATCATCTCAAACCATTCGCCGTTGAAAACTGTTTTGGTTCTAGTCGGGTCGAGGATCTTGAACGCCTGCTGCTGGAAGCTTTTGGCGTTGGCCATGATCGTGTCATGGGAAAGCTGCGGCCGCGTCTTGGAGCGGCCGGAGGGGTCGCCGATCATCGCAGTAAAGTCCCCGATAATGAGGATGGCTTGATGTCCGAGGTCCTGAAACTGGCGGAGCTTTTGCAGGCAAACTGTGAAACCCAAGTGGATGTCGGGAGCAGTCGGGTCCACGCCCAGTTTGATGTTCAGGGGGCGGCCGAGGCGCAGTTTTGCGAGCAATTCTGCTTCCGACAAAATTTGGGCGGAACCCCGCTTTAGGAGGTCGAGTTGTTCTTCCGGAGACTGCATGATGGGGTGCTTTTAGGGATGAAGGCGGACGGACTCAAGTGGGAGATCCTAGGGGGCGGGTGACTATTCGTGTTGGGCGGGAACGACTGAGGGAGGGGAGAAGATGCCGCCGCGCACATGTTCGGTCCTTTGGCGGATGACAAACCAGATGATCATGGCCAGCAGGAGCGTGGATATTTTCGCTTTCAAAAGGGACTCAGGCTTCGTCGTCATCGGCGGTGGTGGAGAGCAGTTCGTTGAGGCGCGCGCGAAAGGTTTCCGGGTCGAAGCCGCGTTCGATTTCCCCGCCGCGACAGAGGGAGACGACGCCGGTCTCCTCGCTCACGACGATCACTACAGCATCGGTTTCCTCGGCAAGGCCGAGCGCGGCGCGGTGGCGCAGCCCCATGTTCCGATCGAGGTCGGTGCGGTCTGTGACTGGAAAAATGCAGGCTCCAGCCAGCACTCGGTCCTGGCGCAGGACGAGGCCGCCGTCGTGCAGTGGGGTTTTGGGGTGGAAGATGGAGACCACCAGCTCTGCGCTCAGATGGCTGTCCAGTTCGACGCCGCTGGCGGTCCAGGGATCTAGGGGGACGTCGCGTTCGATTGCGATGAGGGCGCCGAACTCGCGGTTGGCCAGATCAAAGGTGAGTTCGCTGAGGATTTCGACGGTTTCGCGGTTTTGCTGGGCGTTGGAAAAGAGTCGGTTATTGCCCAGGGCAGCGGCTGCCCGGCGCAGTTCGGGCTGGAAAATGACGATCAACGCGAAGAGACCGAGCGCGGCAATGTTGCGCAGCAGCCAGTCCAGAACGGGCAGATGCAACAATTCGGAAAGGAGCAGTACGGTTACGGTGCCGAGGCCGACTCCGGTGAGGATGCGGATGCCGCGGGTGTCGCGGAGTCGCAGCCAGGTTTGGTAGAGCGCCAGCCAGATGAGGGCGATCTCCAAGGCGTCCCGCCAGTGGGCGTTCATGAGGTAGAAAGCGGCGAGGAAGTTCATGCGCACGCCTCCACGAGGGACTCCGAATCCCGCAGGGCCTGCAGGTTGGCGCATACGTCGTGCACGCGGAAGATCGCGGCGTTGCAAAAACGCGCGTAGCTTGTGAGCGCCACGGTCGGCCAGAAACGGTCTTGGATGTCCGGTTTGCCGCTCATTGCACTGAGGAAAGACTTTCTGGAAACGCCGATGAGGATGGGGCGTTGAAGCTGCCTGAGTTGGTTCAGTTCCCTGAGCAACAGGCGGTTGTGGTCCGCTGTTTTTCCAAAGCCGATGCCCGGATCGAGCACGATGCAATCGGTGGGAATTCCATCCTGTTCGCATTGCCAGAGCGCTTCTCTAAGGTAGCCTCTGACCTCTTCCACGACGTCGAGATACGCGGGCGCGTTCTGCATCGTGTCGGGCGAGCCTTGCATGTGCATGGCAATCCCGCCGGCACCGCTCTGGAGCAGCACCTCTCTCATAGCCGGGTTTTGAAGCCCGCCAATATCGTTCACAATGCTCGCGCCTGCGCGGAGTGCCTCCTTGGCAACTTCCGGTTTTTGGGTGTCCACGCAAAGGGTGGCCGTGGTTTCCTTTGCCAGAGTCTCGAGGACGGGCAGAATGCGTTCGAGTTCCTCCTGAGCGGAGACGGGCGTGGCGCCGGGTCTGCTAGATTCGCCCCCAATATCAAGGATGTCCGCCCCAGCCCGCACCATTTTGAGTCCCTGTTGCACGGCGTCGTGGGCCTGCCGCCAGCGGCCTCCGTCTGAAAAGGAATCGGGCGTGACGTTGAGCACGCCCATTAGGAGGGCGTTTTTGCTCAAATCAAACGTACGATTGCGGACTTTCCAGAGCATGGAGGGAAATAGAAGAAGGTAGGGGATGCAGATAGGTGAGGGCAACCGTTGCGGAAGCGCGAGGAGTCGTTTAACTGAGGGGGATGTCTACCGCAACCCCACGGGTCGATCCTAACGCTTTTTCCACCTCGGAGCGGGAGAACCCCTACGAATCGGACCGTCTTTTGAGCGAGTACCTGCTTTTTCACTACGGTGAGCCTTCCGAGGTGCTGCCCTTTGAACAGGGGCCTGTTTCGGCGCTGGGGTACCCGGTGCGTTGTGTGTCCGAGTGTTTGGATGCCTCGAGGTTGGGGGAGAGCGCGAGGGCTTTGGATTTGGGTTGCGCTGTGGGGCGTGCCACTTTCGAACTCGCCCGAGTGTGCCAAACGGTGGTGGGGATCGACTACTCCCATCGGTTTGTCGGCGCGGCTGAAACAATCCGAACCGAGGGTGCGCTTGATTATTTGCGGACGGACGAGGGGGATTTGAAAACCCCCTTAAGGGCTCTGCGTCCTGAAGGAGTGGATCCCGAGCGCGTGCATTTTGAGCAGGGGGATGCGATGGGTTTGCGCAAAGGGATGGGTCAGTTTGACGTCGTGCTTATGGCGAATCTCATTGATCGACTGAGTGCTCCGCTGCGTTGTTTAGAGTCTCTGGAAGCGCTTGTCGTTCCGGGTGGCCAGCTGATTGTAACCTCGCCCTACACGTGGATGCAGGATTATACACCCCGCGAGTACTGGCTGGGGGGGCGTGAAAACGGCGGCCGTAGTCAATCCACGCTGGAGGGGTTGGAGCTTGCCTTGGGGGAAAGCTTTGCGCTGGTGGGGACGAAGGACCTGCCGTTTTTAATTCGTGAGCACGTGCGGAAATACCAGTGGAGCATGGCGCAGGCATCGGTGTGGCGCCGGCGTTGAGCTTCGAAGAAAGAGGTTTTGGAAGTCGCCCCTTCAGGCGGTTTATTTGGGATCAGGAGCGAGTTTTTTTGATGCAAGGGAAACAACCAAGGCCGGGCTCGATGCATTTGTTTGTCGGGTTTGATTAATGTAATCCCACACAAGAATGAGCCAGGGAGGGGTGGATTTGGGTCTGCTGGGAGAGCTGTTCGTTATTATCTAGAGACGAGGTATTTCCAGTCGAGTGTGCCTGTTGGTAAATGAATGGAGATAAAGTGTTGCGCAGTCTTTTCAGTTTAGATAAAAGGAAGTGTAAGAAAAAATCATATGAGCGTCTCCTCAATCCATGCCACAACCGGCACGATGGCTGCCGCTGCCGCCGTTCTTCAGGCCCAAGCGGTACAGTATTCGAACCATTTTGTTTCTTTACAGAACGCTGTTGATTCCGGGGATTTGGGCGGGGCGCGAAGGGCGCTCTCTGTCTTTCAAAAAGATTCCGCCGTCGCCCTGGCCAACGGTTACGATCCCATCAACCAGACAGCGGGTCTGCGTCAGGATTTTTCCACTCTTAAAAAGGCCTTGAGCAAGGGCGACCTCCGCCTGGCGCAGGCAACGCTGTCCACCTTGAAAAAGGATCTGGGCCTGGCCCAAAAGGAGGCTGGTGCAGCCACTCAGGCTTCGGCGGATCTTGAGGCGCTCGGCACTGCGGTGAAAGCAGGAAACCTGCCGTTCGCGAAGACTGCGCTGGCATCCTTCGGTAAGAACCTCGCGCTGGCCTCGGCCAGCAGGAATCAGGGCCAGCCGCCGCTGAACTCTGGCAGTAGGGAGGTGCAAGATATCCGTTCGCTTCAGGTTGCGATTGCCTCGGGGGATTCGAAAAACACGAGTACCACTTTTATCCAGTTGCGACCAGAGCTGGCCTCTTTCGCCCAGAGTCCGCTCGTGTTCCCCACCTCCGGTGCAGCGGTCACTAAACTTTCGGTCAATACCTCGACTCAGGCTGTGCTTCAGAGCATGGCAGCAGCGGTGTTTGACGGGACTTCAAGCAACTCAGACGGCACCTCCTTCGCCCCCACGCCTGAGCTCATTCTCGGCAGCAAGGGGATGACCATTCCTCCCGGGGCGGACCTGCAGATTTCTCAGAACCCTTTCCTGCTGAAGGGGCTTTCCGTCGCGCGCTAGCGGTGGAGCCCGGTGGGGTCGGTTGAGTTTCGGATTACGGCGGCCGAGGTAACTTTGCCGCCGGCTCCCTCCATTTACCTCCATTTTTCTAGGCGATGTCCCCCTGCTTTCCCCTCCTGCTGGCCGTCTCGGGACTTTTCCTGGGCGCCGCACCCGTGCGGGCTGCGGTGGACTATCTGAAGGGCGTCAAACCACTTCTGCAGGAGCGCTGCTATTCCTGCCATGGCGCATTGAAACAAAAAGGGGGGCTGCGTTTGGACACCGCTGCGCTTTTGCGCCAGGGAGGAGAGTCCGGAGACGCGCTTTCAATGGGAGCCGACGGTAAAAGCCTTCTCGTGCAACGGGTGAGTTCTACGGATCCTGAGGAGCACATGCCACCCCAGCACGAAGGCGAACGTTTTACGGCCGCTCAGATTGCAATTTTGAGCGAGTGGATTGCCTCGGGCGCTCCCGCCCCTGCCGACGAAAAACCCGAGGCTGACCCACGGGAACACTGGTCGTTTCGTCCCCGCCAGAGGCCTCGTGTTCCCGCAGCAGCGCCGGGAGGGTGGGGGAGAAATACCATCGATGCCTTTCTCGCCCAGGGTTATGCGAGCGGTGGCGTCAGACCCTTGGCGGAGGCGCCGCCGGAGGTTTTGCTGCGAAGGCTCTTCCTAGACCTCGTGGGCGTGCCCCCGACGCTGGAGGAAATCGCCGCTGTGGAGGAGGCCCCTGGCTCCGATTGGTACCCGGCCGCAGTGGAGCGCCTGCTTGCGGATCCGCGCCATGGCCAGCGCTGGGGTCGGCACTGGATGGACATCTGGCGTTATAGCGACTGGTGGGGGCTCGGAGCCCAGCTGCGCAACAGCCAAAAACACCTCTGGCACTGGCGCGACTGGATTGTGGAAGCTCTCAATGCCGACACGCCTTACGATGAAATGGTGCGTCTGATGTTGGCGGCGGACGAGATCGCGCCGGCTGATCCCCAAAAACTGCGAGCCACCGGTTTCCTCGCTAGAAACTGGTTTTTATTCAACCGCAACAGCTGGATGGAGGAGACCGTCGAGCACGTGGGTAAGGGTTTTCTCGGACTGACGTTCAATTGCGCGAAGTGTCACGACCACAAATACGACCCGCTTTCGCAGGCGGATTTTTATAAGATGCGGGCCTTCTTCGAGCCTTACCAAGTGCGGCTGGACGTTGTGCCTGGGGAGACCAATCTCGAGCGCGACGGCATCCCCCGCGCCTTTGACGGGCTGCTGGACGCCCCTACTTTTCGTTTCGTTCGGGGCGAGGAAAGCAATGCGGACAAGTCCGTTCTAATTCTTCCCGAGGTTCCCACCATCCTGTCACAGGGAACGATTGTAATCACTCCTGTAGTCCTGCCCCTCCTTGCTTCTCAACCTGAGCGCCAGCCGTGGGTGTTGGACGCCCACCTTGAGGGTGCGCAAAAAGCGCTCATCGAGGCCGAGGCAGCCCTCGCAAAGCTCGGAGAAAAAAAGGCGCTCGTGGAAAAAAAAGGAACAGCAGGAGGCGAGGTCTCACCCTCGGTGGCGGGACAACCTGCGGCGCAAAGCGGCGCTGACGCAGCTTTGTGGCTGGACCGAGCCGAGGTGGAGGAGGCCATGTGCGCTGTTGATTTTGCAAAGGCCGATCTCCGCAGTATGAAGGTCCGGGCGGAGGCGATGCGCGCGCAGTGGGAGAACTTTCCACACGAACAGGAGCTCAAATCAGCAGCGATTCGCGCCGAAAGGGAGGCTGTATTCGCCCGCGAGCTGCACACCCTTGCCGAGGCCAGGGGGCGCGTTTTGAGGGCAAATGTGGACAAAAAGCCTGCGATGGAGAAGCAGGTGAAGACGGCGGAGGAAGCTGTTGCCAAGGCTTCCAAGGCGCTTGCAGCACCCATTGAAGCTGCGGACTCCTACTCCCTGCTTTACGGGGCGAAGTGGA
Source organism: Verrucomicrobiota bacterium (assembly GCA_003402745.1). GTDB lineage: Bacteria > Verrucomicrobiota > Verrucomicrobiia > Chthoniobacterales > Chthoniobacteraceae > Chth-196. Next base: position 37,460 of record QQND01000017.1, read on the forward strand.
CACCCACCAGGTTTCTTTCCTCGGCCAAGGACGACCCGGTGGTTCCTTTTCCCAAGGTGAGCACGGGACGGCGCAAGGCTCTGGCGGAATGGATCACTGACCCCCGGAATCCACTGGCTGCGCGGGTGGCGGTGAACCATCTGTGGGCGAGGCATCTGGGTACGCCTTTGGCGGCGAACACCTTCGACTTTGGCAGGAAAGGCTCGCCCCCGACACACCCGGAATTGCTCGACTGGCTGGCTTCCGAACTGGTGGAGAGCGGTTGGAGCATGAAACATCTGCACCGGCTAATCGTGACCTCGGCCGCTTACCGGATGTCCTCCTCGCTGGCAGGTGCGGAGGACGCGCTCGCCAAGGATCCCGACAACAGGCGGCTCTGGCGGCGCACGCCTCTGCGACTGGAGGCCGAGGCCGTTCGGGACTCCATTTTGGCGCTGGCTGGCGAATTGGACTGCGCCGAAGGTGGTGCTTCCATTCCCGCCGCCGCACAGAACAAATCCAAGCGGCGCAGTCTCTATTTCTACCACTCGAACAACGAGCGGAACCTTTTCTTAACCACCTTCGATGAAGCCGCGGTTAAAGAGTGCTACCGGAGGGATGAAAGCATTGTGCCGCAGCAAGCTCTGGCGCTGACAAACAGCAGTCTCGTCCATGACGCGGCCGTCCGGATCGGGGTCCTTCTTTTCAAGCCTGGCTCGGCGCCCGGAGCGAGCGAAGAGGAGTCCTTTGTCCGTAACGCCTATTCCTACATTCTCGGAATCAAGGCCAAACCCGAGGAGGTAGCCGCCTGTTCGCGCGCGATGGAGGCCTGGCGCAGGACGGCCCCCTCAGGCGAAACAAACGCTTCCGCGCTGGCGCGTACCAACCTCGTTTGGGCGCTTCTCAATCACAACGATTTCGTCACGCTGCGGTGAGCGTTGCTTTTTTCTGTGAACTCTACTTCCCCCTGCAATGTCTGATTCCCTCCCGCTTTCGAGACGCAATTTTCTTTCAGACCTCGGCCTTGGCTTCTCTGGACTGGCTTTGGGGGCGATGCTTGAGCGCGAGGGCCGCGCCACCTCCACCCTCTGGACCCCGCCCACAGGACTGCCGCATTTCCCGCCAAAGGCCAAGAGCGTCATCTGGCTGTTTATGAACGGCGGCGTTAGCCATATGGAGAGCTTTGATCCCAAGCCGATGCTTTCCAAATACGGAGGAAAAACCATTTCCGAAACTCCCTACGCTGAGGTGCAGGATCCCAAGAAACTGGCTTTAGAGCGCTTGGTGGTTCCCGATGGAAACGGCAACCAACGGAATAAGATTTTCCCGTTGCAGGTTGGTTTTCAAAAACACGGCCAAAGCGGGATGGAGGTCAGCGACTGGTTTCCAAATATCGCGCGTAACGTGGACAAGCTGGCCGTCGTCCGCTCGATGTACACTACCGATAGTAACCACGGAGCGCAGACCCAGTTTCACTCGGGCAGGCACATGGTGGACGGCTCCTACCCGACCCTGGGAGCCTGGGTGCACTACGGGTTGGGTTCGCTCAACGACAATTTACCCCATTTCATTTCCATCGGTACGCGGGAGTATTGGAATAACAAGGATGGCCACTATTTGGGGCCGGCGCACGACGCGGTGCCGCTGCGCATCGACCCTTCCAACCCGCTCGATTTCGGCAAGCCGGAGCGGCCCTTTTCTGCTGAGGCACAGGGGATCGGGCTCGATCTGGTACGGGAACTGAACACATTGCGAGGGAAGGAGTATCCCGCGGACCCGATGCTGGCGGCGCGGCTAGCCTCCTACGAGTTGGCGTTTCGAATGCAGCGCTCGATGCCTGAGGCGCTGGATTTCTCGAAGGAAAGCGCCGAAACAAAAGCGCTCTACGGGATCGACCAACAGCACTGCCGTGACTTCGGCTCTCAAATGCTTGCGGCACGCCGACTGGTGGAGCGAGGGGTGCGGTTCATTCAAATCCAGCACGGGGGCGGCGGCGCGGGCGCTTGGGATGCGCACAGTGGACTCAAGGCGAACCACTCGAAACTGGCGCTGCAAGTCGACCAACCCATCGGGGCGCTCCTCGCCGACTTGGAGCGGCGTGGAATGCTTGAGGAAACTCTGGTGGTGTTCGCCACGGAATTCGGGCGTACCCCAGGCACGCAGGGGGCGGACGGCCGGGATCACCATATTTTCGGGTTCAGCGTGTGGCTTGCGGGAGGTGGAATCAAAGGGGGAGTGGTTCATGGAGCGACCGACGAACTGGGCTTTCACGCCGTCGAAAACAGGCACTACGTCACCGATGTGCACGCCACGATTCTACGGCAACTCGGGCTGGACTCGCGGCAGCTTGAAATTCCCGGTCGGAAGCGGCTCGAGATCGACCACGGCAAACCGATCACGGAAATTATTGCATGAAAAAGAGGGGTAATTCCCCCTTGGGTAGCTTCTCCGGCTGCCTTGATGCGAGTGTCTTGACTCCATCCCGGTTTTCATCCCGGCCAAAAAATAATCCTGCTCCGCCAAAGCGGTCGGCAAACGAAATCGCAGGCTCGGGATTAGGAATTACTAAGGGGTCGCATTTGGCTGCATGTGCGCGACGACAGCGAGCAGGGTTTTGCGATGCGTGAGGGAGTGGACGACCTTGAACCCCTGCTCAATGAATGTATTTAAATGCAACGGGTTGACGTATATCAGCCAGACTTCGGAGCCTGTGCGGGCCGCGTTGTTTTTTAGATTTAGCGCCACTTGTTCGAGCGGAGGTCCGTTGAATGGGTTAAAAAAAAATGCTGTGATGGGTCCGTTGGGGAGCTCAAAGGTCGTAGCGTCGGCTTGAATGATCCGAAACGTCGCTCCCGTTTGGTTCCCGGCAACCTTCGAGAGGTTGCTTTGGCAGATGGACGCAAGTTCAGGTGCGATTTCCACGCCGATCACTTCCCGAAAGCCATGCTCCAAAGCGATGATCAGCGTCCTTCCTTTGCCGCAGCCGAAATCGACAAATGTCGCTTCTTTCGCCCTCTCTGGAATGGCGTTAAAAATTTCTTTAACAACTTGGGGGTCAGCGCCTTGATACTGGATAGAATGATTGGGTAGATCGGGATACTGGGGGGATGCCGTATCCACGCCTTTCACAAGGTCGAACCATATTTCGCGCCAGAGAGACGCCATGCTATAGCGTAATCCGTGAAGGCTGAGGTGTTTGATGGCAATCGCAAGGTTCTGCGAGAGGTTCTGTCGTTGATTTGAATATGACGAAATCATGAAATTATCGTAAATTATTCAAATAAATCGTGTGCCAAATTGATGGCTTCGAGGATTCAGGTTGTTGCATTTTAAAAAAAGATAGAAGGTGTAGACCATAGTTGATGGGTCTCTCTAAATGAGATCCTATTTATCGTATTCTACTTCGTGAAAGCTATTTTTAATTGGACGACCAACCGTTTGTTTTCTTACGTGCACGGGAATCACCTCGTCTACAATACATGCTGGGAAGATCCCAGATTGGATCGCGAGGTGATGGGCTTGAAGAGCGATGATGATTTGGTTCTCATCACGTCCGCAGGCTGCAACGCGTTGGACTACGCCTTGGATAAACCAGGAAGCGTGCACGCGGTAGATCTCAACTTTAGACAAAACGCGCTTTTAGAGCTTAAGATCGCTGGTATTCGGAAACTCAATTTCGAAGAGTTTTTCAGCCTTTTTGGCGATGGCGGGCATCCGAATTTCCGGAAATGGTACACGGAGCGCCTCAGGTCGGAATTGTCTTCTCAAGCGCAGTCCTACTGGGATGGGCGACTGCCCTTTTTTGAGCGCCCGGTTCCCAACGCCTCTTTTTATCACAGGGGCACCACTGGTGCTTTTGGGAAAATGCTCGTAGCGTACTGTAAAATGGCGGGGGTTTATGAGGACGCTCTGAGCTTGTTTACCGCTTCCTCGATTGAAGAGCAGCGCAATATTTATTTTGAGAAAGTGAAGCCGCGTTTTTGGGGAAGCGGAATCAAGAGGGCCTTGGGGACGGACCTGGCAATGAGTTTAATTGGGGTTCCCAAGGCACAGCGCGATCATTTGGAAACAACGTGTGCAAAAAGTGTTTCGGATTTTATGGAAGACTGCATGGAGACCGTGTTTACCCAGCTCTCCACGGCAGATAATTATTTCTGGAGGTTGTACCTCTTTGGGCGATATTCAAAGGAGTGCTGCCCAGAGTATCTCAAACGGCACAATTTTGAACTGCTCAAGGGTGGATTAGTGGAAAAAGTCCATGTCGCGACAAGTGATTTGACGTCCTTTTTGAGGATGCATCCGAAACGGTTTTCGAAATTTGTTTTGCTCGATCATATGGACTGGTTGAGCACGCAAAGCTCCGAACTCTTGGAGGCCGAGTGGCAGGCGATCTTCGACCGAGCCCAACCCGGAGCGATGGCGTTGTGGCGCAGTGGAGGCTCCTTTGTGGACTATGTTGACCCTCTCACTGTGCAGAAAGGGGGTCAGACTCGGCGGGTTGGAGATTTGTTGGAGTACGATACTGCGGGCGCCGCAGCGTGCCACGCGCGTGACCGCGTCCACACGTACGGGAGCTTCTACATCGCACGGTTGAATAATTAAGGGTGACCGCCCCGCCAGTTTCTATCTCGGACAAACGGTTGAGGATCGCGGCTGAAATCGCATTCGGAGAGAAGGCTCTCCAGCATTTCGAGGGAGGGGCGTTTCCGGATCATGCCTACTGGCGAATGTTCTTGGAGGAAACGCCGGGGGCAATTGCTCCTAATTTAGCGGCGCAATCGGGGATCGTGCGGATCCACGACCGTGTGTGGCCCATCAGCGTGCACGAGCCTGGGGGGGAGTTGTCGTACCCGTGTTCGCTTGCGACGCAGTATGTGCGGTATCCCCTTGAGGAGCTTGCGCTTTTAAAATCGCGTTGGAAGCAAGCGGGTGCCTGGTGTGCCCTCCACGCGCTGGGTGGCATTCTTGAAGCCTGTGCTGTGGATCGGACTGTTCAGTGGAGTAGCGGCCTGCTTTCCACAAATTTGCATGCACCGGAATTGCTGGAGGACGCCCCGGCGGTGACCGCTGCTCTCGTTGCGGCTTTTCCTCGGCACGCCATCTTACTCAAAAATATCCACGGATACGAAGACCCCTCATTACCAGGGCGCTTGGAAAGCTTGGGGTATAATTTAATTACGAGCCGGCAAGTTTATTTTTTTGATGGAAGAAAGGCGGACTTTCTTTACAGAAGCGATGTGAAGCGAGACTTAAAAGCGCTTACAAATTTACCCGGATATTCGGTTGTTAAGCACGAAGATTTTAAGCTGGATGACGCGCCTAGAATTGTGGATTTATACAAACAATTGTATCTGGATAAACACTCGCATTTAAATCCTCAATATACAGCTGTTTTTGTGGCGAGGGCATTAAAGGAGCGTCTTTTGGAGTTTAAAGGACTCCGGCATGATTCCGGGAGATTGGATGCGGTTTACGCTTGTTACCGAAAGGGTGGAACGACATCGACGCCGTTCATCGGATATGACACAGCGCTGCCTAGCAGCATTGGGTTTTACCGGGTGCTTGTGGGGATGCTTCTAAGGGACGTGGCGGAAGCGAAATTGCTTCTGAATTATAGTTCCGGTGCGGGCGAGTTTAAGCGAAGAAGGGGCGCCGAAGCCGCAATCGAATGGAACGCTGTTTACACGCGGCATCTTCCCGTTGTTAGAAGGTCTGGGTATCAGTTATTGGGAACGCTGCTTAACCGCATCGGGCGTGATTTTTTGGAGAACAATCACATTTAACGGAACCGGTATTGCTACAGATGCAGGCATCGCTATCAGTCCTGACGGCTTGAGGACGCTGCTTGTTGGGGAGAGCTGGCCCCGGGTGTTTTTCTCAAGAGCTAAGAAGCTTGGGAAAGACCAGGGGTCAGTGTTCATTTTCTCAGAGACAAACCGCCTCAAATCCCTTGAAACCTTCTCCTGAAAACCGCAAGGGACAGTCACTCTCCGTCGTGGAACTCCGCGACATGTCGGAGCTTCAGCAAACGCAAATGACATCTACAACCTATGGCTGAAAGAAAATAAACACTGACCCTATTTCAGCGTCCGTAGCAAGCGTTTCACGTCCGACTGCATAGATCGAAACCCGCTTGCAAACTGCGCCTCCCGTCCACTAGTCTGACTTAGGTCCATGAGGGGTGCGTCCTCAGAATCCTCCCGAATGTCGACGCACTTCTTCGGGGCATCTTCGCCCGACTGAGTCAACTCAGTGAGGATTGGGAGACCGGCACATCCCACCTCACTATGCACCCAAAATCCCAACGCTTAGCGGTCTAGCCGACCTCACCCAACCTCAGGAAAATTACCGAACAAAGTTGCGCGTCCTTTGGGCTGTGCCTGCTCTCTTTGAAATGCCAAACATTTAGTCAACTTCGTCCCTCTCCCATGAAATTCCTCCCCCTTCTCGGTTGTTGCTTCTACGCCCTAACGTCCGCGGTTTGCTCCGCGCAGGACTCCCCTTCGTTGTTTCCTGCGCCGCCCAAGGAACTCGCCCCCGGGGTTTGGTTCCAGCAAGTAAACGGAAGTTCAAACTGCGGCTGGGTTGTGTTTGATGACTACGTTTTTGTGATTGATGCCAACTTTTCCTGGGTGGCCACGCAGTTGGAGGAGAGGATTAAAAAAACTACCGACAAGCCGGTTAAATACGTTTTCGACACTCACAACCATGGCGACCACGCAGAGGCGAATTCTTGGTGGATCAGTCGGGGAGCTCAGGTGGTTTGTCACGATGCCTGTCTCGTAGCCCTGAATAAAACAGGGGGCCAGGATTGGCAGAATGTGCAGGAAAAGCGCCCGGAATTTAAGGGCATCGCCTTCAGCCTCCCTTCGGTCACCTTTCCGGAGCGCAGGGTGTTTGAAGATGCGCACCACCGCGTGGAATTGGTGAGTTTTGGCTGGGCTCACACCAAGGGGGACGGGTTCGCCTGGCTCCCCAATGAGAAAATCATGTTTAGCGGCGATGCTTGTGTGAACGGTCCGTTCAACTACATGGGCGATGCCAACACGGCGGGCTGGATTGGCGTTTTGAATGCGGCTGAAAAACTGCCCTTTGAAACGCTCTGTCCCGGCCATGGCCCTCTCGGCGACCGGTCGACCCTAGACGAGCAGCGGGCGTTTTTTGTGGATTTGCGCGAGGCGGTGGGCGGAATGATCAAGGCAGGGATGTCCTTTGCAGAGATCCAATCCAAACTAAAGCTGCCGCGTTATGAAAAGTGGGCGGGGAAGAAACCCTCCCCCTCGCAAATCCAGAGGGTGCACGAGGAGTTGAGTGGGCCGTCTAAGTAGGGTCTATTTTGAATCCTTAGCTGCGAGCGCATCGATTTCATCCATCTTGAAGCGCACGCTGACGATGGAGCAACCCCCGTCGTCTTTCCGGTAGGTGGCATAGGTCGTGACGACGACGGTTCCGTCGGGGAGTAAGTGCAGGCCGGGGTAGAAGCCGTCCTTAAAGCTGCGCAGCAGGCTGATGCGATACCGGCCGGGCTTGCCTTGCTTAATGTCTTCGTAAGTGCCGACCCACGCGATGAAGCCGCCTTTGTCCTTCGGGTTGGGCGTGGTGTTGCGGGAGACGATGACCAGACGACCATCGGGCAGGCGGACGCCATGGTGGCGATCGCCGGTGAGGCCCCACGGTGTATCGATAGGAGCGCTCCAGGTTTTACCCTCGTCGTGGCTGAAAATGACGAGGCTCGTGCCGCTGCGCTTGTTCTCGCGCAGAATACAGCAGAGTTCCTCACCATCAGGTGAGCGGAAGACATAAGGTTCGCACGGGTCCTTACCGTCGAGTTTCGTGCCGTCGCAGACCATCGCCGGGTCGGACCACGTGAAACCTCCGTCGCGGGTCACAGCTTGGAGCACCTGCAGATTGGCGTCCTTCCCGTGAGCGCCGCGATGATACAAGCCGAGCGTGCCGCCGTCCTTCAGACGTACCATGCTGGAGAAGGTCATCACGTTGGCAAACTTCGTGTCCGGCTTGGGACTAAGCGGCGCGATTTCGCGCCAGGTATTGCCGTCGTCTTCGCTAACGACGCGTGGCATCCATCCTTCGTGGCGTCCGGGGATTTCCTTAACCACCTGTTTGCCTGACGAGGTGAAAGCCGCGAACACCCA
>QQND01000018.1 GCA_003402745.1 Verrucomicrobiota bacterium
GGGCAGATAAAGAACCAAAAGACCTCGGGAAATAGAGGTGACGTGGGTGAAGGTGCTCTAGCATTTGTTCTAGCTTTGCCTCTTTTGGCGCCGTCTAATATCTCTAAATCATTATAATTCAACTAAAAGTGTCTCCGGCGAGGATCGAACTCGCATTTACAGTTTAGGAAACCATTGTTCTATCCATTGAACTACGGAGACGAAACAGCCTTCTACCCTACCAAGGCTCGCACCAAGCCTCAACCCTCCGTTTTATCCGCTTCAAACGCCAGTCGTAATTGCGCCGTAACCGGCGCAACCAACGTCGACGCCCCAATCCCAAGTAGCCTCAGCGGGCGGTTCACCAACTTGTGGACCGCCAACAGGTGGCAGCTCAAACGGTAAATCTCCGCTGCCCCAACGACCGGCTCCTCCAGCCGAAGCTGCCGCGTCAGAGTGTGGAAGTCTCCGTACCGCACCTTCACTTGGACCGTCAACGCCCCCAAATTCTGCTGCGATAGTGTCCCAGCAAGGTCGGCAGCCATCTCCCTCAGGGCCTCCCGCAAAACAGCCCGCTGCTCGGTGTCCTCGGCAAAAGTGTGCTCGGCACTGATGCTCTTGCGCTCGCGGTCCAATTCCAGGGGGCGGTCGTCCTCGCCAAAGGCCCGCATTTTCAGGTTGATAGATGAGGACCCAACCAGTTCCTCCAGGGCTCCATGCCTGTCCTGGATGTCGCCGATGGTTCGGAAGCCGGCGGACTCCAACTGTTGGGCCGTCACCGGTCCCACGCCGTGGATAGAGCGGACGGGAAGGGGGCGAAGGAAGGCGATTTTACCAGCCTCTGAAATAAGGGTGAGGCCGTCGGGCTTTTGAAAGTCGCTGCCGAGCTTTGCAAGGAATTTGTTGGCCGCCACCCCAATGCTGGCGCTCAGGCCGCGTTCGGATCGGATGCGCCCTTTAATATCGCGCGCGAGCGGAAGGGCGGCGCGCAGGGCCGAGTCCTGGTCTGGTTGGTTGCGGCAGGCCAGGGAGAGGTCCAGGTACGCCTCGTCCACGGACACCTGCTGGACCAGCGAGGTGAGGGATTCAAAGATGGCCATGATGGCCCGGGATTCCTCGCGGTAGGCGTCCATGCGGGGGCGCACAAAGATGCCTTCGGGACAGAGCTTTCCAGCGGTTCGGGAGGGCATGGCGGAGTGAATTCCAAACCGGCGCGCCTCGTAGCTCGCGGCGCATATCACTCCACGCCGGTCGGGAGGGGAGCCAACGATGACCGGCTTCCCCCTGTACTCAGGGTGGTCGCGTTGTTCGACAGAGGCGAAAAAAGCGTCCATATCAACGTGGAAAATGACGCGGTGCATGCGGAGACGGCTGGGTGCGAAGGTGGGGCGTACGCTGGAAAGGGCGGTACAACAACGAGGGGTGAAACGGAGCGGATCTGAGCAAAAAAATGGGGATAGAAGGGGGTGGACTGTTCAGGAGGATGTTTTTAAGGAAAGCTGATTCTTATAGGTTATCTATTCGAAATATTTATGAAGGCGTTTTCTATCCTGTATTTTGTCCTGCTAGGTGGCGGTTTGCTGGGAGCTGAGCCTTTCAGCATGCTGCTTTGGCCCGAGGGAGTGCCCGGAACCACGACGCCGCTTTCGGAGGCCACGTTGAAATTGCGGGCGTCCTACGGGACCCATCCGGGGCGACTCACAGATATTACGACGCCTGAGATGACCGTCTACCGGCCTGAAAACCCCAACGGAGCGGCGGTTGTGGTGGCTCCGGGCGGCGGGTTTATGTTTTTGTCCTCCGTGAGTGAGGGCACCCAGGTGTGTGAATGGCTCAACGGACTGGGGGTGACTGCTGTGCTTTTGAAATACCGGACACCCACCCGGGACGAAGCTCAGCCGTTTGAAAAACCGACGGCGGACGCCCTGAGGGCGATCGGGTTGGTACGCCATCACGCCCAGGAGTGGGGCGTGGATCCGGGTCGGGTGGGGCTTCTTGGCTTTTCCGCGGGGGGGAATCTTCTCGGACACGCGGCTTGCGACAGAGGAGAAAGATCCTACCCAGTGCGTGCGGAGTTTGACGACAAAAAGGGTCCCGATTTCGGCGTGTTTGTGTACGGGGGCGGCTTTTTGGACAAGGAAGATTCCTCAAAATTCCGGCCCGGGTTCAGCGTTCCAGCGGATGCGCCGCCGATGTTTTTTGTGGTCGCCCACGATGACAAAAACAATCCGATGGAGGCCGCGCGGCTGTATCTGGAGTACAAAAAACTGGGAGTGCCGGCGGAGCTACACGTGTTCACCCATGGGGGGCATGGGTTTGGAATGAAGGCGGGGGAAAAGCCCATCTACCAGTGGCCGCAGCGATGCGGGGAATGGATGCGGTCGATGGGCTTTCTGCGGGCGCGCTGAGCGCAGATACGGGCGGGTTCAGCCGCGGCGGGAGCCTGCCGCCTCGGAGGGCAGGGGAGCTTTGTTTTGAATTAGAACCTGCGGGTTTTGTTTTTGCTTGGGCCATCGCCGTGGGCAGTGGGTTTGCCCTGGGTGAAGTGGTGAATGTCGCCTGGGGCGGATGCTCAAGCGTGATGGAATACCTCGTCCATGCGGGACCACCATTCACCAGGCTTCCGCGAAGGCAGTGGGTCCTGCATCGGTTCCATGTAGGCCCACCACTTTTGGGTGGAGGGATCTTCCGCCATAAGCGCCATGTCTGCGGCGAAGTCCTCACCCCAGTATTCCAAATAGCTGAAAAGAAACCCTTCGTGGTGGTAGATGGAGTAATTTCGGATGTGGGATTTGGAAATGGTTTCCAAGACCTCGGGCCAGACCGCCGCGTGGGCGCGCTTGTACTCCTCAAAGTGTTCGGGGCGGACGCGCAGTACGGAACCGTATCGTTCGGGTGTTGTTTTCATGGTGGAAGGGAGGGGAGGATAGTCCTTATCTAAGGAGGGTTAAAGCGGTTTGCTCAAAGCGGGTGAGGTCGCGAATCCTCGCCTCGCGCTTTGGGTGGACAGCCCTTTCGGTCGGGGCGCCGACTCTGCATTTGTTGCCAGGGGGGCGTGGCAAAGGCCGTCATTTGGGACTCCGGATGCGATGTTATAGGAAGAGCATTCTTCCCAATGAGTCTTCCTAGTATTCATCTCCAAGTCCCCCTCAAAGCCACGCCTAAGCCCCGGCAAGACCGACACGGAGTGATGCTGACGTTCCTGGCTTTTGGGCTTCTGGCGCAGGTGCTGCGTTTCTCTGGCAATCCCAACAGCCCGGCATGGGCTGCCTTGGAAACGGTCCGCCAACCGCTGGACATTGCCATTGTCGGAGATTCCCGGGCGCACGTCGGTTTGGCTCCCGGTAAACTGGGCGGACGTGGCCTTTTTTCCGAGGGCGAGGGGCTTGCAGTCTACAATTTTGCGGTGGATGGTTCGGACGCACTTCATCATGCCAGTTTTATTCTGCAGGGACTTTTGAAGCAGGAGCATCCTCCCAGAGTCGTGGTTTTGGCTTCAAATCCCCTTGGTTTTAACGAGGCGAGGAACAACAACCGGGTGGAGCGGCTCCTGCCTGCGGACCTTCCAATGCTCTGCAAAAACGGAGCCCCCTTGGAGACGTTGCTCGAGATTTTGACGGGGTTATGTTTTGCACCATACCGGTTGCGGGCGAATGTGGCACAAAACGTGAATCACCTTGGGGATCGTTTGGCATGGCTGTCGGTGCACCTTCAAACTAGGGTGTTAAAAATGACCTACACTCCGTTGGCTCCGACCAGCGAATATTTTCCACGCGAGTCGGGTTACGTGCCTTTCAAAGTTTTGGTGTGGGCGGCGCGGTTTGTGCGAGGCATGGCGGATTATTCGCAAAAATATGAGGCGGCACGGCTCAGTGAGCGGCATTTGCTGGCGGCGCGGGATATCCTGCGAGGGGCGCGTCGCGCGGGCACGCACGTGGTGATTTTGGAGATGCCGGTGGCGTCCTGGTTTGTGGAAAACCTGACGTCCAGAGGGTTTCACGCGGGCTGGCGGCGGCGCATGGAAGTACTAGCTAACGAGGAAGGCGCGACCTTTATCCAGGATTCGGCGGCTGTGGGTGGGAACGAGGGTTTTGGGGATCCCGGGCACATGAGCTTTGAGACATCCCAAGTGTATTCTGAAACACTCGCGCGGAGGCTGAGGGAAATCCCAGCGGTCCAGAAGGCGCTGGGCAGGGAGACGCTGGAGGGAATGTTTTAGAGCACTTTTTTGGGGGAGCGTTAGACGGAGAGGGCAGGGGGGCGTATGTATTTTAACTCACTCACGTTTGTTTATTTTCTAGTTGCTGTCATCGCGGTGAACGCGTGTTTGCCACAGGGATTTAGAAACCGTTGGATTTTGGGGGCCTCTTTGCTGTTTTACGCGAGCTGGAGCCCGATTTGCATTTTGCTTCTTTTGGCAACTGCCGCCGTGGACTACGGGGTGGCCCTTAAAATGGCGAGCCTGCCCACCCTGAGGGGGCGCAAACCTTGGCTTGTTTGCAGCATCAGCATTGCCGTCGGAAGTCTCCTCTTTTTCAAATATACGCAGATGGCTGTGGACACCGCCGGTTGGCTGGCTTCTTGGACCGGAAATGCTTGGGAGCCGCCCCTCCTTGCGATCGTCCTGCCGCTGGGGATTTCTTTTTACACGTTTGAAACCATCAGCTACGGCATCGATGTCTACCGGGGTAAACTGGAGCCGAAGCGCAGTTTTTTTGAATACCTGAGTTTTTTGATGTTTTTTCCAAAACTCATTGCGGGCCCCATCGTGAGGGCGAGTGAGTTTTTGCCTCAGTTTTCGGCTTCCCGTTCCTGTTCTCCCGAGGGTACCCAAAAGGCGCTGCATCTGCTGGCAATTGGCTTTGGAAAAAAGGTGCTGTTGGCCGATAATTTTGCGCCCTTCATTGAAAGAGTGTTCACCGCGCCGCTGGAGCACAACCGCTGGGCATGCTTGGTGGCGGTGTTCGGTTATTCGATGCAGGTCTATTTGGATTTCTCCGCATACACGGACATTGCCCACGGCTGCGCAAAACTTCTGGGGTACGACTTGCCCAAAAATTTCAACAAACCGTACTTAGCGGTGAGCATATCGGATTTTTGGCGGCGCTGGCACATGAGTCTCTCCCGTTGGTTTAGGGACTATTTTTACATCCCGCTCGGCGGCAATCAGGGCTCCCTTTTGAGAACGTACCGAAATCTGTTCCTGACGATGCTCCTAGGAGGTCTGTGGCACGGAGCAAACTGGACATTCGTGGCGTGGGGGGCTCTCAACGGAACGTTTCTGCTGTTGGAACGGCTCTGGTATGATGCTCGAGGGGAGCAAATTCCTCGGGAGTCTGCGATGGGAGCGACGGAGCGGCGTCTGCGAATTGTCCTTGTTTTTGGTTTGATCACTTTCACTCGCATCTTTTTCCGGTCCCCCACTTTTTCTGTCGCAACGGATATGCTCCACTCCATTTTTCGTACAACGGAAATGGGTGCTGAAAAAGAGTTCGCTCTCATTGGGATTCCGGTTGCCAGTTTTGCGTACATTTATGTTTCAAAGTACCGGGAGCGGTGGCTTCGTGCCTCGTTTGAAGGCTGGGTGATTCCTGGTTACGCTCTGTACCTGACGCTTCTTCTCGCCCTCGGGGCCACACGAGCCGAATTCATCTATTTTCAGTTTTAGGGGAAGATCTTGGACGAGGGTTGAATCGCGGCGTTTGAAGGCCGACAGGTGCCGGCTTAAAAGCCCCTGCTGGCGCGGGGCCTTTTTGGGTTTTCAGTGGGATCCACCCAATTTCCACGGGCTTTTGAATCGGGGGGACATCGTGGCGCAGGATGCCGACCGGTTTTTTTGTGCGACAAGGGTATGGAAATCTCCTGCGAAGCTCTGCCGCCAACACAGCGGGGAACGGATTGGACTCCGTAAGTTTCTGCAATCTCGGCCGAGGCAGAAAAGGGGCAATGAATCAGCCGTTCCACGTGGTTCCATCCCACACAGCCATCCGCTCGATCATGGACACGGCGGCCTCCGAGAAGGTGGCAAAAAGCGCTTCCCCCTTTTCGGCGGTTGCCGCCCGGGGATCCCCCACGTGGCCTGAAGCGCTGCGGTCGGGCATGGTCCATCCCCGGGTTGCGGGTTCAAAAGGCGTTCCGAAGTCTTGCGGGGCGACCAGTGTGTGACTTTTGACGAGATACGGTGCGAGGCGGAGGACCATGGAAGTTTCCCATTCGCAGGCGTGGCCCATGACTTTTTGGCTCAGATCTGGATGCGATCGGTGCGGTTCCTGCACTAAATTCCAGTAGGTGGCGAACAGGAGAAGATGCTCGTTGTTTTTGCGGTGTTTTTGCCGGACTTCAAATACGGCCTGTTTGCCCGGGACATCGTTGCCGCCATGCCCGTTGAGGAGCAGGAGGCGTCTAAAGCCGTGCGTGATAAAGTTTTCAAGCAGGCCACAGAGAAGGTCAAGGTAGACGCGCGGTTCTGCGGAGAGAGTGCCGGAGAAATCCAAGTGGTGGTGGGAATTTCCAAGCCATTGCAAGGGTGTAAAAAGAGCCCGATCTCCAAGGGCAAGCTCGGCACGGCGGGCGATTTCCCCCATCAAAAGCGAGTCGGTGGAGACGGGGAGGTGGGGGCCGTGTTGCTCGAGGGCGGCGATCGGAAAAATAACCGGCGTATTCCTGTCTAGGGCGTGGATAGTGGGCCAGGTGAGGTCGAAGAGATTCATTGGGAGTGGGGGTGAAAAAGGGGACTAGAAACTGATTTTTGAGGCCCAAAAAAGTCAGGTGCAAGCTTGTCCCAATTTCCTTTCCCTTTGCAACGTTGCTGCGTTCATCGCCGGCAGCGCGAAGGCCTGTGCTGGGCGACTCGTCAGATGCGGTGAGGCCTGGGGATCCAAGGTTGTTTGGATGGTATGAAAGGCCCATCCAGAACGAAGCTGGGGAGTATTCGACGGGGGACTCGCTCGTGCGAGCTAGCGGTTTGGGGTCAAGAGGGAATACCCGCCGCAATCCTTTAAATGACGGGATTCAATCACGCGACGATCTCCTTCAGCACACCGGTGCTGTCGCCGTGACGCTCGGCATGAACCCCGATGCCATGCAGCATTGTGAGCCACGCATTGCATAGAGGCGTGTCCTTGGGGGCGACGATGCTGTGGCCGAGCTTGAGGCCTGCACCGCGACCGGTGAGAATGGTGGGGCAGTTCGAGAGTTCGTGGCCGGTGCGGATGTTACTGCCGTAGGCAAGTGCGATATGGTCGAAAAGAGTGCTGCCGTCCGCTTCTTTTGTGGCTTTGAGTTTGTCGAGAAAGCCCGCGAGAAGTTCGCTTTGCGCGATGTCGCGGCGCTGGGAGGCGTCGAGCTTTTCTCCGAGGGTGGTGTGGTAGTGGCTCATGTCGTGAGGGAAGACTTTGATGCCGAGACTGGTGAGCAGGCTGGCAACGGGCTGGCGATACGTCATGACGCGAGTGCTGTCGGTCTGCATGGCGGCGAGCATGATGTCGTAGGTCAGCTTGATTTCATCGGTGCCTTTGTTGAAGGCAGTGGGTTCGCCAAAGGGTGCTTTCGGGGGCGGCACGCCGATCCACTGCTCCTCCTTGGTGAGGCGTGTCTCGATGTCGCGGATGCTTTGGAAGTATTCCTCGACCTTGGCGTTGTCGGCGCGGCTGAGTCCGCGTTGCACGGTCTTGGCATTTTCGAGCACGGTGTCGAGTACGCTGCGTTTCTCGACGAGCATGGCCCTTTGCTTTTCAATCGGAGTGTCGTCCCTAGCGAATAGACGATGGTAGGCAGCGAGCGGGCCGCTGAGGCCCGAGACAGGTTTGCCGCTGATGTCCCAGGCCATGGAGAGTCCGGGGCCGTGGCCGGATGCCTCGGCGCGTTCGCTGTCGTCGAGTTGTAGCGAGGCAAAGCGCGTTTCCAATCCGAGTTTTGCGGCGGCCACTTGGTCGGCGCTGATGCTGTTGCTAAAGCTTTGCCCTGGCTGCGCGTAACGGTTCGCGCCTGTGAGCCACATGGTGCTGCCCCAGTGTCCTTCGTTATTGTATTTGTTCCAGAGGCCCTGCACGACGGTCATGTCCTTCTTGTGCCGTGTGAGGGGCGCGAGGCCCTTGGGGATTTCATAGTCCGCTCCGGGCTTCTTGATGTCGGGATACCAGGTCGGCTCGGTGACGCCATAGCCGAAGGAGAGAAACACGAGGCGTTTCGGCGGTGTCGCAGGCGCTGCCGCTGAGGCGAAGCGGCGGAAGCCGAGGGAATCAAGCACAGGCAGCGCGACAATGGCGGCGGTGGATTGTAGGAAGTGACGGCGGGTTTTCATGGATGGGGATTTGTTTGAGTGAGCGGGGTTACTTTGTGTGGAACTCCCCGCTTGCGACGAGCGCCGTGATGAACTCGCGCATAGAGTAATCGTTCCGCTTCGCGTGCGCGATCATCTCGGAGGCGAGGGCTTCGTCGCGGAAGCCGATGGGTCTGCCGAGGGCGAATTCAATGAGCGCCATGCTGAAGCCGCCCGCGAAGGCATCGCCCCTGGCGGCAATGATGGCGCGGAGTTCGGAGTAGCTCTTAAACGCGGGGCCTTTGTGCAGCGTGGCGTTGGGTTCGATCGTCCAGGTCTTGCTCGCGTCTTTCACCGGTTTGCCCATGTCATCCTTCACCTGATACGTGTCCTGCGTGCGCCACTGGCCGGCGGCATCGAAGTTTTCCAGACCAAAGCCGATGGGGTCAATCTTGCGATGGCAGCTCGCGCACTGAGCTTCTTCCTGGTGCGCCTGTAGACGCTCGCGGGTGGTGAGAGCCTGGCCGGCGAGGCGCGCGATCTGCGGCACGTTCGCAGGCGCGGGCGGGGGCGGATCGTTCAGCAGCTTGCGGAGCACCCACGCACCGCGCTCGACGGGGTTGGTACGCTCGCCGTTGCCTCCCATCGCCAGCACGGCCGCCATGCCGAGTAGACCTCCACGCTGCGAGTCCTGGGTGAGCGACACTTTTTGAAACACGTCGCCCTTTACGCCAGCGATGCCGTAGTAGTCGGCGAGTACAGGATTGATAACGGCGTAGTCGCACTTCAAAAGATCTTGCACGCTCGTGCCGTGCCGCAGGATGTGCTCGAATGTCTCGAAGACTTCCTGGCGTGCAGCGAGCTTGGTGCTGTTGTCGAAACTCGGGAACACTTCGCGGTTGAACTCGAAGAAGTCGAGGCGGTCGAGCGCCAGCCATTGATGCACAAAGGGTCGAGTGAACCCCTTGCTACGAGCGTCGGCGAGCAGGCGAGTTGTTTGCTCGGCGAGCACCTCTGGTTTTTGTAATTCGCCGCGCGCACTCAGGTCGCGCAGCGTCGCATCCGGAGGCGCGCCCCAGAGAAAATAGGAAAGTCGCGAGGCAAGTTCCGGTCCGGTGAGTGGGCGGCGTTTGTCGTCCGGCGCGGGCTCGGCGAGGTAGAGGAACTGCGGGGACGACAGCACGACGGCGAGGGTCCGTTTCAAGGCGCTACTGTGCTTGTCGCCTGACTGCAAACGCGTGTCGTAGAGGCGCGAAAGCCGGTCGAGGTAACCCGTCTCGGGCTTTACGCCGCGAAACGCCTCGAAGCAAAATCGCTCCAGTGCCGCACGCACTTCCGCGGGTGCGGGTGTCGCTCGGTCATCGAGTGGAATGCCGAGCGCCGCGATGCCGCTGGCCTTGTCTTTGCGCGAATCCGGCAGGCGCTCCAGCTCTATCCAGTCCACCCAGATCGCAAACTCGGGGCCGATGCCATTCTTCGCCTTCGCCGCGCCAACCACGCGACGCGTCACAAGGAAATGGTCAAGCGCTCCTTTCTCGCGGATGTAGAGCGTACGGTTTGATTCCTTGTGCTGACGCGTCAGCGTGATGGGGATCTCGATCGTCTGCGGTGCGTCCATCGTGCCGGTGACCTGATGCGTGCTGATCACTGGTCCCTGCCGCGGATCAATGCCGAACTCGACGAACTTCCGATCCGGCGTCGCCTTGTCCGTCGCTGCGAGCCGCACGCGCAGCACGTAATCGCCCACAATGGATTTCCACGGGTGAGGCACCTGGAGCGTGAGGCAGTCGTAGGAAAGCATTTCACCGCCGCCGCCGATGGTGAGATACGCGCCACGATCAAGCGCAGGCATGTTTAGATACGCCTCGCGATAAGGACGCCCATAGCCGATGCCCGCTTTTGCGCCAAAGCCGAGCTTGCGGAGCGCCAAGTCAGCACTGTTCTCCAGCGTCTTGAAGCCGAACTCCTCCGGCGCGGGCGCGCCTTTGATCTTCGCCCACTCGCGGCGCACCGCGTCCTCGGTCTTCGCGGTCTTCGCGGTCTTGCGCATCTCGGCGACGACCGCCGCATTCTCAGGGCGGTCAATCGCGGCATCCACCAGCGCCACCCATTTCTTCGCGCGCTCCAGCCCATCGAGATCATCTTCGTAGGCCTGGCGCACGTGCTTCCCAGCCTCCTCGGCCTCGACTCGCACCTTCTGCTCCAGCCCCATCGCCGCCTGCCATTCGAAGGCCTCGTCCAGCGCCGCGCGACCGAGCCCGAGGTATTGCTCAAACTGATCGCCCGACATGAAAAGATTCGCGCCCACCGTATCGAAGCTGCCATTGCCCGTGTCTGCAGGCAGTTCGGTGATATTTATCTCCACGCCGAGCAGCTCGCGCAACGAGTTGCCGTATTCGCGGCGATTAAGGCGCCGCACAATAATCGCACCATTGCGATCGGCCAGTGCCCGCCGCGCCGCAACCATCGTGTTTGAGAGATTGTCCAGAAAGTCCGTCTTCAACTCATTTGGCACCTGCTTCTCATCTTCTGGAGGCATCTCGCCGGAATTCATTTGATTGAGCACCTTCTGCCATCGCTCTGCTGTCTCGATGTTTGTGATGCTGAAAGACAAATCATCCACGCGGAACTTGCCCTTCTGCTTCTCCGGCCCATGGCACCCGATACAGTGGTCTTTGAAGAGCGAGCGGTGCCTCGGCTCCATCGCCGGATGCGGGGCATCCGCGGCGAGCGCAGTTGTCGCGGCGAGCAGTAGCGAGGCAATAGTGTTGAGTGTTTGTTTCATCGTGAAATTAGTGTGCTTCGTTCTCCAGCCTAGCGGACGGGTGTGGCGCCTTGTGAAATTTTGGGCGGGTGATTTCGCGGGTCATTCGAAGTCCGCAGAGCCGACGAGTTTGCCGCGTTTTCCGGAGACGGGCTGGAGCTCTGGAAGGGGGGCGCCTAAGGCAGAGTGGCATAGGGTGATGAGACTGCGACCAAGGAGGCGGGATTGTTTCATGGGAAGATGGCAGTATGGCGGGCGGAAGAGGGAATTGAGAGTGGGGTTGGGGGTGGAGTCCGTAGGGAGCCATGGAAGGATTGGCGTTCCGCCGGGAAAATTGTATATGAATTTTCCAAATTGCTTACGAAAGGCGCTAGAGATGCGACTGAATTTGGGAGGCGGGAGGGGACCTGTCCGAAGGCTCCACGGGGCGAGGCGGTTTGAAAAGCGTCGCCAACAGCCGTGGGGCGGCTAGAGACAACGCATTCCACCCGTTATCGCGCGCTCGGCACGTCATTCCCTTTGCCTCCCTGGCCCGTCGCTTCCCGGGGAGACGCCTGTCCTGCCGGGGGAGTGGGGTTCCCGTTCGCTTCCCGGTAAAGCGTCGCTAGCTGCGTCGGAGTGACAAAGACGACGTCCGGTCCCGCGTTCTTGACGATCTCGTCCAATTCCTTCGCTTGAAAGGTCCAGCAGTGCACGAAGCCGTTTACGAATGCAGGCCGCTTTGCCCCGACGTGCTCGCGGATCTCCCCCATAAAGCCGGTCCCGAAATTTCGCCACGTCGTCATTGCGCGAAATACTGGCATTCCGCCGGGTAGCTCATAGGTGAGATTCCCGTACCCTTTGTGTCCCGAGTAGCACCCCATGTCCGCGAACAGACTGTGGCAGAAGGGAAGCGCCTTCGCGTACTCCGACAGAAAAGAATCCTCTCCGTGGACCGTGCGCACGGTTCTGAGGCCGAGCGGCGGCAGCAGTTTCGCCGTCCATTTCAAAAATCCTGAAAGCACTTCATCCTTGTTTGTGTAGGCCTCGCCCCAGTGGTCTGGCTGCATGTAACTCGCGCCGCTCACGTCGGCGATAAACTCTGTGGTCGGGGTGGCGTGTTGATAATACCACTGGGCGAGGCCCGGCTGGAGCGCCAGAATCGCGGGACCGATGCCGAAGGCCAGCGGGAATTTGCCGTGACTGGGACTTTCAAAGTATTTGCGAAAGAACAAATGCCATGCGTTCTGGTTGTCCCCGTCTGACATGACGAGTGCGACATAGATTTTGTCCTTTTCCAGGGCCGGCGCAGGTGGCTGCACCGGTTGCTTGAGTTCCGCAAGCGCGACCCCGCTGAGGACTCCCGCGTTAAGCATATGGTCTGTGCAAATCAAACCCTTTCCGTACCGGCTCGCCAAGGCAACCCCCGGAGGCTCTCCAATCCCCACCCCCTCTCCCGCAGCCGGGAAACCGAAGATCGGAATATTCACGGGCATCTCGGAAAAAACGCGTGCGACCGCCCTCTTTTCCGCACCTCGGTCGGCCCCCGGATAGTCCTCCTCCTCCCTTCCGCAGATCCAGAGCATCGGAGCCTTCCATTGATAAGCGTAGGCGAAATTTCCCCGGATTAAGCGCCCCGGATGCATGTAGTCGCACATATGCTGGTTGAATCGGTCCTTGTAGGTCGTCCACATCCAATCCAGGCCCTCCGCGTAAGTCTTGAAGCGGCCGCGCAGATCCATCCGGACTTCCAGTCCAAGCCGCTGCGCCATCTCCGGCGAGGTCACAATCCAGTCCTCGCAGGCCGCTACGTTCACCGCCAGCAGATCACCCCGGTAAAGGTCGGGATCCGCAATAACAGCGCCTTTGATCACGTCCTTGTATTTTGCAAACAAAGACCTCCAGTCCGTCTCCTCGCGGAAGCCGTCGATGTGCCCTTGCTTTTGATGCCAATCCAACCAGAAACGGTCCGTCTCCGTGTGGATCAACCAAATCTGCGGCTCCGTGCGACAGGTCAACCCCTGCAGGCAAGTTAACGCAATCCTCTCTCCAGGACTGAGTTTTTTCAACGGAACGACGGTCAACTGCCGGGCGGCAGGTTTCGACTTTGGCACGAAGGAAGTCCCCCAAGGCATGGGCGACTCTACCGCCAACAACCCATCCGGAAGCGGTCCGGGGAGCTCCATTTCATTCAGACTGGCGAGCCTTGCTTTAAAACTTTCGGCAGAAATCTGCTGCTTCTCATGCAGACACCAGAGGACCCCTCGGGTCAGAAGCTGTGTGGCCAAAAACACCTCCTTTTCTTCCTCGCCTCCCATCATGTGCCCGAGCCAGACGTCGCACGCGCCGGAAAACATTTCGCAACGGTGCCGGATTAAGGCCGCAGCGGGCTGGGGCGCCTGCCCCGGTCCCACATTTGTGAGAAGCGGCAATACCTCGTCCCGAGGGTCCAAGGATCCGACATCCAGCCACTGAGTCCGCCCTTCGGTCCCTGCATACCATTTTTCGGGGAGGGAGAGCATGCTTTCGGGCACCTCCAGCCTCCACTTCTGCCCCACCTGCGCGGTCTTAAAACCGCCCGTGCCGATCCCATCCTCGCGATGAACAAACAAATTTTTGTGCCCACGGTCAGTCCACTTCCCGTCCAGTTGCTCACAGGGATGAGAAAAAGGCACGCCACTCAGCACAAAGTTTCCCCCTTTGCGGTGAAACTCCTGAAGGTTTGCAAAGGCGTCCTTGGGAAAGACGTTTCCGCTCGCGAGCACTAAAACCGAAGAGGCCGCATCCTCCAAAAGCGAAACGCTCTCGAGTCCTTTTGCATCCACGGCTCGGGCCTCCACCCCGCTGTCCCTGAGCGCAGCCACAAGCCTTTGGGGAGAGACGGGCGCGGCCGAACCCGAACGCGGAAAATGAGCTTCGCCAAACACCAAAACGGATTCCCTGCCCGACACCGAAGCCGAGGAAAGCGCAATAAGGGTTGCCAAGCAGAAAAACAATCGGAGGAAGGCGTACATTCAATGAGGATGACACAACTCCTTTCGGATGGGATGTCCGGAGTTTTACCGACAAGACAAACGAGCTTAGGAAACCGTGAGCGCGCGTAGAGCCCGCCGCAGGGTGCGCTTAAGGGCGGCTCTTTCTATGCCAATAGATTCTGGCGAAACCTTAACGGAGACCGGCCGTTCATTTTTTTAAAAAACCGATTAAAATAATACTCATCGTTGAATCCAAAACGCTCTGCGATCTCGCGCATCGACACATCCGACTCCGTCAAGAGCCGGAGAATCGCCTCGTTTAATTTCCGGTTCAGGTAAGTTTTCGGGGCGACTCCGAAAAGCCTGCCAAAGGCCATTGAAAAAGCGTGCGTACTCAGCCCCTGTGCAGCAGCAACCTTCGACATTCGCAGTTGGGCGCTTAGTTCCTTCTCCATAAATGCTAGAGAGGCGCCAAACCGAGAATGAGCAGCCACATGCCGCTGAATGATCTCACGGAGATCCGGCACCGCCTCTGCAATCCAGCGAACAAGTTGCGATTGTAACCTCATGGAAGCGTTTAAGCTCAGTGGTACTGTCCAATCCGCAGTCCATACGGCCGGATCCCAGGGGCCAAGCACTCTGAAGTCCCGGTTCGCCCAATCCAACAGAAAATCCACCCCTGAAAACCATTCGCAGCGGAACGTTAAATAGTACGTCTCATACATGTCGGCGCACTCACGCTGAGCCGGCCAGTTCCCTGGCATCCAGTACGCAAACCCCGGCTTTAAATCAAACACCCGCCCCTCGCGACGAAGGCGGGCCGCCCCGCCCACGACCAGGTTAATGTGGTGCAAATAATCGCTCTCGACCCGGTTCCCTGTGCTCCATTCGGGGCCCACAATTGCATGCCGAAACCCCACAATCGGAAAATTCAACCGGTGCGCCCAGGCCATCGGATCATTGTCCCCGGCTTCTTGAAACAGCGTTTCATTGAGACGGTACAAGATAACCTCAGAGGGGGTAGAACGTCTCATATTTCAAATACTGTTACAAAAGTACAAGAAACCGCCCAGTAAGTCCATTGTTGTGGGAGCTCTTCAAACCATAATGAACAAACGAAAAACTCCCCCTATGAAACTTGCCGCGCCTCTTCTCTCCCTTGTCTTGAGCACAACCTTCGTTCATGCCGCATTTTCACCCGACTTTGTGGTGAAACCCGACGACGTGACCGTGCTGATGGCCGCCGATGGTAAAAATCCGGAGAGCCTGAAGGCTTGGATCAATGACCACCGGCGTCTTCAGGTCAAAGACTGGCCGATTGGAGGCCAGACCACCTGGGAAGTGGAAGTCGCAGAATCTGGAGACACCTCTATCAACGTACTTTTTAGCCACAGCGTCCAAGCGGAGTTGCAGATTTCGGTTTCCTGCGGTACCTCCAAGTGTGAAAGCCGGTCTCAGCGCGGCACAGGACAGGATTGGAGGCGCCATTCCCTCAACGGCACGCTCCCCCTCAAAAAGGGAAAACAGACGTTGACTCTTCAAATTACGGCCCCCGAGGGAAGTGCGGCGGGAAAACTTGAGTTGCTCTCCATCGAACTCGTACGCCCCGAGGTCCAACGCCGCCAGGATGAGGCCGCCCTGCGAATGCGGGCCCAGGCCGACACCCAATGGTTTCGGGACGCCAACTACGGGCTGATGCTCCACTGGACATCGGACGTGGTCCCCCGCCATGGCGCGCCAAAACCGTATAACGAGGCCGTACGGGACTTTGACCTTCAAACATTCGTGAGCCAGGTCGCCCGGAGCGGAGCAAAATTTGTGACCCTGACCACCTCGCACGGCAAGATGTTCCTCCCTGCGCCCCTCCGATCTTTGGACAAAATTCTGCCCGGACGCACGAGCGAACGGGATCTTGTCGGCGAGGTTGCAGACGCTTTAAACGCTCACGGCATCCGACTCATGCTTTACTACCATCTAGGCGCCAACTCGGACGCCAAGTGGCAGCAGGCCTCGGGATTTTTCAAAACGGATACCACCGATTTCTGGAACAATTGGACCTCCGTGATCGGAGAAGTCGGCGCGCGCTACGGGGACAAGGTCGCGGGCTGGTGGTTTGATGACGGCACTGCCAACTATTACTATCGCAGCGCTCCTTGGGAACGGCTTGCCAACGCGGCGAAAGCAGGCAACCCAAAGCGGCTGATTTGTTTTAATCCATGGATTCTTCCGCCCGCGACCAAGTTTCAAGACTACCTTGCAGGAGAGGGCAATACGGATCCCACGGTACGAGGAGGCTTGAAGCCTGGTGATCACGGGAGGATTTCTTCCGGAGCTTATGCAGGCCTCCAGGCGAGCGCTGCCATTGTGATGGAGGGGGACTGGAATCACACCAAACGGGACACCGAAATCGGGCCTCCGAAAATGAAGCTCGAACAACTACAATCGACATTGAATCGATTTCACGCGCTCGAAAATGTCCTTATGTTCAACTGCGAAATTTATCAGGATGGTACTTTGTCGCCCTCCACGGTGGAGTTGCTAGGCGGTCTTAGGGCCCCCGCCGTGGCCCACATTCCCTAGCTGCAAAGTCTCCGCTATGCGCCTTTCCCTCTCCTCACTCTGGGCAGTTGTCGGGTGCGCTCTGGCTACAGCCCCAGCCCACGCCGCAGACAAGCCCCAAGCGGCGGTGCACAAAAAATACGATTATCTCTTCAAAGAATACTGCGTTTCCTGCCATGACGAGGAGAAACACAAAGGCAGCGTCCGCCTCGATAATCTGTCCTTTGAGATCAATTCAATGGAGGCCGCCGAAAGGTGGCAGAAAGTCCTTAACGTGCTCAATTCCGGTGAAATGCCTCCGGAGGAAGAAAGGCAGCCGGACCGTCTTTTCAAAACCGACTTCCTAGAGCATCTCTCCCAGGAAATGGTCGTCGCGCGCAAAGTCATCGCCGACACCGGCGGCCAAATCACGATGCGCCGGCTCAACCGGCGCGAGTACAAAAACACCCTCCGCGACCTGCTCGGCGTGGATGTGGCCGTGGGCGAACTTCCTTCCGATGGCAGCGCCACCAACTTCGATACGGTCGGGTCCAGCCTGTTTATGTCGAGCAGTCAGTTCGAGTCGTACCGCCAGCTTGGACGCAAGTCTCTCGATGCCGCCTTTGAACTTTTCGGGACGCCCCAGGCTCCCCGGAAGCAGCATATTGAACCCGAGGAACGCATCAACGCGTTGGTGGAATCGGAGATGGTCCGCCAGGGAAGTATCCGCAAACGCGTGGCGATGTGGACCCGCGAAGTCGATGCCGCCGCCGCCCGTCCTGAGAACGCAAAGATGGTCGTTCAATTTCGCGCGAAGCTGGAAACCAAGCCCAACGAGTTTTATCACGCGTGGGGGAAAATCACGGGTGCTCCGCCACCTCTCGATTTCGGGTTCGTGGACGCCGTGGATGTCTTTCATCACCAAAGCCAGTGGAACAATCTGATCCCGTTTATCGTCGATTACCTGAGCCTCCCGAAGGTTCGTTCCGGGATTTACTTCACCCCGGCAATGTCCGCTACGAGAGCCTTCACCTGCTTCGTACCCAACGACTGGCCTGCCGGCGACTACCTCCTGCGTATCCGTCTTGCTGCCGTCGGTTCCCTGTTGTTGATGCCTTCCCGCAATGAACTCAAACCCACTCCCACGCGTGCCCCGGTCGAGTGCCGTCAATTCTTGGACATCACTCTTGGCGATTCCGAAAAAGTCCTCAGCACCCATCATGTTACGGGTACTATGGAACAACCGCAGGAGCTCGTGGTGCCCATCAGAGTCGAAAAAGCTGGGACACGGCACTTTAAGTTGCGTGAAACAAACCCGGAAATCAGCAACACGGACGCTGACAAGAACCCCGCCCTTTGGGTCGACTGGCTCGAGCTGGAAGGCCCCGTTAACATCACGCGTCCCATTCCGCCTGCGATAGCGGCTCTCGGGCTTCCCCTTGTTGAGGAAGTCGGAAACGATGCCGCGGTCCAAGCGAGGCTCGAAGCCTTTTGCCAGCATGCGTTCCGCGGCAAAGCTCCGTCGCCTGCGTATCTCGACAAACTTGTGGACGCATACAAACTGCGGCGCAATGCTGGTGACAAACCTGCGATTGCCATCCGCACCCCGCTGTCTTTGGTTCTGGCCTCTCCTCATTTTTTGTATCTGGCAGAACCTGTGCCGGACAAACAAAGGCGCCCGCTCACCGGCCTCGAAACCGCCTCCCGGCTTTCGTACTTTTTGTGGAGTGCACCGCCCGATGCGCAGCTTCTGTCTCTGGCGCAGGACGGAGAGTTGCAAAAGCCTGAAATTCTTGCGGGCGAAGTGGAGCGTCTTCTTGCAAGCGACAAGTCGCGGGAATGGGTCACAGGCTTCACTCGCCAGTGGCTTGGTACAGACAGGCTTGATTTTTTCATGTTCAACCAAAAGCGATTCCCGGCCTTCTCCGCAGCCGTTAAAGAAGCGGCTCGGGAGGAGATTTATGCGAGCGTCGAAAGACTGGTCCGAGAAAACCTCAGCGTAAAGCGCTTACTCCTGTCCGACGAAGTGGTTGTCAACGGCTTGCTTGCCAATTACTACAAAATCGAAGGTGTCGCCGGCGATGCATTCCGGCCAGTCAAGATGCCCGCCGACTCACCGCGTGGCGGGCTGCTGGGCATGGCTGCCATTCTCGCGATGGGGAGCAACGGCGAGCACACGAGTCCCGTCGAGAGGGGAGCCTGGGTGCTGAGGAAGATGCTCTTCACTCCGCCGCCACCAGCCCCGCCGAATGTGCCGCAAATCACGCGTCTTGAGGGCCAGCTCTTGACCTCCCGTGAACGCCTTTCATCGCATCAAGAAGACCCTCAGTGCGCCAGTTGTCATCGAAAAATTGACCCCATCGGCTTCGGCTTGGAAAACTTCGATGCCGTCGGACAGTGGCGCACGCAAGACGAATACGCGAAGGCAGGCATCGGCAAAAAAACGTGGAAAATCGATCCTGCCGGAGCATTTCACGGAGGCTCGGCTTTTCGCGATTATTTCGAACTGCGTGAACTTATTGCAGCCAGACCAGAGAATTTCGCGCGCGGCTTTACGGAGGCGCTGATTGAATACGGCCTGGGCAGACCTTGTGGCTTTACCGATCAGGACCTCGTCAACGAGATCTTGCAGCAGGCTGCGAAGAAGGACTTCGCTATTCAGGCTTTTTTCCAAACGTTCATTGCAAGCACTGCGTTCCAGTCCAAATAACTCCCACCAATGATAACCTCTTTTTCACGCCGCCAATTTCTTCGGAGCGCGACCGCTTTGATCACACTGCCCGCTCTGGAATCGCTAGGCTTTCGGCGGTTTGCCGCAGCGGCAACGCCTGCGGGGATGGCGCCGAAACGGTTTGTATTTTTGGGTTTTGGGTTCGGCGTGACGCATGAAACTTGGTTTCCAGATGCTACAGTCACGGGTGAAAACTATGCACTGCCGCCGGGACTTGCGCCGTTGGCCCGCCATCAGAAGGAGTTCACTGTTGTGCAGGGGTGCCGTCATCGCTACAGCGATAATCCACATGGCGGAAGCACTTTCTGGCTTACCGGTGCGAATCCGTTTTCCGAGCCCGGACAAAGCTTTCACAACACGATTTCGGCCGACCAGATTGCCGCGGCGCAACTCGGCCAGGAAACCCGCTTCACGTCGATCCAGCTTTGTAGCAGTGAAGCCGCCGGCACAGGACACGGCCCGGGACTCTCTTTGGCGTGGGATTCCCAAGGCAAACCGATGCCGGGATTTGAGACACCGCTAAAGGCATTCCACAAAATGTTCTCCCCCGAAAGTACGTCCTTAGAACAACGCCGTGCGATGCTGCTTCAGGAGCGCAGTCTTCTCGATACGGTCCTTGAGGATGTCAAAGACATCCAGCGTGGTCTTAACAAGAGAGACACCAACAAGCTTTCCGAATACCTGCAAAGTCTTCGCGACATTGAAACCCGTCTTGGCAAGGAGGAGAAATGGCTTGCTGTTGACAAGCCAAAGTCGCTGCTTCAAGCGCCAGACGAGGCTCTAACCGGACGAGCAGAGGTCAAAGTGATGTACGATTTGCTCGTCGCCGCACTCCAAACGGATCTTACGCGCGTGGTCACCTACCGCCAACCGATCGGATCCTTGCTTGCGAGCATCGGGGTAAAGGTGGCGGCCCACGACATGAGCCACTATTCCCCAGGCGAACGCATGGAGGCGTCCCAAAAGCGCGACACTGCGCAGAGCGAACTTTTGGCGGGACTGCTGGACAAACTCAAAGCGGCGCGGGGCGTCGATGGGTCCTGTTTGTTTGACCATACGACACTCGTCTACGGAAGCAACCTGCGCTCAGGTCATTATCTTGACAACTGTCCGACCATTGTAGCGGGCGGGGGTGCGGGTATCAAGCTGGGAAGGCACGTTGTTTTGCCGAAAGACACCCCGCTTTGTAACGTCTGGCTCACGCTCCTGAAAGGATCCAAAATCGATTTGGAACGCATCGGAGACAGCACCGGCGTGGTCAAAGAAATCAGCTAAAAACATCTGGTGCGCTGCGAGGTTACGGCTGCCGATGGTACTCACCATCCCGATCACAGACTTGCTGTGGAAGGAAAACCAGGACGCGCATGTTTTTTGTGAAGTCAGTTTCGTTTATGCTAGAAAGGCACCTGAACGCCTGCTTCTAAAGGAAGCGGTTGCTGCTAAAAATGATCCCATGTCTAATCCAAGTCTCCCAGTCTGGCGGCTCCAGTCGGAGATTGTCCGAATCCTAACTGATGGCAATCGTTTGGTTCTTGTGGCTGCCACGGGCTCCGGCAAGACGACTCAGGTGCCACAGATGCTTTTGGATGCAGGCATTGCGGGAGCCAAACGCATTGTGATCATGCAGCCACGGAGGGTGGCCGCTCGCACTGTGGCAACACGCGTGGCTTGGGAGCGGGGTTGCAGCATTGGAAGCGAAGTTGGCTATCAAGTCCGGATGGAGGGGTATCTTTCCGAGGCCTCGCGTTTGTGTTTTGTGACTGAGGGCATTCTTTTGCGCTGGTTGCAGAACGACCAAGAATTGGACGGGGTTGGAGTCGTGATCTTTGATGAGTTTCATGAGAGAAATCTCCTGAGCGATGTGGGGCTGGCCTTGGTCAAGCGGCTGCAGCAAACCAGTAGGCCGGATTTGAAAATCGTGGTGATGTCCGCGACCCTCGATGCAGAGTCGGTCGCAATGTATCTTTCGGAGACCGGAGGGAAGACCTCGCCGATTTTGATTTCCGAAGGGCGTGCGTTTCCCGTTTCCATCCGTTGGGCAAGTCCCGGGGATCAGAGAGCCGAGGCGGAGCGGGCTGCAGATGCAGTCGGGCATATTATAAGCGGGGGAGATCCCGGAGACATTCTCGTATTCATGCCCGGCGCCGGCGAGATTCAGTCTGCATTGAATGCCCTGCGGGCGGCGGGGGTGGGGGAACGCAATCTGCTGATACCGCTGCACGGAAACCTGACGCCCGCGGAGCAGGACAGGGCTTTTCAACCGGCCCAAAAACGGAAAATTGTGGTGGCTACAAATGTGGCTGAAACAAGTGTAACCATTGACGGCGTATGTCATGTGGTCGACTGCGGACTTGCGCGAATCGCTCGTTACGACGGGGAGCGCGGCTTGCATACGTTGGGAGTCGAAGAGATCAGCCGCGCCAGCGCCGAACAGCGGGCGGGGCGCGCTGGCCGCACAGCGCCGGGTACCTGCTGGAGGCTTTGGACCGAGGGAAATCATCTCACTCGCCCTGCAAAAAACACCCCGGAAATCCAGCGGGCCGACCTCGCCGAAACCGTCTTACTACTGCATTCATTCGGGATAAAAAAAGCGGCTGAATTCGACTGGTTGGACCGGCCGGACAGCGAGGCTGTCGAGCGAGCGGAGGAGCTCCTGAGGATTCTTGGAGCCCTTTCCAGCGGGGCGCTCACTCCCATCGGACGCCAGATGCTACGACTTCCGATGCATCCTCGTTATTCCCGAATGCTTATCGAGGCGGCTCAGCGGGGATGCGTCCTTGAGGCGGCACTATGTGCGGCTTTGGTGAGTGGACGTGATCTCCTCCTGCGAGCGAACAAGGACGATCCATATTCACAGGAGGTCCGAGAGCGGTTTGAGGAAAACACGCGGAGTGATTTTTACACGTTGATCAGCGCCCACGCCCTTGCGCGGAGCTGCAAGTTCGACGTGAATTCCTGCCAGCGTGCAGGGATTCACGCACAGACGGCACGGCAAGTGGAAGACACCTTTGGGCAGATGCTCCAGATCGCAAAACGGGAAGGGCTTCTTAAAGAAAAGCCCCGTGAAGATCGTTCCGTTGCGGATCCGGAGGCGCTTGAAAAATGTCTGCTTGCCGGGTTTATCGACCAGCTTGCAGTGCGCAGTGACCCCGCATCTTCCCAACGCCTACTGACAGGAGGCCGCACGGGTGCCCTTGTGCGGGAGAGTGTTGTGGACGCGCCTATAGCGGTTGTGGCCAGCGTGCGCGAAGTGGAGGGGCGCGGTGGGCGCATGGTTTTGCTGGGACTCGCGACGGCGGTGAAGCCGGAGTGGATTACTGAAATCTTTCCGCAGCACCTTACGGTAAACCTCGAACACGTTTTTGATCGTACCCACAAAAGGGTGGCGGCGGTCCGACAGGAGCGTTGTCTGGGGCTGCTCATCGGTCAGAAGCACCAGAAAGAAGTGGAGGGAAAAGCTTCAGGGGACGCGCTTGCCGAGGCGTTTGGGAATGGATGGTTTGAACTGCCCAACTTTGGGCACGAACAAAAACAGTTTGTAGCGCGCGTTAATCTGATGTGCGCGGCTCTGCCGGAATTGGACTTCCCGCAGTTCGATGGCCCCGCAATGCGCCGCGTTTTAAGCAGCGCCTTCGCTGGGCACACGCTGGTGAAGGAAGCGCAGACCGTCGAGCTTCGCCCACATTTGCGCCGCCATCTCGCCCCGGAGCAAATCGGCTGGCTGGACGAACTCCTCCCACTTTCGATCCCATGGCCCGACGGGCGGTCGCTCAAACTCGCTTATCCTGAAGCTGAGCGCCCAGACGAGCCTGCCTGGCCGAGTGCGCAAATCAAACTTAGCGACTGCTGGGCGCTCAAGGCGCATCCAGTGCTGGGCGAGGGCAAGATACCCGTGTGGCTACGGCTTTTGCTTCCGGATGGGAAACGGTTGGATGAGACGACAGATTTTTTGAAGTGGAAAAGTTCCAGTTACCCGAAACATCGCGCGGCGGTGAAAACAAAGTATCCGGGGTTCGCTTGGCCGTAAGCGGCCAGAGGCGGATGGTGGTTATCAAAAGTCGCGGGTTGCTGGAGGAATCCGTTGGGGGAGTTCGTTGCTTTTGTAAGCCTTTATAAGGTTTTCCAAGTATTCCATCGAGCGACGGATTTCGTCTCCCCGGAGGCTTTCGCTGACGCGCTTCGGTTCGGTCCATTCGCGCACGAGCGTGATCGTCGGGACGATGTCGCTACCGCGTAAAATGGCGTCCTCCACGGATTCGAAATGGTGATGGCGTGCGAGCAGGGTGCCGTGGGGTTCAATGACCAGGGTGTAGCCATGGTCGCCGTAAGCTTCAGAGAAAGCGCCATCAATGGTGATGGCCTTGCCGCAGCGCTTCAGAGGGGATTCTCCTTTCTCCACCTTCACCGGTACATGGCCGTTGACGATGAGGCCGAAGGCGGGATCGACTTCAAATTCCGTTAGAATCTTTTCACAAAACCAAGCCTCGTGTATGAGATTGAAGTAGGGGTTTTTGGTTTCATGGTGGGAAGCAGGATCCTCCACGAAATCGCGCTCAAAGGTGGTGATTTTGTCTTTCCCAAATAACGGGGAGCGCGGTCCGCTCCAAAGATACCAGAGCAAATCGAGTCCCTCGGTGTCTGGTTCGTCGAGGAGGCGGTACACCACGGCTTCGATTGCGTCCATCAAGGCGCGTCCGGCCTTGGGTTTGCCTTTGATCTGCATCGTTAGAAACTCTCCTTGTTCATCGACAGGAATACACCCGTGAAATACGAGGTTCTCTTCCCTGCGAAGGTACATGGCTCCGTGATTAACCATCCACCGGATCTGATTCCAGAGCGCTTTGCTGGCCGTGAAGGAACCCCGGATGCGCTCGAGGCACTGAACTTCATCTTCGCTGAGTTTGTAGGGGTTTTCTAAATCGAGCGTCGGGAAATAATTGTCCTTAAGCGGATGGCGGATGCCGTCGAGTACGATGAATCCTTCGGCATCGATCCGGTGCAGAAGGCGGCGGGATTCCATCTGCCACTCCGGATGCCGGGCCAGCAGTTGCCCTTCGAGCTTGAACTGCATGATGGCCGCCGCCTTCTGCATGCGCGCAATGGTGACGGTCTCTCGCATTCCCGTGGCTTTGCTTAGGAAGCAGGTGGCGGGATCGTCGCCGTAGACCTTGCGTACCAGCACTTCAAGCGGTTGGACGGGAATGCCGTATCCTTCCTCCAGTTGCGAGAGCCGCCTGTAGCGCAGGGAAATGCGGAGCACGTGGCAGATAAGCACTTCGTGTCCTAGGCAGGCACCGAGCCAAGCCATGTCGTGATTGCCCCAGACAAAAGCAACGTTGGGCTGCTGCATCAGGTAATCAACGACCTTGTCGCCGCGCGGTCCCCGGTCCCAGCAGTCGCCGGCGATGACGAGTTCATCGATGGCGAGATTGCGGATCAAGCGGCCGGTCAGGTGGATGAGATGCAGTACGCGGTCGTGCTGTGAGAGGGTTTCGATGATCGCGTCGACGTAGCGGCGTTCCCGTTCGGCGGACGGTGCATGGAGGATCTCGGTAAGGAGCTCCTTGTATTGCGCAGGAAACACGGCCACAGCGTCCTGAAGGCTGCGCTTGGAGGCGAGTTCGCGTACGACCTCGAAGAGCCAGCCCAGCGTCCGGCCTGCATAGGCCTTTTGCTCGTCGACGGACTTCAGGGTTTTGTGGAGCCGACCGACAACTTCTGCGGGATAAAAAATGAGGGTCAGAAGTTCCTCAAACTCCTTTTCCGGCAGGCGCGATTTGAGAAGACGCTCCACCAAGGGACGCAATGTGCCGGAGGCGTTATTGATGATGTGTCGCAGTTTGCGGTCCTCACCATGGATATCGCTGATGATGTGGATGGCGCCCATCGGCAGGGTGAGTTCCGCGGAGAGCCTGGCGATCTCGGCGACGGCGCTGTCGATGTTTGGGAATTCCTGGGATAGGGCGCGCAGGCCGAGGATTTCGGAGTCGTGTCGGCGGTGGTCGGCAGGGTAGGCGGGTGCAGGGGAGGGCATGACAGGCGGAAGGGGGTCAGGCAGATTGTAGAAAAGGGGAAAGCCGCGCAAGATTGAGCAGGGGAACACCCGCAGAGCGCGACGCTTCGAGGTCGACGGTGAATTCTGCTACCCAGTCGTTGGACTCAGCTGGGTCGAGGAGCATCTGCTGGACGCGCCAGAGCTTTGTTTCGGGAATGGGTTCGAAGTAGGAATGCCGCGCGTTGCGGGCCTCTGGGTCGAGGCGCAGGCGTTCGTGCTCGGCGTAAAAAGCGGTGAGAGCTTCTTCGAGGGCCACTGGAGTCCAGTTCGCCGGGTTGGCAAGGTGTTCTAAAGCCCCCGTGTAATCTCCGTTTGCGAGTGCCCGCAGGAACTCAAAAATACGGGCGCGGATGAGCCCCCTGAACGTTTTTGAGTCACGTGTGATATCCGCTGCTGCCTCTTCCGCACCCGGCGGACGCAGCTCTTTTTCCGTGGTCGCGGCGTAGTTGGGGTTGCGGAGTTTTTCCCACTGTTCGATCAAGCTGGAATCGACCTGCCGGATGAGTGCGCCCAGATACTGCTCCATGTCCTGGAGTGTCTCGTTTTTTGCGGAATCCGGAACCGTCTGTGCGAGCGCCTTGTGGACGGAGGAAAGGTGTCGCAGCAGCAGTCCCTCTGAACGCTGGAGGTCGTAGATTTTGATGTAGTCGGCAAAACTCCGGTACTCCTCAAACATTTCTCGAGCGATGGATTTCGGGCGGATGTTTTCCTGTCCGACCCAGGGATGAGCGCCTGCGAAGGTGTTGAAGGTGGTATAGATAAACTCACGGTTGGGTTTGGGATATTCTAGTTTTTCTAACTCTTCCATCCGCTGGTCGAACTCCATCCCTTGCGACTTCATTTCCGCGATGGCGTCTCCTTTCACCTTGTCGAGCTGTTTGCGGAGGATTGCATCCGGATTTTCCAAGATGGATTCCACCAGGGTGAGGACGACAAGTGCATAATCGGGTGCGTTGGGATCGAGTTGAGGGAGCGTGTCGTGAATGTATAACGACAACGCTTGGTTCATTGAAAAGTCGTCCTGCAGCTCGACATTGACGCGCACTTGGCGGCCTTCGAGGGTTACGATGCCGCGGCCTAGCAGGGCGCGGAACAACTGCCAGGCGCGTTTCGTGTGGAGTCTTTTTTCCTTGGGCGTTTCGTGGCTGCGCGCGATGAGTTGGCGCATGGCGCGGCCACTGTCGCCGGTCTGACTGAGGACATTTAGTAGCATCCCGTGGCTGACTTGAAAGCGGCTGGTGAGGCGCTCAGGAGCGGCGGTGATAAGTTTCTCGAAGGTTTGTTTTTCCCAGTGAAAGTAGTTTTTCTCGGGCGGTTTGCGTTTGACGAACTTTTTTCCTGTCTGGCTCTGTTTTCGTTCCAATTGCAGGTTTTCGATCGTGTGTTCGGGAGCCTGTGCGACAACCCAGCCGCAGGCGTCGAAGCCTTTGCGTCCTGCGCGGCCACTGATTTGATGGAAATCCCGGGCGCTGAGAATCCCTGTTTTTTCCCCGCCGTATTTGCAGAGTTGGGTGAAGAGGACGGTCCGGATTGGAACGTTGATGCCCACGCCAAGGGTGTCCGTGCCGCAGATCACGGGAAGCAGACCTTTTTGTGCGAGTTGTTCGACCAAAATGCGATATTTAGGGAGCAGCCCGGCGTGGTGCAGGCCAATGCCAGCGCGAAGCCAGCGTTTGATTTCGGGGCCGTAGGGGCTGTTGAAGCGCTCCCCTTCAAGCGCTTCGGCGATGGCGGCTTTCTGTTCACGGGTGCACACCGTTAGGCTTGTGAAATTCTGGGCGTTACGAGCCGCTTCGGCCTGCGTGAAGTGGACGACATAAACCGGACTTTTGCCGGTGCGGACAAGCTCCTCGACCGTCTCTGCCAGTGGTGTTTCCGAATAAGAAAACTCGAGTGGCACGGGGCGTTCCACAGAGCGGATGACGGCGGTGGAAAGGCCGTTGAGCCGGGTGAGTTCTTCCTCAAAGAAAGCGGTTTCCCCAAGGGTTGCG
Source organism: Verrucomicrobiota bacterium (assembly GCA_003402745.1). Taxonomy (GTDB): domain Bacteria; phylum Verrucomicrobiota; class Verrucomicrobiia; order Chthoniobacterales; family Chthoniobacteraceae; genus Chth-196. The sequence continues at coordinate 27,273 of QQND01000018.1, forward strand.
GACATCAGTAAGAAGCGCGTTTTTGGAAGCGTGAGAAGCGGAACCTGCCAGGCCACCCCTCGTTCCCGATCGGCGTAGTAGTGAAATTCGTCCATGACCACGTCGGCAATGTTTACAGCAGCGCCTTCGCGCAGGGCGATGTTGGCGAGGATTTCTGCGGTGCAGCAAAGGATGGGAGCGTCGCGGTTGATGGTGGCGTCGCCGGTGCTTAGGCCGACGTTTTCAGGACCGAACTCGCGGCAGAGGGCAAGCCATTTTTCGTTCACCAACGCCTTGATGGGGCATGTGTAAACGGAGCGCTTTCGCTGAGAGAGGGCCTTAAAGTGGAGGGCTGTGGCTACTAGAGATTTGCCTGAGCCTGTGGGGGTGTTGAGGATGACGTTTTTTTCGTCGTAGAGTTCCAGGATTGCGTTTTCTTGGGCGGGATAGAGAGACAGGCCGCGGCTTTGAATACGCTCCAAAAACGCGCCCAGAAGAGAGTCATTGTCTGTGGCTGCCGCTTGATTTTGGAACGAATGATTTGAGAACACGCTCCAAGATGTCCCGTGATGCGGCTTGAGGCAACCGCGCCTTCTTTCGCCTTGGCGGATTTTACATGTAGCCGTTACGGTTGGGGATGAGCGTTTTTGAAAAAGCGGTGGATGATGCAGTCGCGAGCCTCGGGCAGATCCGGCAGTTGGAACCGGCGCTACTGCAGGCCGCAGATTTGGTGCGCTCCTGTCTTGTGGGAGGTCACAAGCTGCTGGTTTGTGGCAACGGAGGCAGTGCCGCGGACGGTGCGGATTTTGCGACGGAATACACGTGTCGTTTTATCAGGGACCGCAAGGCATACCCCGCGATCAACCTTGCGGCGTGTGGCAGTCTGCTGACGGCGGTGGGAAATGACTATGGTTATGAGCAGAGTTTTTCCCGCCAGGTGGAGGCTTTTGGAAAGTCCGGCGACGTGCTTGTTGCGATTTCCACCAGCGGAAACTCGCCCAATATTTTGCTCGCGCTGGCGCGGGCGCGGGAGATGGGGTTGCGTTCGGTTGCGCTGCTGGGGAAGGACGGCGGCAAAGCGAAGGGGCTTGCGGATGTTGAATTAATTGTCAGTTCTCGTGTCACGGCCCGTGTTCAGGAAGGGCACAAGTTCCTGCTACACTCGATTTGCGAGCAGGTGGAGTGCGCGCTGTAGCGTGCCGAAGTCTTGCGGCGCAGCCCAATTTCAGCGGGTTTTGTTGGGGTTTGGATTGTCCGTGACTCTGCCATCGTGGTGCCGGATTCCCTCCTGTAGAATCGAGGGAGCGGTGTGTCCGGAGTGAGGATGCGAGAGAGCAGGAAATTTCCGGGCGAAAAGTTGTGTCGGACTTTTACTGTTTGGATGCTAGCCATTGCGCGGCGTCTATTCGCGCTTGAGCGTCTGCACGGAGGATCGTTTCCAGGCTGGGGGAGGCGTCAAAAACGTGCGCATGCATGACGGCGTCGACGGTTTGCCAGATCGCAGGAAAGGCGCAGCGGCCGGAAAGGAAGGCGTCTACGGCGACTTCATTGGCTGCGTTGAGTACGGCGGGGAGTGTACCGCCGGTCTCGCCAGCCAGTCTTGCGAGGTTGAGGGCCGGGAAGTCCGCTGTGCGTGGCGCTTCGAACTCGAGTTTTGCGAGCTGGGCGAAGTTAATTGGAGGAAGACGATTCGGGACTCGTTCTGGCCAGGTCACTGCGTACTGGATGGGGAAACACATGTCTGTGACCGAGAGCTGTGCGAGCACGGAGCTGTCTACGAATTCGACCATTGAGTGGATGATGCTCTGGGGGTGGACGACGACTTCCACGCGGTTCATGGGGATGTCGAAAAGCCAGCGGGCCTCAATCATTTCCAAGCCCTTGTTGAAGAGGGTTGCGGAATCGATGGAAATTTTTCGACCCATTTCCCAGGTTGGGTGTTTGAGTGCCTGAGTGGGAGTGACTGTGGCGAGGCTCTCCGCGGACCAAGTGCGAAAAGGGCCGCCGCTTGCGGTGAGGAGCAGACGCGACACTTCGCTTGGGTTGCGGCCCTCCAGGCATTGGAAAATCGCGTTGTGCTCGCTGTCGATGGGCAGCACACGGACGCCCCTGCGCCGGGCTGCCTCCATGACGGCTTCTCCGGCCATGACGAGGATTTCTTTGGACGCAATCGCCACGTCTTTACCAGCCTCGATCGCAGCGAGCGTGGGGCGTAATCCAGCCGTGCCGACGATGGCGATAATGACGAGATCGGCTTCAGGAAGCGTGGCGAGCGTGCAGAGGCCGTCTTCTCCATCGAGAATTGCGGGGCCGCCGGGACCGAGAAGTGCGCGGGCTTCGGCAGCGGCGGCGGGGTCGGCGAGAACGGCGCAGAGGGGTTTCCAGGCGCGGACTTGTTCTAGAAAGGGAGCGACGCTGCGGGCTGCGGCGAGGCCGACGATTTCCATGCGCTCGGGAATGTCGGCCGCCACTTTGAGTGAGGATTGTCCTATGGAACCGGTGCAGCCAAGGATGACGACGCGGCGTCGGCGCGGTGCAGGGGATGGAGGTGTGCCGTTTGACATCAGAAACCGGGGGCGTAACGCAGGTACAAATAGAGCAGCGGCGCGGTGAAGAGAAGGGAGTCGATGAGGTCGAGTGCGCCTCCGATGCCCGGGAGAAAATGGCCGGAATCCTTGATGTGCGTGGAGCGTTTGAGCAGGGATTCGGCGAGATCACCGAGGACTGCGGCAAAGCCTAGCACGAGGCCGAGGATTACGGCGCTTGCCATAGAGCCGATAAGGCCGAGCTGGGAGGGGAAGATTCGGACGAGGATGACGGAGGTGAGAATTGAGTGTCCGAGGGCGCCGAAAAAACCCTCCCACGTTTTTTTCGGGGAGATCCGTGGGATCATGGGATGTTTGCCGATGAGGGAGCCGGTCAAGTAGGCCCCGCAATCGGACATCTTTGTGACGGCCGCCAGGTAAAGAAGGTAGAAGTGGCCGGTGAGATGGCCGTCGGCGTTTTTGGGCGTGAGGTAGATTAGATTGACGGTGTTGGCACCGAGATAGGGGATGTAGACGAGGCCAAGGAGAGTGTATCCGATGGCGGAGAGGGGAAGGGTGTCGGCGTTTCTGTGGAAGATTTGGCGTGTGAACACGAGCAGGGCGCTGAGGAGGAGTGCGGCGGATTCGAAAACGAAGGCCTGGTCTGGGCCCCGTGTGGCGCCGATGGCGAGGGCGCCTAGGATGAGCGTGGCGCCCGCAGCGAGGCCTGTGCGAGGGAAATGAGGAAAGGAATCAGCGGCGAGCATGGTGTAAAACTCGCGCAGGCCACCGAGGACCAGGCCTGCGACGAGGAGCCAGAGGCCGGGTTCGTAAGCCCAATAGAGCACGGCTGAGCAGATTCCCCACAGCGTGGCGCTGCTAAGGAAGCGGGCAAGGAAGGTCTGTAAGGCGGAACCCATGGGGAGGCAGGAGGCTTCCTAAGCGGCGGCCTGAAAGCAAGCTCTGCGGAAGCTTGAGCGGGAATCAATAAGAGGCATCGCCATTTTATGTTCTTACCAGGTATAGTGCGCAGTGTAGGTTACGATCGTTTCTGCACCCGCGGGAACCGGGATCGTGAATTCCAGAGAGTTGCTGTTTAACTGTTTGAAATTGTGACTTTTGACTGGAATTGTCCAGGTGGCGGACCGAGCCAGATGTTCCACCACGGTGATCTCGACGGGGCCTTGCCCTTGGTTTCGCAGGCGGATTTCAAAACTTTCGTCCATCGTCCGGCGCGGCGTGTCTGTTTGAAAATTTGTGCGTTTGTGTTCGCCGACTAAATCAAAGGCGTTTCCCAGTTTAATTTTCAGCTTCTCGTTGCGCGGAGTGTGGTCGACGAGGTCCTCGCCCACAAACTCGAGTTGTTCGCCATCTTTTCGATACACACGCATACTCCCGGCGGGGAGTGGAGCGGCTTCAGCGTTCGTAAATTCGAGGGAGGAGGTTACTTTTCGTTGGGCCGCTGTGGTTCCCCAGTCGCTTTCGGTGATGGTTTGGCCGAAGAATTGGAGTTCGGGAGTGGCGTCGTAGGTGTAAATGCGTCGGATGGGGATCGCCGCCGCGCGGGTGAATTCGAGTTGCTTGGTTTCCTGATCTCTGAGCGTGGTGGGGCGGGGCAGGGTATAGAGGTGAAAATCGTCAAACGTTTTTTCGCTCACGGCGTCCATGCCGCGTTGTTCGTAGAGTACGGCAGCTTTCATCACCTGAGCGCGGGGGGCGGGTTCTGCTCGATGCACGTCACCGGCCATGAGTTTGATGCGGGCGTTTTCAAATTGTTTGCCGGAGTTGTTTTTGATGGTGATCCATCCGTTGATGTCGGCAGCTGAACCTGTTTCGTGCAGGACGAGGTTGTAGCTTGCCGTCCACTCCAGTCCTTGGGTGAGGTAGGCGAGTTCCGCTTGGAGGCTGGCGGCTTCGGGGCTTTGGATTTTCCAGTTCAGGAGCGGCTTGAGGCGTAATCCCTCATCCTTGAGGGAAGGAAACAGGGGGCGGCCAGGGAGCTCAAATTGGATTTTTCCATCCACCTCGATCATGGGCTCTACAGGTTGTCCTCCAGGCACATAGCCGCTTCGGATGACCTTTCCCTCCAGAATGCGGTCGCCCTTTTGGGGGTCGTGAACGAGAAAGGAGACGGGCAGGCCCTCAAAGCGGTCTAGCAGAGTGATTTGGTTGACGGGATCGTTCTGGTAATTTTGCTCGAGGATGGAGAGTGGGATTTTGCCGGAGGGATCTCGGAGAATGACGGTGCTTGGATCCAAACTTGCGGTGGCACCGGAGTACCTGACGTTGTTTTCGCCTGCCTTGAGCTCCAGAGGAACGATATCGCGGACGACGGCAAACCGTCCGTTGTAGATGGTGAGTCCGGGTTGGGCGGAGGCGTTTAGGCCCAAGACGGCTGAAGCTAGGAGGAAAAGGCGGTTTTTCATGGGGATTCGCGACTGCATGTTTTTTCGTGGAACTCAGAGCGCTTCAGGAGTGGCGGGTGCTGCTGCTGGCTGTTTGCGTCTTTTCGGGGAGTTTTTGCGGCCTATTTTGGAGGCGTCCTTTTCTGCGCTTGGGCAAAGCCCGCGGATTTCGCAGTTCAAACAGTCTGGTTTAAGGGCACCGCACCTGCGCCGACCGTGCCAGATGAGCCAGTGGCTCAGGACGGCCCATTGCGGTTTTGGAACGAAGCGCATGAGGTCGGCCTCGATATTTTCGGGCGAACGGTGCCTGGAAAGTCCGAGTCGGCCCGAAAGCCTTTGGACGTGGGTGTCGACGACGACGCCTTCCGGAAGGCCGAACGCATCGCCGAGGACCACGTTGGCAGTTTTGCGGCCCACTCCGGGCAGGCTGGTTAGAGCGGCCAGGCTCTGCGGCACCTCGCCCCCGTGGGAGGCCAACAGCGCTTGCGCGCAGGCTTTGAGGTGTTTGGCTTTGGAGCGGAAAAAACCGGTAGGCTGGACGATGGCCTCGAGGTCGGCCTGGGGGATCTCCGCGTAATCTTTTGGAGTGCGGCAGCGCTCAAATAAGCGTCGGGTGACCTGGTTGACCCGGACATCGGTGCACTGGGCGGAGAGAATGGTTGCCATCAAAAGTTCCAGCGGGTTGCTGAAGACCAGTTCGCAATGGGCGTGGGGATAGGTTTTGGCGAGCACCTCAAGGAGGGCGGATATGCGTTGTTTTTTGGGGAGTGCAGGCACGGCGCTTGGGATGGTTAAACTTAATCTTGGCTCAGATGGTGGCCAATTGCAGTGAGCAGTTGGTAAAAAGTGCGGGGGCACAACCTGGGGGACGCCGGGGCGGTTTGGCGTTTCTGAGGGGTTTGAGCGCAGGACAGGGCGCGTCTTTCCCGTTTTGACGGGGGCTTTTGTATGCCTTTTGGGCGGCTTTGGTAAAATCGCGGCTTAACTCGCTGGCATTTCGGGGTAGTGTTTCAAACAAACTATGGACCTGACTCGCACAGCTTATGGAACGTGGAATGGCGGCCGCTTCATGCATTTTGGAGAACCAATTTCGGACGAACGCTTTATAGAAGTTATCCGGCATGCGTATGAAAGCGGAATTCGTACTTTTATGACTTCCGATGTCTACGGTAATGGCGCAGCGGACACGATGCTGGGTGCGGCATTGAAGGGGATTCCTCGCGATTCTTACTGCCTGGTGGGAATGATCGGGCATGATTTTTACAAGGGCGAGCGCGTGGGGTCCAAGGGCTTCCCCCGGTTTACCGACCCCGCTCTGCGCAGCCCGCGCGACTACGCGGAATACATCGATATGGCAACGGAGCGGGAGTTGGAGCGTTGCGGTACGGACCATTTCGACTGTTTGATGCTGCATAATCCCGACTACACGGGCTACAGCAGCGATGCGGTTTGGAAAGGGATGGAACAGGTCAAGGAGCGGAAACTGGCGCACCGCCTTGGGGTGGCTCCGGGGCCTGCCAACGGGTTTAGTCTGGATCTGCTCCTGTGTTTCGAGCGATTCGGGCCCCTGCTGGACTGGGCGATGGTAATTCTCAACCCGCTGGAGCCATGGCCCGGTAGATTGTGCCTCGATGGTGCCAAGCAGGCAGGCGTGAAACTCATCACTCGCGTTGTGGACCATGGCGGCCTTTTCCACGGGGATGTGAAGCCTGGACATGAATTCACCAAGTACGACCACCGTTCCTACCGGCCTGCAGGTTGGGTCGAGGGCGGAAACGCCAAGATCGACGAGTTTCGGCATATTGCTCAGAAACACGGGCTGAGTTTGCTCCAGTTTGCGTGCCTCTGGAACCTTGCACACGAGCCGGTGGAAAGCGTTGTCCCGACGATCATCCAAGAGATTGGCGAGGGCGCCCGAGCCATCGAGTCGAAGGTGGATGATCTAGCTGCCCTGCCCGAGCAAGTGTTGACGCAGGAGGAGGTCGAGGAAGTTGCGGCGATTGGCAACAACAAAGGCTGCATGGATTTAAAAGGCGGCAACCCTTCCCATCAGGGGGAGCCGTTGCCGGACCGCTGGGCGATCAACAGTGACTTGGCGGGGGTCGCCAAACGCTGGGCGATTGATCCCTCCGTCGAACTCGCCTACGCGCACGCGCCGGTCGCGTAGGGTTGGAGGGATTTAGGTGGGGGCGGGCTGATGTGTAGAAGAGCCACCCGCCCCCAGCGCGAGGGGACTATCGGCTGGCGATCATCCCGCTCTCGCGGGCGAAGTTGAAAATGCCGCCTGCGTCAATGACAGGGCGTACCTCTCCCAAGGGCTTGAGCGAATAGTGGGTGCCGTTCACAGTCAGCGTGTCCGTGTCGAAGTCGAGGGTTGCGACATCGCCCGTTTTGACGATTTCTGAGAGCCGAACCGGCGTGTCGTAGGGGTAGATTTCTCCGGTGGCGACGCAGTTGCGGAAGAAGATGCGGGCGAAACTTTCCGCCACAACGGCTTCGACGCCCGCGGCACCCAAGGCGATGGGTGCGTGTTCTCGGGAGGAACCGCACCCGAAGTTGCGGCCCGCGATCACGATTTTGTATTCGGTGTGCGAGGCCCCTTCGGCGACAAAACGCTCTGGGTAGAGCGAATCAGGAAGACCGATCAGTGCGTACGAGCCGAGCTTGATGTACTCTTCGGCAATCGTGGGAACGAGGGTAAGGTACTGTGCTGGGATGATTTGGTCCGTGTCGATGTTGTCTTGGACCACGTAAACTGGAGAGGTGACGATATGCGCCATGATTTTGGAGGAAGTTAGGGCGAGTGAAAGGGGTTAGGAAATAAACTCACGGGGATCGGTGATCCGTCCCGTCAGGGCGCTGGCGGCGACGGTGTAAGGGCTGGCGAGGAACACTTGGGATTCTTTGTTGCCCATGCGGCCGGGGAAGTTGCGGTTGGTTGCGGAAATGCACTTCATCGGCTGGTTCAAACGGCCGAAGGTGTCTACTGGGCCTCCCAAACAGGCCGCGCAGGACGCGTTTTCAGTGAGACGCACACCGGAGCTCTCGAGGATTTGCCAGACTGACAGCCCGTCCCACATAGTTTCTTTGAGTTCCCTCACCACTTTGGTGGTGGCGGGTACTCCGAAGGTGTCAATTTTCACCGTTTTGCCCCGGACCACCTCGGCAAATGCCAGAAAGTCGCTGGTTTTGCCTCCCGTACAGGAGCCGATGTAGGCGCGGTCCAGGCTCACATTCCCCATTTCCTTCGCCAGCTTGCGGTTGCCTGGATCGGGGTGGCACGCCACGGTGGGTTCGAGTTTGGAGAGGTCGAATACCTTGTCGTAGGAAAACGACTGGTCCCGGTCGAGTTCGACCGGCTCGAAGTCCTGCTTGGTGCCGTTTTCCGAAACACGTTCCCGCACATAGTCGAGCGTCTTTTGGTCGCAGGGAAAGATGCCGTTTTTACCGCCGGCCTCGATGGCCATATTGGCGATGGTCATGCGGTCGTCCATGGACATGGTGTGGACGCCGGGGCCCTCCCATTGCATTGCCTTGTAAGTCGCCCCATCAAATCCGATCTCTCCGATCACGTGCAGGATAACGTCTTTGGCCATGACGCCCGCAGGAAGGGCTCCTTCCAGAAAGAAGCGCATCGTTTCGGGCACCTTGATGAGGAGCTTGCCGGTGCCAAGGATGAAGCCGGCGTCTGTGTTGCCGATGCCTGTGGCGAATTGGTTGAAGGCGCCTGCCATGCAGGTGTGGGAGTCGGTGCCGAAGAGGATTTCGCCGGGCCGCGTGTGCCCTTTCCACGGAAGTGTGGTGTGACAGACTCCGGTGTACCGCGATCCGTATTGGCGGCTGAGCTGGCCCTTGGCGGAGTCGAAGGTCCAGTTGCCATTGGGGTCGTCGATGACATCGTAAAAATAGGGCAGCCCCTGTTCCCGCACGAAATCCCTAAGGATGTCGACGTTGCGGTTGGACATGCTGTCCGAAGTGAAAATGTAGTGATCGGGGATGATAACGACCTTGTTGCGGTCCCAGACTTTGGCATCCTTCCCGAATTCGCGCTTGAAGACGCCTATGGTTCCGGGCCCGCACACATCGTGGGTCATTAGGGTGTCCACGCCCACCCAGACGTTGTCGCCGGGTTGCACGTGGGTCTTGCCGGAGGCTCGGGCTAGTACTTTTTCCGTCAGAGTCATAAGGAAATTGATCATGCCGGCTCAGAGTGCAGAGGGCAAGAATGGGGTTTAAGCGGGGCTGGTTTTGTGGGTTTTACCCTGTGAGCAGGGCTTGATGTTGAGCTGCCGGGGATGCCGCGTGTCTACCAGCCCTCCAGCTTTCGCCTGCTGTGGCGCAGGATGCGCCTTTCTGCGGCATTCAGGCTGCGGAGGCCGTGCCGGGCGATTTTTTCCAGCACCGGGTTGAGCTCTGCGTTGAGAAACTCCTCCCAGTTCATTTGCTCCATGCGTTGTTCAAGGGGGTCGCCTTCGCCCGTCATCCGTTGGAAGAAAAAGTGGTCGCCGAAGCCGAGCATTCGCGTGTAGACCCAGCCCGTGCAAAGGGCGGGGAGGAGGGCTGCGGAACCCGCCTCGGGGTGCCACCCTGTGGCCCACCAGAGTGCGGCGAAGGCGACTGCGGTCCATGCGGCGTGCTTGGCTCTCGGGGCCCAGGGGCGGGAGGCGCACCAGCGGGCCCCCCTCCAGCGCGAAGCGGCCCCAAGGCGCCAGCCAGGAAGCACGGTGCCGTAGACTCCGATCAGGGTAAAAAGCGCGGGCAGCATTCCCAGAAGGGGTTGGTTTGGCGGCAGCGCCCCCCAGTGGCTTGCTAGGCAGTGAACCGTCCCTCCAAACAGGCTGCCCAATCCGGCAACCAGAAGCAGATGCCAACCTCCGATTATGGGCTCCACGGAGCGGCTGACCACGCAAAACCCGAGGAAGGCGGACGCGCAGTGCCAGAATCCGGCGTGGGCGAGGGAGAAAGACAGCAACCTCCACCACTGCCCTTCGAGAAGTTTCTGCCGGCTCAGAATGCAGACACCCTCCCAGGGAGCATCCAACCAGGCAACTGCTGGAGGGGCTGGAAGGGCAGGGAGGGCCGGGAGGAGGCCCGGGCTGGAGTGTGTCCACGTCGCGAGGATTTGGACCAAGGCGGCCAGCAGGCACAGGGTCCCGAGCAGCCAGGTTACTGGGGTTCTGGGCTGGGGGGCTTTCAGCGTGTAGGAAGCGGGCCAGTTCATGGTGTTGTGTGCGGATTGCGTTTCGAGGCTGGCGGAGAGCGGTGCGCTTGGTGAGGAGAGAGGGACGGCGGAGGCGTGGGACTCGGTTTGAGGCGTGGAATTCGTTTTGTGGAACTCGCTGGGATGCCTCGCCTGCTAGTTTCTTTCGGCGGCGGCGGCTCAGACCGCTCGAAAGCCGTGAAGAGTTTTTTTGCGGCCGTATTTCAGACTTCCTGAGACTTCCTGAGACTTCCTGAGACTTCCTGAGACTTCCTGAGACTTCCTGAGACTTCCTGAATTTTTTCTGACACTTTCTGAGGCTTCTTAGTGAAAAGTAATCCCCCTTCGCTACGGAGGAAACAGCGAGAAGGTTTGCATAAAAGTGATTTGAATGTTGATTCGGGTTCGCCAATCCAACGCCTGATCCCTAGGGTTGAGAAAAACAGTGTCTATGTCCTCCGAACGTTCTTCAGATTTTACTCACACCAGCCTCCTCGCCGTGACACAGACTGCGGTGGGTTGTGGCATCGGGCTCTTGCTGGCAGGCAAGTTGCAGCGGCCCACTCAGAAAACGACGGGGGCTACACTGCTGTCTCTGGGGGTGTTGCTTGCCATCCCGGCTGTGGTCCAGACAGTGGTGCGGGTCTGGCAGCGGCCGGATTCGGACCGCGGAATGCGTCGCCGGCTGGATTCCATCCGGCAGGATCCTGGTCTGATGGACGAGACTGATGCGTTTTAATCAAAGAATTGGCATGAACCCCTTGATGGATTTCCGACCGGCTCGAAATAAGCCATGCATGCTCTGATTGTTCTCTGGTTTGGCTGGGTGCGCGATTGGGGGTATCTTGGAGTCATCATTTTGATGGCCTTGGAAAGTACGGTGATTCCAGTTCCGAGCGAAGTGGTCATTCCCCCTGCCGCCTATTGGGTCACGCAAGGGCACATGACTTTGACGGGTGTTATTTTGGCGGGCACGCTGGGGTCATTTTTGGGTTCGGCTATTTCCTACTGGGTGGCGCGTTTGTTGGGGCGCTTTGCGGTGACCAAGTATGGGAAGCGCTTTTTGGTGACGGAGGAAAAGCTGGCCCGAGCCGAGCGGTTTTTACAACGGTACGAACTAGGCGGGGTTTTTTTCGCGCGGTTACTGCCGGTAGTGAGGCATTTAATATCCATTCCGGCTGGGATTTTGAGAATGGGATTCATGCGGTTCAGCGTGCTCACCGTCTGCGGCTCTGCGTTATGGTGTGGCGTGCTGGCGTGGATAGGGGCGCGGGTTTCAGAGCGCAATCCCGGACTGATTGACAATCCGGAGGCAATGATCCATGCGGTCAAACACGAGTCGCTCTGGTTTGTGTTGGCGGTGGCGGCGCTGGCAGTCCTATACGCGCTTACGATGCGGCTCACGGCGAGCCGTGTTTCTGAGGCGGGGCGCTAACGGAGGGGGCGTGGGCGGCATCCGAGCTGTGGTCTCTGAAAGTCTTGGACAAAGCGGCCCGTCCGAATAACCTCCCTCCCCCGCAACCGCGTGGGTCGCAGGGAAAGCTGAATCTTATTTTTGAAGTATTATGTTTACTGAACCTCTATTTTTGGCGCAAGCCGCACAGCAGCCCCCCTCGATGACGGGAATGCTTGTTCCGATGGTTTGTATCTTCGCGGTCATGTACTTCCTGATGATCCGGCCCCAGCAGCAGAAGCAGAAAAAGCTGCAGGAAACCATCGACAGCCTTAAAACGGGAGATGCGGTGATCACGATGGGCGGGATTCACGGTGTTGTGAGCAATGTGAAGGACGGGGCGACGCTAACGCTTAAGATTGCGGACAATGTGAGGGTTGACGTGGAAAAAAGTGCGATTGTCACGGTCCTCAAGCAAGAAAACTCTTTGAAAGCCTAGTTGGCGTTTCATTTCAAATTTTAATAACGGTTCTCAATACTTTCACCCCCGTTTCCGACCATGAACCCCTCCCTTGTTTTCATCGCTGGCCTGATCTTGGCAGCGCTTTTCAGCTGGTACTTTTTCACCGACAGTGAGCGCACTCGGCGTCGTCTTGGTAGCACCCTTTCGCTATCCATCGTGCTTCTTGCGATTGCATCGGTGTATCCTCCTGAACAGAAGCTTCCGCTTGGGTTGGACTTGAGAGGGGGAACCTCTTTTCTCGTTCGACTGAAGGCCGAGGCGGATGAAACAGGCACGGTGCGCCCGATCACGCCGGCAATGTTGGATCAGGCCCGTGAAGTGATCCGCCGCCGTGTGGATTCGATGGGTACCAGCGAACCGGTGATTGCGCCCCAGGGGACGGACCGGATCATGGTGCAGATTCCGGGGCTGAACACTGGCAAGTTGCAGGAGGCCAGGGAGCAGCTCTACAAGCCGGCCAAGTTGGAATTCAAGATGGTGCATCCTCAGAGTGATGCGATTGTCAAAGGACTGGCGCCGCCTGACCCTGCGTATCGTGTGGAGACCTATAAGGAGGACCGCGGAGCGGGCGAAGCGGAGCAGCAGCCGCCGCAGCAGTTGGTGGTGAAAAAGAAAGCGGACATTCCCGGAACGATGGTTACGGGGGCGCGCGCCTTCTACGACACGCAAGGATGGGGAGTGAGTCTGCGCTTCAGTAGCGAGGGTTCGGCTTTGTTCGCGAAACTGACGCAGGAGAATGTGAACAAACGATTTGCGATCATGCTGGATGGAAATGTCCAGTCTGCTCCGGTGATTCGGGAGGCCATTACAGGTGGGAACGCGTCGATTACGGGTAGTTTCACGGAATCCCAGGCTCGGAACTTGGCGAGTGTTTTGGAGAATCCGCTTCAGACCCCGGTAGTGATTGAGGAGGAACGTTCGGCTTCCGCTTCGCTGGGGGAAGATTCGATTAACAGCGGCATCTTTTCAGGGTTGCTGGGCGTGGCGATGACTGCGCTATTTGTGCTGATTTATTACCGGTTCAGCGGGGTGATTGCGAACATCGCGTTACTTGTGAACTTGGTATTGCTTTTTGGAGCAATGGGCTTGTTTGGAACGGTGCTCACGCTGCCCGGGATTGCGGGTGTGATCTTGACGCTGGGGATGGCTGTGGATGCCAACGTGCTGGTTTACGAGCGGCTCAGGGAAGAGATGGTTGGCAATAAGCGGCCGCTCTCTGCGGTGGTGCGCTCGGCCTTCGAGAAGGCGTTCCCGGCCATTTTTGACTCCAACATCACGACGCTCATCACGGCGTTGATTCTCTTTTGGAAGGCAACCGGTCCGGTGAAGGGGTTTGCGGTGGCGCTGACCATCGGGATCGTGGCGACGTTGTTTACGGCCTTGGTGGTTTCGCGCAACCTGTTCGGATGGGCGATCGAGCTTGGCCTGGTCAAGACGGTGAGCATGGGCCGTCTGTTGGTTTCGACCAGCATCAATTTCATGGGATGGAGGAAGCTTGCGATGTCCGGCTCAGTGGTGGTGATTTTGTCTTCCGTCGGTCTGTTTTGGGCGCGGGGTGAGAAGAACTTTGGGGTGGACTTCAAGGGGGGCGACCGCGTGGTGTTGGAGGCTGTTAAAACGAAGCCTGAGCTGAAGGCGGTCCGTGAAGTTGTGGAGGCGCAAAAGGCGGGGGAGGTGGCTGTTCAGATTGAAAAGTCTGCGGCGAAGGAGTTTTTCACCATCCGCAGCCCCCAGGGCACGGGGGAAACGCTGGCAGAAGGATTGAAGGCAAAGTTCCCGGAAGCAGAGTTTCGGATCGAGCAGGTGGAGAAGGTGGGGAGCCTTGTGGGCGGAGAGTTGGCGCGTAATTCGCTGTTGGCGCTGGGTTTGGGGATGCTGGGGATCCTGGCTTATGTGACGCTGCGCTTCGAGTTTTCCTTCGCGCTGGGTGCGCTGGTGGCACTGGTGCATGATGTGACGATCACGATTGGTGTTTTTGCGCTGCTCGGGCGGGAGTTGTCGTTGGTCACCGTCGGGGCGGTCCTAACCATTGCCGGTTATTCGGTGAACGATACGATTGTGGTGTTTGACCGTATCCGTGAAGGGATGCAGACGGGGCGGAAGGGCTCTGTGATCGACATCATGAACCTGAGCATTAATGAGACACTCTCACGAACAATCATTACGGGGGGAGTGACTCTTCTTTCAACAATCTCGCTATTTTTCTTCGGCGGGCCGGTTCTCGCAGACTTTGCGCTGGCGATTTTGATCGGGGTTTTGGTGGGGACTTATTCGTCCGTGTTCGTGGCGGCGCCTGTGGTGCTCTGGTGGAATGGAAGTCGCTCTGAGGCAAAGGCGTTGAGTTCTGGTCCGGCGAGCGCTTAGACCGAGTCGCGGCGGAATCTGCGAAGCCCCCTCCATCTGCGGATGAGGGGGCGTGTGCCGGGAAAGCTGGCGGGCGCGCGGGTGAAAACTCCCGCCGGTCGAAGTAGACGATTCAGGGATGAAAGCCGACGCCCTGATTTCATTACGCGTTGGGGAAGGCGCGTAAAGTGGTTCACCAAGCGCGTTTTTCTGCTCTGTTTTGCCGTTTGAGTTGAGGCGCGTTGGCGGGGTCGGTGTGCACGCGGAGGGGGGGGTGCGGGCGCTGAGAAGGGGGGCGAAAAACGAGAGGTCCGAACGAGAGGTACGAACGAGAGGTCCGGAAAGGCAAACGCCCCGGAAGCTAGAATAGCCTCCGGGGCGTTTGTAGGTGGGAGGGAAAGCGTTATGCTGCGTGGGCAGCCTTGGGCACTCCAGGCTTGGTGGCAAGAGCCGCCTGGGCTTTTGCGATTAGAACCTTGAATGCGCCCTCGTCCTGAATGGCGATATCAGAGAGGACCTTGCGATCCAAATCGATTCCACAGACTTTCAGCCCTTCGATAAAACGGCTGTAAGTGAGGCCATGGGCGCGAGCGGCGGCGTTGATACGCTGCTGCCAGAGCATCCGGAAGTTGCGTTTGCGGGTTTTACGGTCGCGGAAGGCCCAGTACTGGGCTTTCATCACGGCATTTTTGGCATACCGGAACAGTTTGGAGCGACGTCCGCGAAAGCCTTTGGCTTTCTCGATCGTCTTCTTCCGGCGTGAGCGACTGGCTGGGCCATTCGTGGCTCTTGGCATAGGATCAGTTAGTTATGTTTAGATTCAGCAGATTGTTTTCTCCTGTGAGTGTCCGGCGCCTCATCTGCTGAGGAGCCCGGCGTGACCCTGTAAAAACAGGCGGAGCCGGGCAGGCGCTTGGGACGGGTGGCTTTAGATAACACCTGCGGGAAGCAGCCGTTTCGCCTAGGCGAAGGGCATACATTCCCGAATGCGAGGTGCTATGGTCGCGTGCACGAGGCCGGCCTTCCCCAGATTCCGCTTCCGCTTGGCACTCTTTGAAGAGGCCAAGTGACGCAGACCTGGTTTACGGCGCAGCAACTTGCCCGAGGCGGTCAACTTGAACCGCTTAGCCACGGCTTTTTTTGTCTTACGACGTGCAATGGACTTAGGCATGGGGCGGAGGAGAGTAGGGAGTTGTCGGAGGAGTGCAACTCTGTTTTTCGATTCCGCGTGTATTTGGTGAAGAAGTGGCGATTTAGCCCAGTAATCTTGCAGGATACATTGTCTTGCATTGATTTGGTGTGGTTTATAGATACACTGAGGAAGTGGTTCGGTATGAGCGTTCTTTTTCCCTCCAAAATATATGCGTCACTGGTACTACACCGCGGCACTCGTCGCACTGGTTGCCCCGGCTTGTCTTCCTGAGCAGGCGAAAGCGCAGTTTCCTGAGCAGGAGAGAGCGCAGGAGAGAGCGCAGGAGGCGGATTTCTCGTTTTTTGAGGAATCCCTTAGTCCTTACGGGGAGTGGGTGGATGTTCGTGGTCACGGCGCCTGCTGGCACCCGGACGTGGAGGAGGGTTGGGCCCCGTACACAGAAGGGTACTGGGCGTACACCGATGTGGGCTGGACTTGGGTGAGTCTCGAACCGTTTGGCAGTATTGTTTTTCATTACGGCCGCTGGTTGCTCACAAGCGGGGGGTGGTGCTGGGTTCCGGGTGCGGATTGGGCGCCGGCGTGGGTTTCCTGGCGCAGGGGCGGGGATTATGTGGGCTGGGCGGCGCTGCCTCCGGAAGTTCCGTGGCATCGACAGAGGGGCATCAGTGCCTGGGTGGATGTGCATACCGAAATCGGCCCGGCATACTACCGGTTTTGCGCCGTTAGGGATTTTTGCGCGCCCAGTTTGACCAAGGTGCTTCTTCGGCCGACGCAGAACCTGACGATCATGCTGAGTACGCAAAACGTGACAAACATCGGCTGGCACAACAACAGCGTGTTTTGCGGCGGGCCCGAGTACCGGTGGATTCGGGAACGCGCTTCCCTCGAGGTCCCGTTGCTGAGGGTGATGCGGGAGGAGAACATCAGCCGATATCATTCCATGAACGTGGGTGGAAACTTCGGTACGGTGCAGAATTTTGTTTACCGAGATATGCTTGTGCTTCCCGCACCGGCGCGCGTGGAGATTGGTGTGTCGCAGCGGCACAGGCAGATGCGTTCGGCCGATGTGGAGGTTTCTAGGGGATGGTACGGAAATGCGGGTGCCAACGAGCGTCTTCGCTCCCATTTGAATCAGGAGTGGGAAACTCGGGAGGCAGCGCAGCGGCGGAATCCAGCGGCGTTTTCCGGTCCCGCCCCTGAAGTGCGGTTAAAAACGGTAGCTGACCAGGAGCGTCGGGGAGTGGTGGCCGAGGTTGTCGCTCGCGGCGAGATTGCACCGCCAAGTGCGCGCAATCCAAAGAGCTTTTCTGGGACACAGGACAGAGGGACAGGCCTTTTCTCGGGAGAGCAAGTCCGGGAACAGCCATTCCGGGGTAAGCAGGGCGGCGTGCCCTCTTTTGCAAACCCCGGGCAGAGCGGCCCCCCCTCCAAGGAGTCGCGCGCGGCTGGGGATTCGCAGACTTCGGTGTTGGATCGCGCTACAGGGCGGACGGCGCCGGCGGCTTCCTCAAATCCGCCGTTGGTTGAGCCTGTTCTTCGGTCGTCTGGAGTTACAGGGGACAGACCCCTCACGAGCGGCTCCGGAGGTGCCTCCTCGAGAGGAGTGCAATCGACGGGGACGACCCTGCGCAACGAAGGGGTGGCGCGCGAGCCAACCCCTGGTGGTGTCCCGACGCGCAGCGAAGGCGGGAGACTGCCCTCCGAGGGGGGGCGTTTTCCAAGCACTCCCGGCGTACAAAACGGCGGCCGGGTCTTGAGTGAAGGGGTGCCTTCGAGCGGCGGAAACATGCGACCTCAGACGCTTCCCAGAGAGGAGACGCCCGCTGGAATCAGCGGATTCCAAGGGGGAGGGCGAACTGAGCCGGCGCGTTCAGGGAATCAGGCTCCAAGTACTGGGGCGGTGGGGGGGAATGGCGGCAGGTCTTTTCCGGCCAATCCAGCCAATACTGGGGCGAATTTTCCGGGAGGGAATCCCTCCCAGGGAGGGGGGGGGGCGCCCACGCGCCA
>QQND01000019.1 GCA_003402745.1 Verrucomicrobiota bacterium
CAAGGAACCCGTCAAAAGCGTAAATGCTCCCCTCCGAGTCAGACGCTAGGCCGCTTATATAACTCCCTTGACTTGAGGCATTCGTCTCCCAACTCCTGACAAAGTTTCCGCTCAAATCATACTGCTCGATGCAATTCTGATTGCCATGCGTTTGCTGCGTCGTAACGACCGGAACCATAATTCCTGAAGCACTTCGGACGTAACTTTGGATCCAGGAGGAGGAGGGATTTAATATCCACGTTCCCGAGCTAACATAAACCCCGTTTGGAGAGATGGTGATGCAGAAGCGGGCCCTGTCTGCCAAATTCGCCGGAATCGCTAACTGGCGTCCTGCAAAACCCCAGCTGTCCTGCCCTCCCGACAAGTGGGTCAGGTCCTGCGCCAGCGTCCGGGGCCCGGCCCCCAAGGCAGCGACGGCAAGCAGGCAGAGGGCTGCAAGCCACTTTCGAAAGCGGGTGGGAGACAGGAGGGATACAGTTTGCGGAACCATGACGGAGGTGGGTGGGATAAAAATTACAGCCTTATAAAATCGTCTTCGTTCCCTTTCGGAACGTGGCTGTCGAATGCCTCCCTCAATCAACGGTTCGACATTTGAGGGACTGGCTATGGTAGAACGAGATAGACACATTAAAATACTATGCGAGGGCTGAATCTGTCAAGACATGCAGCCACTAGATCCAGCCCAGGGCGTTCAGGGATGCGCGGTCAGGGAACCATTTCCGACCTTTGAAATTTTGATGGGCCCCTCCCTATCTCACCGCTGCTTCAGCACCCTTCTTCCCCTTATCGAGCGTCCGCTTTCCCTCTTTTTCATTCGACCCACACGAACGATTCCAACAACAGAGCAGGCTCCTCAAACTCGCTGCGCTGAAACTTCTCCCGCGTGCCCTGCACCTCGTCCCAAGCGCAAACCTCCCAACGCACGCGGTCTCCAGGCCGGAGGCGGCCTGCCGCGGTGAGCTGCTGGTCGCGCAGGCTCCACGTGTACACGAGACACTCCCCAACGCTGCGCGCCCCCCCCGCGACAACATCCGCCAACCGCACGCTCATGATGTGCTCTTTATACGGCACCGAACCCGGACGCGGCACCGGAGAGACTCCCGCCACCGTTCCCTCAATCCAGACACGCTGCCCCCTGGGCGGGCAGTAAAATCCAGAAAGAGGCGGCGGCCCCAACTCTAACGGCAAGAGCTTCCAGTCTCCAAAGGCCAACTCCCGCACCGCAAACTCCCATACCACCACCTTCTTCCCAGCCAACCGGTCCTTCCCCATCGCGAGTTCGTGCTGCAACATCTGCCGCCCCGCAAAAGCGCCGTCACTGTTGCGAAGCAGCGCGTCCACGGGCCGGCCCAGTGCTGCGCTCAGCTGCTCGGCGAACCCAGCACCCTCTCCCCAACCCATTTGCGACAGCGAATAAATGTTGGAAAAGCTGTCTCCGAGAAGCAGGACGTCCGCCGTAGGGGACGGTTTCCAAAAATCGGAGCCGTTCATCACAGGATGGATTTCTGCGGTTTGCGCAGCGAATAGCGTCTGTTCCTTGGGCAACCCCAGCAGCGCCAGCGTGTCCCCCGGAGCGCTCACCCGGACCGACGCGGCCGACAGGCGGGACGGTGCCGCGGCGATGGACTCGGGCGCGATTTGTTCGGCTACGGCGCGGGCCACAGCCTCCATCGCACCCGGCGTCCAGTGGGTGTCCGCTGCCAGATATTGGGCCTCGCCGGAATGGCGCAGCCGTTCAAGGAGCAGCGGGCCGCAGTCGAAAACTTCCACGCCCCGGTCGCGCATCTGCTCCACGCAGTGCGCGAACGCCGCATTCTGGCGAAGCCGGATATCGGTGGGCCTGCCGCCTCCAAGCTGGTGGCCTTCGACACAGGGCTTGACAGGGACGGGGAGCAAAAGAAGGCGGATCCCACGGGCTGCAAGCTGCTTTTGAAAGTCGGCCACCGCAGGCAGAGGGTCAGCTGCAACCCTTTCTTTGTTAAAACGTTCTGTAACACGAATGGGGTCTAGGAAAGACCGCCCGTTCACGTAGTCGATGTCTTTCCGGTAAAAAAGTCCACCGCTTCGCGCTACAACCACCTGCTGGTTTCCCTCGCCGAAAAGTCTCACCAGAAACTCCTGCAACAAGGGGCGTAATCTGCCTGCGAGCACCGCGTTTTCTTCAAGCGCTTTTTCGGCCTCATGCGTTGCCGCAGGCGAGGGGAGCCAGCGCCACAAGTCCTGAACGGTTCGTATCCGTTGAAAGGCTTCCACCGAGGGAAGCAAGCGGGCGAAGGCGGCCGTGGTCTTTGCGGTAGCCTCTCCGGCCGATGGGCCGCTTAAAAACAACGGGGCGCAGACGCCCGCGCAAAGCAGGGTCAGAAACCCAAACATCAGAAGTGATTTTGCGCCGCGGGAAAAAGAGGAAGTGCCGAGATCCCGCTGCGCCTCGGCTTCGCGAGTCAGTGTGACGGTCTTTGAATCGAGGCGGGTCTTATCTCCGGGGGGCGCTTGGTTCATTTAGAAAATGAAGTAAATAAACGGATTATAGTCCTGCGTCAGAAGCGCTACGACGGCCAGCCCGCCGAGGCACAACACGCCCAATACTTTTGGGACGGTCAACGTCTGGGTCCATTCCCAGGTCTGGCGCCCGAAGCAAACAATGGCAGCACTCAAAATGAAATGCGCTTGCAGATACGACTGCTGCGACAGCCCGCCAAGGGCCTCAGGAAGGCTGTTAGTAGGAAAGACGCGAGACATTGCGCGTAGATACTCCAGAGCCTCTGTCAGGGATGCGGCCCTAAAAAATACCCACCCCACCAAAACCACACCAAGCGTGAAAACCCGCGCCACCACCGGCGGCGGCGTCACTGCCGGAAACACCCTGCGCCCGATGCGTTCGGCTGCGAGCACGCCGCCGTGCAGGACGCCCCAGACGATAAAGTTCCAGGAAGCGCCGTGCCAGAGCCCGCCAAGGAGCATCGTGAGGAACACGTTCAAACACGCCCTGCCCTCCCCAAGCCTGTTGCCGCCCAGTGGAATATACAAGTAATCGCGGAGCCACGCTGAAAGGGAAATGTGCCAGCGCCGCCAGAAGTCGGTCAGGGAAGTTGCGGCATAAGGGGCGTTAAAATTGCGCGCAAACACGAACCCGAAAAGCAGGCCCAGACCAATGGCCATGTCGGAGTACCCACTGAAATCAAAGTAGATCTGCATGGCGTAGGCCACGGCGCCCGTCCACGCCTCGAAAGCCGTGCGAGAAGCCCCATCGAATGCGGCGTCCGCGATTTGCCCGCAGGGGTTGGCGAGGAGGACTTTTTTGGAAAGACCGAGGAGAAAAAAAGCGCCGCCACGGACAAATTTATCAAGCGTGAGCGTGCGCGACTTGAGCTGTTCGGCGAGGAAGGAAAACTTCAAAATCGGACCTGCCACGAGGTGGGGAAACATGGAAACGAAACAGGAGAAGTCGACGAAGTTTTCCATCGCCTCGGCCTCCCCCCGGTAGACGTCGACAATGTAACTGAGGGCCTGGAACGTATAGAAGCTAATCCCAAGAGGGAGAACTACGTGCATTGTTGTCTGGAGCGCGGCGGACGAGGCTCCAAACGCGGCGGCAAGCTGGTTCCACGTTTCGACTCCGAAGTTGAAATATTTAAAGAATCCCAGAGCCGTGAGGTTGCTGAGAACAGAGAGCAGCAGCGCCCTTTTTCGCGTGGCACTCGCCGGATTGTTTGCCGTGTGCGGCTCGAGACACCGCACCGGTCCACCGACCTTCCAAAAACACCACCGGTCTCGGGCGATCACCAAACTCAACAGCCAGTCCAGAGTCGTTGTAGCGAACATAAGCGCGAGAAAGCGGGGTTCCGCCCAGCCGTAAAAAAGGTACCCTGTGAGGACCAGCCACAGGTTGCGCATTCTCTGGGAGGCTCGCGCCAGCAGGTAATAACCGGCCAGGGCGAGCGGCAGGAAGTAGAAGAGAAAAAGATGCGAACTGAAGACCATGCAGGGAAGTCGCTAAAAGGACTTGAGGTGGGGAGCAAAAATGAATGCGTTCAGAGCGATTTGTTTATACGGTGCAGCGTGTTTTTGAAATCAAGATGACAACCCTAGTGAAGTATCCGGGACCTTTCGTGTACGCCGCAGCCGTCGCCCTAGGCCTGCTCCCGATGCGTGCTGCCACCGCGCCGGCCGCTTTCCCTCCTGTAGTCGAGGGTAAGGATGGATGGCTTTTTTTCGGCCCGGAGTTGCGTTTTCTGAGTTTCCCCTGCTTTTGGGGGGAGGCGGCTTCCAAAACTGCCTGTTCCCAAAAGCCCGAAAATGCGGACCCGATCCCGGCTCTTGTAGATTTTCACAAACAGTTGGAGGCAAAAGGGATTAAGTTGTTCCTGGTGCCGGTTCCGCCCAAGGCCTGGAACCCCGCACACACGCCGGACCTCGCCTTGGAGGGCCGCAAGGTGGATGCCCTGGGCCAGTTCTACAACCGCCTCGCAACCGAGGGTCTGAACGTGGTGGACCTGCGCCCAGCGTTTAGGACCCGCGAAGCCGCCGGAGAAGGCATGTATTGCAAGACAGACTCCCACTGGTCCGGTGAAGGCTGCGTGACGGCCGCCAAGACCGTTGCCAAGGCCCTGGCGGACTCCGGGCTGCCTTTGGCTCCCGCCACAGGCTTAAGGACCGCCTGGACCGAGGCCCGCTTCCGAGGGGATCTGCTCGAACTCAAGAACGCCCCGACAAACCAGCAGGAGCGCCTGAAAACGCGTCAGGTCAGTGATGCTTCAAACGCCCCAATCCAGCCTAACCCCGCAAGCTCGATCCTCATCCTCGGAGACAGCCACACGCTTGTTTTTCACGACTTTCTGGCGGAGCGCGCGGGCTTTACCGACCAACTCGCCCAAGAAACGGGCATCATTCCCGACTGGATCGGCACCCGAGGCTCGGGCGCGAATGCGGTGCGCGTGAGCCTGCTGCGGCGTGCCTCAAAAGACGCCGCGTATCTTGCCTCCAAGAAAGCCGTGGTCTGGTGTTTTGCGGCACGTGAATTCACAGAGGCCGACCAGGGCTGGCAGCGCCTTCCTCTGACGGCCCCGATCTCCGCCAAATGAACGGCCGGCCCCCATTTCCAGCGCTGCTCCTGGTGCTGTTTCTCGGTCTGGTTTTTTCGGGCCACGGCCGCGCGCACGAGGAGGACGACGAGGCGGACTGCCCCTGTGCGAGCAACCCGGATGCGTCAACACAAACATCTCCACACCAGCTTTTTAAAAACATCTCTGGAGGAGGGCGCGGCGCCCCTCAAAGCACCGGTCCCCGCGCCAGAGTTCTCATTCTTGGCGATTCACTAGGGCTTTGCGGTTTCGGAAAAACGCTGGATTCAAAATTGCGAAAGGCGCCCGGCGTGGGTGGCGTTTACACCTATCTAGCCTGCGGGACCGTGCCACTCAGCTGGCTGAAAACAGGGGCCTTGGCAAAGGCACACACCGGCTGCGGCTTCTGGACGATCGAGGGCAAAAGCGGGGAGCACCCTGCTGAGTTCCAGGACACGTTCGGGATGCAGCGCGGCAAACGTCCAGACTCCCATGCCGTACCCAAGCTGGAGACCCTTCTGGAGGAGCATCACCCGGACATCCTCGTGATTCAAAACGGCACGAATTTACTGAGCCTTTTCGGGGATGGAAAAACCATTCTTCCACACCGTCACGACTCCCAAATTCGGTCCTACCTCAACCCCATGATGCAGCTTCTGGCCCAGAAAGCGCCCAGTTTGAAAAAGGTCTATTGGGTGGGCCCTCCAGTTTCAGGGCGGGTGACGGCCGATGTGCAGGATTTTTTGCTGCACCGGCTGGCCTCTTATGAGTGCGCCTTCCTAAACGTCATCGACAGCAGGGGGCTCATCAGGCATCCGTACCGCAACACGATGCCCGACAAGGAGCACTTCATCGGCCGGGACATGGACGCGTGGGCCGAGGGTGTTTTCCAGCACATCTCCAAGGACCTGTCCGAGGGCTTGCTCAGCGCCGCCCCGCTTTCCCGAAGCGCGCTGCTGCCCGCCGCGGCGAAGACTGCTGGAAAATCAGACGCACCCCCCCCCAAGCAGCGTGCGAGGTTGGTGGTGAGCGCGAAACTCATCGCGAAGTCCGAGCCCCTGCCCTTAGAGAAACTGCAACCCTATCAGGAATCCATGGTGAGTTTTGTTTACCATGTGGACGAGGTGCTTGCTGGGGAGTACTTGGACGCCGAAATCGTAGTGATGCACCCCGCCCACATCCGTTTAAAAGCAGAGCCTTTAGGTAGTTACAAGCTCGGCTCCTCCTACAAACTGGAGCTTTTGGATTTCGACGGCTCCCCTTGGGAAGCCATCAAACGGAGCGAGGACACCGGGCGCATTGAGCTGCGCCCCTTCATCCGCAAAGAAGATGAAGCGCGTTTCCCCTCTCTGGCTCGATAAGGGAAGCACCTATGCTTACACCCCGCCTTCTCCTACTTGGTTTTTTGGGCCTCTGCGTTCCCGCCACGTACGCGAGTTATACCGCCCCCTCGCTAGCCGGCACCCGCAAGCTGCTGCTCGTGGGGGATTCCCTTTCCGTTGGCCCCTTCGGCAGGGAGATGCAGACCTTTTTATGCGACCTCGCCGGCGAGGGGCGCGTCTACGTCGTCGCTTCCTGCGGTTCCTCCCCGGAGCACTGGCTGGAGGGGGAGCCCGCCTTTGTTTCTAAATGCGGCAGCCGGGTAAAAACCCCCTCCACCTTTAAGCATCACGAGTTTGAAAAGGGCCGCCCGCCCGAACCCTTTACCACCCCGAAAATCGCCCCTCTTCTCGAAAGAATCCGCCCGGCAACCGTGGTAGTTCAACTTGGCACGAACTGGTTTGACCTCTTAGAAGCGCACCCCGGGCCCGAAGAAATCGCTCGGCTTGGCGGAATTCTCGAACGCTTTGCCGACACCGTCCAAAACGCCCCGGGCAGGCCCGCCCTCGTCTGGATCACGCCCCCGGATTCCTCCCGTTTCCGCAAGGTGCAGGACAGCGTCACCAAGCTCCTGCTTTCCACGGGCAAACGCAGACGCTTCACTGTCATCGACTCCTCCAGCATGGTCCGCTACGAGGCGGGCCAGTCGGGCGGGGATGGCGTCCATTACTTCGGCGCGGACGCGGTGAAATGGGCGGACGGCGTTAAAAAGCGGCTCCGTCCTTTGCTCTAAAAAACGGCGTTACGCGTCCTGGCCAGCGCTCCGCAGACACTCCGCGGCCACCTCCGGCCACACACCGTTCACCCAGGAGCCTGTTGCCAGTTCCAGGGGGCTGTTCGGGTACAGTCGAGGCAGGAGCTCCATGTGCCAGCGGAAGTCCCGGTCGATGGAACCCCAGTGATCCAAGCGCTGCGTGCGCGTAGGGGCCGTGCTGAGAGCCAGATGGTAGGGCGGGTGGTCCAGGGCCCCGTTGAGCCTGAGCAAGGCCGCTTGGAGCGCATCTGCCAGCTGCACGACCTCCTCGTCAGTGATGGCGTGAAAATCAGCACTCTGCCTCTTGGGGTAAAGCGTCATTTCAAAAGGCGCCCGGGATGCGTAAGGACAGAACACGCAAAAACCGTGGTTTTCGTACACCACCCGGGAGCCGGTGCGGACCTCTTCGCCCAGGATATCCTCGAAAATCGACCGTTTTTTCTGACCGTAAAACGCACGCGCCACCTCCAATTTTCGCTTCAGCCGGGCGGGAATCACCGCGAGGGCGACCAGTTGGCTGAGGGCGTGCGGCACCAGGGCCCCGGCGGATCGGCCCACGGATTTCACAACCGAAAACGATCGCAGGCGGCTATCTTTCATCAGGTCCAAAATCCGCAGTTTCCAGGCCAGAATAACCTGTTCAATTTGCCACAGTTCGAGCGCTTCGAGAGCCCGGCGGTCGCTCGTTTCGACAATCACCTCGTGCGCACCAACCCCGTCCATGTGGTCGTAGAAACCATCGCCGTGGCGCGTCGCGTCCCCTTCCACGCGCAGCACAGGCGCCCGGTTGGGGACCACGCGCACGACCCACTCCCCGCCACGCTCCACCTGGTGAAGGGTGTGCGCGGTGTATTTCTCCAGACCAACCAAAAACGGGTTGGCCGCAGCCAGCTCGTCCCGCTCCTCAAGGATGGAGGGAACCGTGGGCTGATGCGCCCGCGCCTCTGAGAAAAGCGTCCACTCGTCCGTAAGCGGGTCCAAGCGCATCTCGTTTTTGTACATGCCGCAATTCTAGCGGGCTTCAAGAAGCCGCACAAGGCGCGCCCCGGACCGGCTACCCGAGCACGCTCACCACCACCGTGCGGTGGTGCGGCGCGCGGCGATGTTCGAATAGGAAAATCCCCTGCCAGGTTCCCAGCTGAAGACGGCCTTGGGCCACAGGGATTGCCTCACTAGTGCGCGTGAGCACCATGCGCAAATGGGACGGCATATCATCGGGGCCCTCGTCCGTATGCACGAAATAGCTGGTGTCTTCCGGGACAAGTTTTTCGAAAAAGGCGTGCAGGTCGATCCGGGCGGAGGGGTCGGCGTTTTCGTAGATAACGAGGCTGGCGCTGGTGTGCTGCACGAAGACGGTCACAAGGCCGGTTTGGAGGCCGCTTTGCCGGAGGATCTGCGCGACCGGTTCGGTGATTTCATAGGTGCCCTTGCCCCGGGTCGCGATCGTGAAGGAACTGGTGAATGCGCTCATGGCAGTTGCATCCCAAGCCAACGGGATGCCTTTGGCAAATGCTGTTTACCTTGAAGGCCCGATCCGTTAGTTTTCACTCACTTATGGGCCGTCAGTGGTTACTCGCAAAACGTCAGGTCAACGCAAAGAAACGCTCCGCCGCCACGGGTAAAATCGTGAAGGAAATTTCAGTCGCCGCCAAGATGGGCGGGGCTGATCCGGATGGAAATCCCAGGCTTTTCGCGGCGATTGAAAAAGCACGCAGGGACTCCGTCTCCCGCGACGTCATCGAACGCGCGGTCAAAAAGGGCGCCGGCGTCGGAGAAGAGAAGATGCTCATGGAGGAGGTCGCCTTCGAGGGCTACGCCCCTCACAAGGTCCCGGTCATCGTCGACGTGCTCACCGACAACAACAACCGGACCGCTCCGGAATTACGGGTCCTTTTCAAAAAGGGCCAACTGGGCGCGCCCGGGAGCAACAAGTTTCTGTTCGACCACGTCGGCCTGGTGGAAGCCCACCACGCCGCCGACGGAGTCGATCCGGAGGAGGCAGCAATCGAGGCGGGGGCCCAAAACTTCGAACCCCTTTCGCACGAACAAAACGACGACATCCCGCCGGACACGCTTGGGGTCCGCTTCATCACGGAACGCGCCGATCTGCATGCGGTATCGAAGTGGCTGGGGGCCCATGGCTGGACCATC
Organism: Verrucomicrobiota bacterium; assembly: GCA_003402745.1. Classification (GTDB taxonomy): domain Bacteria; phylum Verrucomicrobiota; class Verrucomicrobiia; order Chthoniobacterales; family Chthoniobacteraceae; genus Chth-196. Next base: position 9,346 of record QQND01000019.1, read on the forward strand.
GTGACGTGTGAGATGGGTTATCTGCCAAAAAACTTCCCGGAGCTGACCGAAGCCCAGCAGGCGGAGGTGGCCGAGTTTTTGGAAAGCCTCGACGAACACGACGATGTCCACCGCGTGTGGGCGGCCGTCCGGTAGGCAGGAGATTTAAAAAAAGGGCGCCGTTTCAAGACGGCGCTCTTTTTTTTGGAATTTCGAGGGTCGCCACTGCGGAGGGCCTGCGGGTCCGAGCGGAAAGAGCGTTCTAGAACTCGCAATTGGGCTTAAAACGCCGGAAACGGCCCTTAAAGGGGGCTCATCCAACTTCCGAGGGTCTCCATAGCCGAAGACTGACCAAAAAACAGGTCCCCACCCCTTGTTCCACGTGGAACAAACCCCGGGACCGCCCCTTTTTTTAAATCCCGACACCTTCTCCGGCGTCGTGCCAGGCCGCTTTCGGTTTTTCCAAAAGCAACGCCAGCAACGCAACGTCCGCCGGAGTCACCCCACTGATCCGCCCCGCCTGACCGAGCGTCGCCGGCCGCAGCTTGGCCAGCTTCTGCCGCGTTTCCGACCGCAACCCGCGCACACGCGTGTAGTCCAGCTCCCCGGGGAGCACCTTGCCGTCCATCAAGCGCAACTTCTCCACCGCCGCGTGCTGCCGGGTGATGTACCCCTCGTAACGCAAATCAATTTCCACCGCCTCCCACGCCTCCGCTGGAAATCCTCCGCGGATTTCCAAGGGCAGCTCCTCCCAGTGGGTTTCAGGCCGCCGCAGCCAACCAGCCACGCGCCCTTCCCCAAAGCGCGTCTGTTCCGTGTACGCTCGAAGCGCCGCAAGCTGAGACCGGCGCTCCTCCGCCTTCAACGCTCGCCCGGCGTCCACCAACCCCGCAGCACTCGCGAGCGGCGTGAGCCTCAGGTCCGCGTTGTCGTGGCGAAGCAGCAGCCGGTGCTCTGCGCGACTGGTGAACATCCGGTAAGGTTCCTCCGTCCCCCGCAGGACCAGGTCGTCCACCAGAACGCCCAGGTAAGCATCGGCCCGGCTTAAAATCAGGGGAGGGTTCCCCAGAACCTTGAGCGCCGCGTTGGCGCCGGCGAGCAATCCCTGGCCCGCTGCCTCCTCGTAGCCGGAGGTGCCGTTGATCTGGCCGGCAAAATATAGACCCGGAAGACGCCGGGTTTCCAAGGTGAGTTCCAGCTGGGTCGGGGGGCAATAGTCGTACTCCACCGCGTAACCGGGGCGCAAAATCACGGCGTTTTCCAAGCCGGGAACGGTGTGGAGGAAGGCGTACTGGACCTCCAGCGGCAGGGAAGTGGAAATGCCGTTCACGTAGAACTCCTCCGTGTGGCGCCCCTCGGGTTCGAGGAAAAGCTGATGCCGGTCCTTCTCAGCAAATTTCACCACTTTGTCTTCGATGGAAGGGCAGTAGCGCGGACCCACCCCTTCGATGCGTCCGGAATAAAGGGGGGACTGGTGGAGGTTTTCGCGGATGATTTCGTGGGTGCGGGCGTTGGTGTAGGTGCTCCAGCAGGGCATTTGTTCCACGTGGAACACGCCGTCCTCCCAGCGGTTCAGCGTAAAAATGTCATTCGCCCCCCCCAAGATCCGCTCCGGCACGCTGGAAAAAGGCAGGGGCACCTCGTCCCCACCCTGCACCTCGCACTTGGAAAAGTCGATACTCCGGCCGTTGAGCCGGCAGGGAGTCCCCGTCTTGAAACGCCCCACCTCAAAACCGATCTCCCGCAGACTGTCGCTCAACGTGGACACTGTGTCCCCCAACCGGCCACCGGCCGCGTTTTGCAAACCCACATGCAACAACCCCCGCATAAAAGTCCCCGTCGTCACCACCACCGAGCGCCCCAGAATCCGCAACCCCAAACTGGTCTCCACGCCGCTCACCCCGTCGCCGTCCCGTAGAATCCGCACCGCATTGCCCTGGCAAAGCGTGAGGTTGGAGGCCCGCTCCAACTCCACTTTGGCCCGAAACTGGTACGCCTTCTTGTCGCACTGCGCCCGGGGCGAACGCACACTCGGCCCCTTGCGCGCATTCAGCATCCGAAACTGGATCCCCGTGGCGTCCGTGTTCAAACCCATGAACCCACCCAAAGCGTCGATCTCCCGGACAATCTGGCCCTTCGCCTGGCCGCCTATCGCAGGGTTGCAGGACATCTGGCCAATCGAGTCCAGATTCTGCGTCAGCATCAGCGTCGAACAGCCCAGACGCGCCGCCGCAAGCGCAGCCTCAATCCCGGCATGGCCGGCGCCAAGAACAATAACATCGTAACAGGTCGGGAGTGTGTACATGGAAAAGGGAGTCCCCGGGTTTGCCTCAGGGACAGCAGAGCCTAGCACAACACGCCGCCAAGTGGGCAGTCCGTTTTCGGCTGCTGACCCACCAAATCCCCGTCCAAAGAGGCCTAAAACAGCCCATCGTCCGCTATCGGCACCCTCGAAGACGAGCGAAGGGGCCTTTAAGAGCCATTTCCGGCGTTTTAGGGCGTCAAACGAGACGTTTCAACGATCCGAACCACGCAAGCAGCGGTCCTCCTCAGAATCAACGCCAACGCTCCAGCACCGCAGCCATCCGACGGACCACCTCCGCCCAATCCGCTGTTTCAGTGTCCCAACCGCCGCTTAAACGCAGCACCCGATCGCTCGCACCCGCGGGAATGCCCATCGCCGACAAAACCCTCGAAGGGGCTTCGCGCCCGCTCGCACATGCCGAGCCGCTGGAGGCCGCCACACCCGCCGCGTCCAAACGCACCACCCAGCGCTGGCGGCAATCCGCCAATTCTGGAGCCAGCACCGCGATGGTGTTCCAAAGCCTCGGAGGCTGTCCCCCCAAAATCACGGTCCCGGGCAGCGCAGCAAGCAAAGCACCTTCCACCCGTCCCCGGCGCTCCAGACGCTCCGGCACCTCTATAAAACGTGCCGCACACGCGCCCAGCGCTGCGACAAAAGCGGCTGCACCGGCCACGTTCTGCGTCCCAGCCCGGCGCCCCTCCTCCTGGCCGCCGCCGACAAGCAGTCCCTTGAAGCCCTGAGGCGCCTTTAAAAAACCCACCCCCACCGGCGCCCCGCACTTATGACCACTCCCGAAAACATAGTCGCACTCCCCCAACTCCTCCGCGGGAAGACGCCCCAGCCACTGGGTGGCGTCGCACACCAAAGGGACGTCTTTTGCGCGGCACAATTCCAACGCCTCCCTCCAGGGCTGCAACACCCCTGTCTCGTTATTGGCCGCCATAAGCCCCACGGCGACCGGTTGCCGCTGAGACAACGCCCCCTCCAGGGCGCCCAAATCCAGCGCACCTGCGCCGGTCACCGGCAGTTCCCGGACCGCTTTTGGAAAATACCGGGCGGCGGCTTCAGCCACGCAGGGGTGTTCAATCGCCGAGATCCACACCTCCCCGGTACCGCGCGCTCCCTGCGCGAGGTGCGCGAAGACTGCGTTTGCCGCCTCCGTCGCCCCGCTGGTCCACAGCAGGGCGGCGGGCTGGCAGGACAGATGCCTGGCCAGAAATTCCCGCGCTGTTTCCAAGGCAACTTCGGCCCGCTGGCCGGAGCGGTGCAGGCTAGAAGGGTTGCCGGAAAAGCGCTCCTGGGCAGCCAGCCAGGCTGCCTTTGCCACGGAATGAAGAGGGGCTGTGGCGTTGTGGTCGAAGTAAAGCATGGAGGGAGGGGGTGAAGGCATCGTGTTCCACGTGGAACAATCACAGTCAAGGACGGGCAGGGCCCTCTCTAGAACGGCCGGCCCCCAGTCCCCAGACCACGGCTCCCACCAGAGCCAGAACCAACACGGGCGCCAGACCAATCTGCAGCTCCTGCCCCACCCACGGCCATTTCTCAAAAACCCGTTCCGTCCCCTTTGCAAAAACCACCTTCACAAAAACCAACCCCGCGTGCAGCCCGATACTCATCCACAGCGAGCCCGTCCGCGCCGCCGCGAGCCCGAGAACCAGCCCAAACACGAGCAGCGTCCCAAACCCACCAAGCAGCAACAAAGGCTGTGAAAACTGGTGGAACATGTGGGGCACCAGTTCAAACCCCGAAGTCCATCCCACCGCCGCCACCTTGATGGAAGGGTCCGGCTTGAGAAAATGCACGATCGCAAATAAGCCGCTTGTCGCCCACAAAGCCATCGCCCCCCCCCGTCCCCGTTCGATCAGCCCGGAAATCGCCCCCCGGAAAAGGCTCTCCTCCAGCAGCCCCACCACCATGCCGGTGCACAACGCTTTGGCCCAAACCGCCCATTCCGGCACCCCTTCCAGCCGGTAGCACCCCGTCCACACATAGCCGCCCCCCAATACCGCCATCGCGCCCGCCCCCAAAGTAAACCCTCCCGCCAACCGCACCCAGCCCCTGGAATCCCTGCCAAATACCGGAGGCACCCAACCCTTCACTCCCAGCCACCGCACCAGGGGCCAGAGCAAAACCACTGCGGAAACGAGCAAACTCCGGTTGAAATATTTCTGAAAGGCGTACTTCTTGAGCACCAGCAGCCAGCCAGCGCCCAGCAGCCCCTGTGCCGCCCAATACAGAGGCGGCGCCAGAAGAGCGCCTCCAACAAGCACCCCGCACAAATACACCAGGATTTTTCCGAAATCTTTCACTCGCCCGCCATTCTCACCAGTTCCGCGCGCCGCTCCACACCAAAACAGCCCCCTCCCTCCGTTTCCCGTGGAAACTCCGCCCGCGCACAGGCAGGGTAGGGGAATGCGAAATGTTCACGTGTGGAAAACCGTCGGAGAAGACGGAGAAAAAAGGGAAGCCCGCGCCGAGCGCTTCGGTGGCAGGTGGCGCTTCCAAGCCAAGCGCCGGTCTGAAGCCGCCTGGACCTACTACGACGCCCCAAGTGTCGAAGACCTCGAAGCGCTGCGGGACATTCTCTGGCGCAAATACCAACGCAAACGCCTTCCCTGGGACGACGTCGCCGACCTAGACCGGATGCTGGAAGAAAGACGCCTCCAGGACCAGCCACCCACTGCCGCCCCCGACGCCCCCGACGCCCCCTGAGTCCGACGCCTACTTGGCGCCGCCTTCGAGCCTGCCGCACACCCACAACAAACCGCGCGACACAAGATCAAGATACTCAGGAGTCTGCATTACTGCATTCGGGTGCCCGAGCGAGGTGGAAAACGTACGCAGACTCCCCACCTTGTTCACCCAGATCACCGGGTTCTGCACCTTGAGTTTCTCGCTGTAGCAATGCGCCAGCACCGTTGCTCCATCGTACACCTTCTCCAGAATATAGAGCTCGTCCTTCTCAGGGGTCGTGAATTCCGCAGGAAACCCGCGCATCACCGGATGCGTCCCCTCCGCCACCTTCACCGTCAACACCGCCCCGGGCTCGTGGTACATGCTCTTGGCCCCGATCAATTCCCTCCACAAATTTGCATCCTCGTCCGCTGCCATCCGGTAGCTGTGCATCGAACAATGCAAAAACACCGCGGGCACGTTCCCCCCCGTGTGCGCCTTTGCGATGCGTTTCAATGTCGCAGGATCCTTCATCGCCCCATAACACTCGTTGTGAACGACCACGTCGTACCCCTCGGCCCAACTGTCCTTGGCGTAGGCGGAGGACACATGTTCACGCCCCGCTGCCGCATCTTTTCCGTCCACCATTTCCACATCGTGGATGATCGTCCACTCGACGGGGGTGCGGGCTGAAATTCCTTCAGAGAGGATCCGCTTCTGGTTCGTGTAGTCGTGGCAGCAGCCTCCGGTGATCATCAGCGCCTTCAGGGGCTTGGAAGGTTCTGCAGCCTGGTTGGTCGCACCCACCATGAGGATAAATACAAAGGTGATTAAAAAACGCATTCCTCACGTTGCCCAGACGCTTCAAAAAACGCACGCGCGGAATCACTATAAACGTGCGCAAAAAAACCTGATCTTTCCCATGACAAGCTCCCTAGGAGCCCCTAAAATTTTAGCTAAGATCCCGTGAGCATTTCTGCCATCTCCATTCAGAATCTCTCCAAGGAATTCCACGTGCCCTTCCGGCGGGAACCGCTCCGTGCCGTCAAAAACCTGTCGCTCGAAGTTCCTGCCGGCGAAGTTTATGGGCTGCTCGGGCCGAACGGTTCTGGAAAAAGCACGACGATGAAAATCCTCCTCGGCCTGGTCTCCCCAAGCGCCGGATCCAGTTTCCTTTTCAACGTCAACTCAAGGCACGTGGAAAGCCGTGAAAGCGTGGGGTTCCTTCCGGAAAACCCCTATTTTTACAAGTACTTGACCGGTCTGGAGACCCTCCTTTTTTTTGGCAAACTGTGCGGCCTCCGGGGAAAAACCCTCCAGGACAAAGCCCGTCTCATGCTCCAAACCGTGGGCCTCGCCGACGCCGCAGACCGCCGCCTGGGGGGCTACTCCAAGGGAATGCTGCAGCGCATTGGCCTTGCCCAGGCGCTTATCGGGGAGCCGCGCCTCCTTGTTTTGGACGAACCGACGGCCGGCGTCGACCCCGCAGGTTCGCACGAAATCCGGGACCTGATTCTACAGTTTAAAGCACAGGGCATCACTGTTTTACTGTGTTCACACATGCTCAACCAAGTGCAGGAAATCTGCGACCGCATCGGTGTGATGAACCGCGGCGAGCTGGTTGCTGAGGGCCGCCTTGACGAACTCCTTTCCTCCCCCAACCAGACCGAACTGGTGCTCGAAAACGCCTCCCCCTCGCTGCTGGAAACCTGCGCCCGCCTGGCCGCAGAATCCGGCGCACGCGTCGTCGAAAACCGAAAGCCTCACGCTGACCTCGAACGCTTTTTTCTGAAAATCACCCGACAAAAACCTTAGCCGGCTCCGCTCCCCCCGGCTTTTCTCCATGCCAGCCTCTCCAAAACACAGCCTGTTTTCACCCCGAAGGGTGCTTGCACTTGCGCACAACACCCTCTTGGAACTGGTCCGTCTTAAGGTGTTTTATTTCCTCCTTTTGTTTGCCTTTCTCGTGATCGGCAGCTCCATTTTCACCGTAAAATTCAGCTTCCAAAACCCCCTCCAAGTCCTCAAAGACATCGGCCTCGGTGCAATGAGTATTTTCAGCTGGCTGCTAGGCCTCTTATGCACCGCCGGACTCCTCCCCAAGGACCAAGAGGACCGTACCCTCTACACCATTTTGGCCAAGCCGGTTTCACGTTTTGAATACCTGCTCGGCAAACTCTCCGGCGTCTTTTTCCTGCTCACTTTAGCCGTGGTGCTCATGAGCGTGGTTTTCGCCGGCGTTCTGGGCCTCCGCGAACAGCAGGAAATTGCAGCTGCCGTCCAAAATACTCCCCCTGAAAGTCTTGCACAAGAAATCGAGTCGATCCGCTCCGCCGCTTTCCAAGCCAATCTCCTCCCCGGAATCCTGCTCATCCTCCTCAAATCCCTGCTCTGCTCCACGCTCACGCTGCTGCTCTCGACGATCGCCTCCTCCTCCGTTTTCACCATTCTTTCCTCCGTGGTCATCTACCTGATCGGACACGTCCAAGGGATCGCTCGCGAAGCCTGGCTCGGCGGCGGCGAGACCACCGCAGTCCTCAAGGTCCTTTCTGCAAGCGTCGCGCTGGTCTTCCCCGACCTCCAGCTCTTCAACGTGGTCGATGAAATCGCCGTCGGCACTGCCCTTCCCATGGCCCTGTTTTGGCAGGTGGGAGGCCTAGGCCTTTTCTACATTCTCATATATTTTCTCCTCGCCCAGGTGGTTTTCGCCTCCCGAGAACTCTAGCTCCGCCGAAGCCGCCCCACTCATGAAAAAAGTGCTGCTGCCCCTGCTGCTCCTCTTGGGTTTTGGTTGGCTCAAGGCTCCCATGGAGCGGGCCCTGCACCAGGCTCAGTCTGCTCAGGGTTTCCAACTCGCGCGGCTCCACCTGAACACCCGCGCGCAGCTCGGCCAGGGAGGTTTTATCGCCGCGCTCAGCGGCTTTCGCGCCCTCATGGCAGATCTCCTCTGGATCCGCGCGGGCGTGGCCTTTGAACAAACCGCCTGGTCGCGCATGGAACTGCTCCTGCACACCGCCACCCAACTGCAGCCCCGCGCCGTATTGTTCTGGGAAATGGCCCACTACCACATGGCATACGACGCCGCCACTGCGATGCGCTCCGGGTCTAACACCGCACCCACGGCCGCTTTAAGGCGCAAAGCGGAAATGACCTTCATCAAAATCGGAGAAGCCTTTCTTCAGGAGGGTCTTACCTTCAACCCCGAAAGCTCGCGGCTTTGGGAAAGACTGGGGGACCTGTACGCCCGCCGTTTAATCGACCCTGCGAGGGCTGCGGAGGCCTACGAAAAAGCGGCGACGCTTCCTAAGGCGATGACTTACCTGCGGCGGTTCGCCGCCTATGAAATCGCCAAGGCTCCCGGCCGCGAAGCGGAAGCTTACCGCAAACTCAGGGCGCTCTATGAAGAAGGAGAAGGGCAGCGAATGCCCACGCTTGTGCATCTTCTCGGCCAATTGGAAGAAAAATTGGCTGTTCCCCAGGCCCAACGGGCTTACATTAAAAAAACCGCCTCTGAAGCAAGCGAGCCTCCGGTTGTCCGTTAACCCGTAAGTTCCAAGCCCAGTGCCTCTGCGGTGAAGCCCCATTCAAACTGAGAACGCCCCCTAGGCAACCCACCCCAAAGCCCCTCAGGCAACACCCCATGCGCTACGCGATCTTCGGCGACATCCATGCCAATCTCGAGGCCCTCCAAACCGTTCTCGAAGACGCTCGAGCCAACGGCGCAACGGACTTTATTTGCCTCGGTGATATCGTGGGCTACAACGCAGATCCCGTACCCTGTTTGGAAATTGTCCGCGAAATGAAGTGCCCGGTGGTCAAGGGCAACCACGACGAGCAGGCCGCCGAACAAACCGACCTCGCCTACTTCAACCCCCTCGCCGCCCAGGCCATCCAGTGGACGCGCGACCAGCTCAACCAGGAACAAAAAGACTGGCTGCGCTCCCTCAAATTCAACCGCTTGGTGCGCAACTTCACCATCGTTCACGCGACCTTGGATTCGCCCAGTTCTTGGGGCTACATCATCTCGGACTTGGACGCCTCCGCGAGCTTCAGCTACCAACACACCCAGCTCTGCTTCTACGGGCACACCCACGTCCCGCGCGCCTTCGTGCGCGACCTCCGCGTCAACGAACTCCCCCCCACCTCCCTCATCGTCGAGCCGGGCAAGAAATACTTCATCAACGCCGGTTCCGTCGGCCAGCCTCGCGACCACGACTGGCGCGCCTCCTACGTGCTGTACACCCCGGAAACCCAGACCGTCGACTGGCGCCGCCTCGAATACGACATCACGACGACCCAGAAAAAAATCATCGCCGCCGGACTTCCAGAACGGCTCGCCAGCCGCCTCGCCGAAGGCCGGTGACCATGCCGTCGCCGCCTGCCTTTCTCCCCGCTACCGGGCGCGAGCCAGAGTCGATTCTCATCCTCAAACCCAGTTCCCTGGGGGACGTCATCCACACCCTCCCCGCCGTCGCCGCCCTCCGCCGCCACTGGCCAGGCGCCAAACTCCGCTGGCTCGTCAATCCCGAGTGGGCCCCGCTGCTCGAAAACAACCCCGCTGTTGATGAGGTTGCACTGTTTCCACGCCCCTCTTTCCGGGGCCCCCTCGCTCCCCTGCGTTTGCTTTCGTGGGCCCGCCGCTTCGGCCTCGTCTCCAAGGCCGACCTAGTCCTCGATTTCCAGGGCCTCTTGCGCTCCGCCCTCGTTGGACACTTCTGCAAACGTTCCGCCTTCTTCGGCCTCTCCGACGCCCGCGAAGGCGCCCGTTTTTTTTATCACGCCGCGGCCTCCGTCTCTCCGGCACAACACGCGGTAGACCGCTATCTCGCCCTCGTGCGCGCTTTAGGCGTCCCGGTTTCCGAACCCCTCCAATGGCCACTCCCTTCCGGTGACGCCCCCGCCGGCTTTGACACTCACACCCCTTTTTATGCCCTCCACCCTTTCTCCAGGGGTCAGGGCAAATCCCTCTCTCTAGGCGACGTACAAACCCTGTGCGAAGCCCTCGCTCCCGCCCGCGTTGTCCTCTTGGGCCGCTCGGAATCCTCCCCGCCGCCCCTCCCTAACGTCGACAACTGGCTCAACCGCACCTCCCTTTTAGAACTCGCCGCCATCCTCAGACTCACCCGCTGGACCATCAGCGTTGACAGCGGCCCGATGCACCTCGCCGCCGCACTTTCCCCCCGCGTTCTTGCCCTCCATACCTGGAGTGATCCGCAGAAAGTCGGCCCCTACCCCAAAGAAGCCTGGGTCTGGAAAGCCGGCCACCTCTTCCCTCGCGGCCGCCCGGAGGCCCTCACACCCGCGGCTCGCTTCGCGGACATCGCCGCCTGGGTCGCCCAACAGAAGCCTTGATCTCCGCCGTCCCCACCCATTACCTCTCCTCCAAGGCCACCCGCTCAAAAACCGCCCCGCTTTCCGCCCACACTCCTCCTCGCGTCTTACGATGAAACCCTCCACCGCCCCAAAAGCCACCGCTTCCCTCCTGGCCGCGTCCCTCCTACTTGCCACCCAGTCGCAGGCTGAAGACGCTTGCTGCAAAAACGGCGCCTGTGAGAAAACAGCGCCTGAAACTACTTTTGGCCTCACCGGAGACTGGGGTGGCTTTCGGTCCTCCCTCAAGGAACACGGGTACGAAGTGGGCGCCACCTACACCTCCGAACTCTTCGCAAACCTGAAGGGCGGCCAAAAACGCAGCGCCGTTTTCGACGGTCTCCTAAAACTTACCCTCGACGTCAACTTGGAAAAAGCCGCAGGCCTCTCGGACGCCTCCTTTCGCATCAGCGGCCTCTACCCACACGGCACCAGCGGCACCCTCCGCAATGTTGGAGATGCCGCAATTTATTCCAACATCGACTCCTACGACACCTACCGCCTCGTAGATTTCTGGCTCGAACAGAAACTCTTGGAAGGCAAACTTTCTCTCAAAGTTGGACAAATGAGAGTAGACGACGAATTTGGTCTCACCGAAACCGCCGCCGTTTTCATCAACTCGTCCTTCGGCGCCCCCAACCCTCCGGCGACCCCCATGCCGATCGCCACATATCCCGTCGGCGCCCTTGGCATCCGCCTCCGCGTTGAGCCCCTAGAAGGCCTCTATGGCATGGCCGGCATTTACGACGGGAACCCCTCCCCGGGAGACTTCAAGGACCCCACCACCGGCCTCACAGGCAACGCCGCCCGCCACGGCACAGACTGGGCCCTGAGGAAAAGTGAAGGCACCCTCTACACCGGCGAAATCGGCTACCAACGCTCTGCGGGCGCCTACCCGGGCGCGGTCCGTTTTGGTTTGCTGCGCCACACCGACGATTTCAGGGACAACGCCGGCGGCGCTGACCACCGCTCCAGCACCTCCACGTATTACGTTTTCGACCAGACCGTCTGGCAAAAATCTCCGTCTTCCAAAGAAGGACTCTCCGCCTTCCTGCGCGGCACCATGGCCCCAAAAGGCAGCAGCAGCATGGACAACTCCACCCAGGCAGGCCTCGTTTTCACAGGCCTGGCCACAGAGGAGGACAAAATCGGCCTCGCCTACGCTCGAAACCGTTTCAGTCCCAACCAGGACGGAAACCCCGACAGGGAAACAATCACGGAACTCTCCTACCAAGTGCCCGTCGCCTCCACCCTCAAAATCCAGCCGGATTTCCAGTACATCAGCCATCCGGGTGGCACCACGGTGAACAACAACGCCTGGGTCGTGGGAATTCGGGCCATCCTCGAGTTCTAGCAGCCCAGCCCCCCCACCCGCGCGGTGCTCCGCTGCGCCGCCGTACCCGCCCGCGCTCCCCCTCCCGAGCCCGACATCGCGCCGATTCCCAGCTTATCCTTAAATTCCCACTTTGCAGGCGCCACCGCGGGTGTAGCTTTCAAGGATCTTTATGGCACAAAAAACTGACGCTACCCCGGACGACAGCAAGGCAATCGCCGCCCGGAACAAAAACCTCGATCTCGCTCTCCAGCAAATCCACAAGGACTTCGGAGACGGCGCCATCATGCGCCTGGGTTCCGCCCAGCAGATGGACGTAGAGGTCATTCCCACAGGCAACATCCTCATTGACCGCGCGCTGGGAGTCGGTGGCTTCCCTCGGGGCCGTATCATCGAAGTCTTCGGCCCGGAATCCTCGGGAAAAACCACCCTCACGCTGACCGTTATCGCGCAAGCCCAGAAGCGCGGCGGCCTGGCTGGCTTCATCGACGTCGAACACGCTCTGGATCCCTCCTACGCGAAAAAGCTCGGCGTCAACGTCGACGAACTGCTCGTGTCGCAGCCCTCCTCCGGGGAAGAAGCACTCCGGATCTGCGAAACACTCGTGCGCTCCAACGCCCTCGACGTCATCGTCCTCGACTCCGTCGCTGCGCTCGTCACCAAGGCCGAACTCGAAGGCGAAATCGGCGACACCACCGTCGGCGCACAAGCGCGCCTCATGAGCGCTGCGCTGCGTAAACTCACCGCCCTCATTTCCAAGGCCAGCACCGTCGTCATTTTTACCAACCAGATCCGCGAAAAAATCGGAGTCATGTTTGGCAACCCCGAAACAACCCCGGGCGGAAAAGCGCTCAAATTTTACGCGAGTGTCCGCTGCGACATCCGCCGGATTGGTGCGATCAAAATCGCAGACGGCACCGTGACGGGCAACCGCACGAAACTGAAGATGGTGAAGAACAAGGTCGCGCCTCCCTTCACCGAAGCGGAGTTTGACATCATGTACAACGAGGGCATCTCTTCTACAGGCGCCCTTTTGGATCTCGCTCTGGAACAAGGCATTGTCGAGAAGCGCGGCTCCTGGCTCTCCTACAAGGGCTCCCAGCTCGCCCAGGGCCGCGACGCCGCCAAGGACGTGCTCAAAAACAACGCCGAGCTCTACGCCGAAATCGAAACCGCCGTCAAAGCCAAGCTCGACGAACCCGCCGGGAAATAACCCGCCCCGCCTTTTAAGAAGGCACGCCGAACCCCATAACCGGGCTGTTCCCGTGCCTTCCTTCGGGCCTTTCCTATGCACTGGGACACGCCCCTTAAAGAACTCCCCTGGGTCGGGCCCCAGCGCTCCCGCCAACTCACGCGCTTCGGGCTCGAAACCCTGGGAGACCTCGTCTCCCATTTTCCCAAACGCTGGGAAAACCGCTCCCGCTTCGACCGCTTCCCCCAAGAGGAATCCGACTTGCCCGTCTGCGTCTGCGGCCTCGTGCAAACCGCCGCCGTCCAGCGCCGAGGCCGTACCCGCAACTTTGAAATCCGCCTCGTCGAAGAACAAAGCCATGCCCTTGCCGGTCAGATCACCGTGCGCTGGTACAACTTATTCTGGATTGAAAAAGTAGTCGCTGCCGGGGTCCGCCTAGTCGTCTACGGTAAACCCAAAAGACGCGGCCGTCAGCTCGTCTTCGAACAACCCGAATTCGAAGTTCTTGAGGAAGACGCTCAGAATTCCCTGCACCTGCAGCGCATCGTCCCCATCCACCGCGCCACAGAAGGCCTCTCCACCCGGATGCTACGCTGGCTCATTTGGGAGGCCCTCCAACACCTGGACGCCGCAAGTCTGCCCGCCCTGATTCCAGCCTCTCTCGACGCCACCCCGCGCCTTGAAGCGCTGCGCCAAATCCATTTCCCGGATTCCTTCGAATCCCTTTCCCTCGCCCGCAAACACCTCGTCCTCACCGAGTTTTTCGGGATGCAACTCTGCATCGCACAACGCCGCGCCCAGCAGCAGGCCGAACCCGGCCTCTGCCACGCGGGTCCCACAGACCTTCTTAAACGCCTCCACTCCAGCCTCCCTTTCCCGCTCACCAACGCCCAGCTCCGTTCCATTGCGGAAATCCAGACCGACATGGCTTCGGCACGCCCCATGAACCGCCTTCTCCACGGAGACGTTGGCGCGGGCAAAACACTCGTCGCCCTTTCCGCAATGCTCCTCGCCGTGGAGGCCGGCTTTCAAGCCGCGCTGATGGCCCCCACCCAAATCCTCGCCGAACAGCATTACCTCCAATTCCAACGCCTCTGCACACCTCTGGGCATCCGCGTCGGCCTTCGCACAGGAACCCGCCGCGAAGAGTCCGGCCCGCTCCCGCTCTTTGACCACGACCGCTGGCAACAGGCCGTAGCAAGCGGCTCCAGCGACAAACCCGCCGTCCCGCCGCAGGAACAACCCGACATCCTTGTCGGCACACACGCCCTCCTCCACCACCCCGAACTCTTCACCCGCCTCGGCCTCGCCGTCATCGATGAGCAACACAAGTTTGGCGTCCTCCAAAGGGCCTCCCTGAGAGCCCAGGGGCGCTGTCCCGACATGCTCGTCATGACCGCCACGCCCATTCCCAGGACCCTCACCATGAGCCTCTACGGCGACTTGGATGTCTCCATCCTGGACGAACTTCCAAAAGGCCGTGGCAAAATCGTCACCGGAGTCCGCGCTGCCGCCAAAATACCGGAGGCCGCCAAATTCATCCGCTCCCACCTTGAAGCCGGCAGACAAGCCTACATCGTCTACCCACTCATCGACGCTTCCGAAAAAACGGAAGCCAAGGCCGCCGCCGCCGAGTTTGAAAAGTGGCAGACTCTTCTGGAGCCCCTTCCCTGCGCCCTCCTACACGGCCGCATTCCCCCCGAGGAAAAAGACGCCATCATGGAAAAATTTCGCTCCGGCGAAACCAAAGCGCTGATCGCCACCACCGTCATCGAAGTCGGCATCGACGTCCCGAATGCCAACATGATGCTCATCGAAAACTCGGAACGTTTCGGCCTCGCACAGCTCCACCAGTTGCGCGGACGCGTCGGGCGCGGCGCGCACAAGAGCTACTGCATCCTGCTCACAGATGCCGCCGACCCTGAATCGCTCAAAAAACTCGAGGTTCTCGAACGCACCACCAACGGCTTTGATATTGCTGAAGCCGATTGGGAATTGCGCGGCCCGGGCGACCTCCTCGGCACCGCTCAGAGCGGCCTTCCTCCGCTCCGCATCGGGAATCTGACCAAAGACTCCGCCCTCATGCTGCAGGCCCGCGGAGCGGCCTTTGTGGTCATCGAACGGGACCCTCTGCTCCAAGAGCCCGCCCATCTCACCTACAGATCGCTGCTCGCCCAAGCTCCCAAAGCAGATCTCTCCCAGGTGAGCTGACCGTCGTCCGCTCCCCAACAGGGCTTTTCAAAACCATCCCGACAACCCGAAACGGATTCCCGTTTCCCCTCATTGATTCCCCGGAACGGTTTCCCTAGAGTTCACCTCTTTTTCGCACCCCATGATGACGAGCGCACAGATCCGCCAAAGCTTTCTCGATTTCTTTCGTAGGAAACAACACACCCTCGTACCCTCTTCCAGTCTGCTTCCGGACTCACCCAACCTGCTCTTCACCAACGCAGGGATGAACCAGTTCGTGCCCTTCTTCCTCGGGCAAAGGCAACCCGACGTCACCCACTGGGCCTCTTCAACACCCGCTCTCGATACCCGAGCCGCCGACACTCAAAAATGCATCCGTGCCGGTGGCAAACATAACGACCTCGAAGATGTCGGACTCGACACCTATCACCACACCTTCTTTGAGATGCTGGGGAACTGGTCTTTTGGTGATTACTTTAAAAAAGAGGCCATCCAATGGGCTTGGGAGCTCATCGTTGAAATCTGGAAATTTCCTCCGCAACGGCTTTACGCCACCGTCTACCAGCCGGATCCCGCGCTGGGCGACCCCGCATCGCGCGACCAGGAAGCATGGGAACTCTGGGCAGATCTCTTCCGCAAAGCCGGGCTCGACCCCGCTGTACACATCGTTAACGGCAACAAAAAGGACAACTTCTGGATGATGGGTGACACCGGTCCCTGTGGCCCGTGCTCCGAACTACACGTCGACCTTACTCCTTCGGGCGACACCCGCGGTGCCCTCGTTAACAAAGGCTCCGCTGAATGTATCGAAATTTGGAACCTCGTTTTTATCCAGTTTAATGCCAACCCGGACGGTTCCTTTTCACCGCTGCCTGCCCAGCATGTTGATACCGGCATGGGCTTCGAACGCGTGTGTTCCATCATCCAGGGAACGCGCAACTTTGAAGAATTCAGTAACGTCTGTATTTCCAATTACGAAACCGACGTCTTCCGCCCGATTTTTGACGAACTGGAGAAACTCAGCGGCAAACATTACGCCAGCACACTGCCCCAGTTAAACGCTGCCGGCCAGTATGTTGCCGTCACACCGCAAGAACAGCTCGACGTCGCCTTCCGCGTCATCGCAGATCATATTCGCACCCTTTCTTTCGCCGTCGCCGACGGCATCCAACCCGGCAACACAGACCGCAACTACGTGCTGCGCCGCATCCTGCGCAGGGCCATTCGCTACGGACGTATTCTCGGCTTCCGCGAACCCTTCTTTTTCAAACTCGTGCCGGTGCTCGCCCGCACCATGGGCGATGTGTTTCCAGAAATTCGCTCCCGCCAGACTTTTGTGGAAGAAATTCTCAAGCGCGAAGAAGTCGCTTTCAACAAAACCCTGGACCGCGGCATCACCCTCTTCAACGAAGAAATCACCCGTCTCGAAATCCTCGGCTCCCGCGCCGTCTCGGGAGCCTTTGCCTTCCAACTCTACGATACGTCGGGCTTCCCCCTCGACCTCACAGAACTGATGGCGCGTGAACGCGGCTTCAGTGTGGACACTGCCGGCTTCGAAGTCCTAATGGACCAGCAACGCGCCCGAGCCCGGGCCGCTCAAAAGAAAGAGATCATCGAACTGTCTCAAATCGAAACAGTCTCCCACACCAAGTTTGTCGGCTACGACTCTCTCTCCACCGAAGCTTCCGTTCTCGAAGTCGTTTCCGTAAAAGATAAAACAGCAGTCATCCTCGACGTATCCACCGCTTACGCCGAAATGGGCGGCCAAATCGGAGACGCTGCAGTTTTGGAAGCCGGAGCAGATTATTGGCAGGTGACCAACACCACTAAAAGTGGTCCGATCTGGTTGCACTTCATTGAGGGAGACCACGCTCCCGCAGTCGGACAAACTGTCTCTCTTTTTGTAGATACGGGTCGCCGCCGCGCGGTGGAAAGACATCACTCTGTGACGCACCTTTTGCATTGGGCTTTGCATGAAATCGTTTCCAAAGACGCCTCTCAAAAAGGCTCTTTCGTTGGCACGGAAAAGCTGACATTCGACTTTTCCAGCGCAGCTTTAACACCTTCTCAAGTGCTTGATGTCGAAAAACTTGTGAATGAACGCGTGCTGGAGAACGCTCCTGTTCTTTGGAGTGAACTTCCTTATGCAGAGGTTAAACAGCACCATGATATCCAGCAGTTCTTCGGTGAAAAATACGGGGACATCGTCCGCGTGGTTCAGATCGGCGGCACCCTTGGAAAACTGAACGGCTACTCCATGGAGCTGTGCGCCGGTACGCATGTGAAAAGTACGGGCGAGATAGGGCTTTTCAGAATTCTTTCCGAAGGCGCTGTCGCCGCGGGCATCCGTAGAATTGAAGCCGTTGCAGGTTTTCCTGCCTACCAGAATTCTGTCGCCGAAACCTTGCGCTTGAAAGCAATCGCTTCACTGGCGGGGAGCCCTCTTTCGGACCTGGAACGTAAAATCGAATCTTTACTGCAACACCAGAAGGACCTTGAAAAGGATCTAAAAGCGGCTCACCAACGCGAAGCCGCTCACACGGCTTCCCGCCTTCTTGCGGGTGTGGAGACCTTGCAAGGAACTCCCGCACTGCTTGCCACGCTGCCTGATGCCTCTGGCGAGGCTCTTCAGGACATTGCCGATGCACTTAAGGGCCGTTTCGAAGGTGTTCTTTTCCTGGCCAGCTCCCACGGCGGTTCTGTGTCTTTGCTCGCATCCGTCAGCCCTTCATTTGTCTCCCTCTTTGCAGCAGGCAAACTCATTCAAGCTGCAGCACCCCTTGTCGAAGGCAAGGGCGGAGGAAGACCCGATGCCGCTCGAGGTGCTGGCCGCAATATTGCTGCGATCCCTCAAGCGCTTGCTTTAATCAGGCAGCTTCTTTCAAGTCCGGCTTAACAGCCTGCCTTCCACCCCATGCTTCGTTTCCAATGAATCCGTTAGAACAACGCATTCAATATAAGTTTCGCAACTCCCTCCTTTTGGCGGAAGCGCTAACTCATCCCAGTCTAGGATACGAAACCCAACGGCATCATTTTGACAATCAACGGCTGGAATTCCTGGGAGACGCTGTTCTTCAGTTGATCTTCACCGAATTCCTTTTTGATTCTTATCCCGATCTTCCGGAAGGCGAACTGACCAAATTACGCGCTCGGCTGGTTTCCAGAGACGGTCTTCGTGTGAACGCGGAAGCTCTGGATCTCGGCAAGTATCTGATGATGGGCCGCGGCGAGGAGGCCACAGGCGGCCGCAACCGGGCTTCCGCGCTCGCAGACGCCTACGAGGCTCTCATTGGTGCCCTTTACCTCGATTCCGACTACGTGACGGTCCGAAGGATCGTCTTGACCGAAACACGCGCCCGCCTGGAGGACCTCATTGTGGAGGATCCTTCCGCCAATCCCAAAGGCCGCCTTCAGGAAATCCTTCAAGCTGTTACCCCACGCAGTCCCGTCTACGAGGTTGTCGAGCAATTTGGTCCTGAACACATGAAACAGTTCATTTCGAGGATTCTTTGGGAAGGTGTTGAACTCGCTCGAGGCACTGGAAGAAGTAAAAAAGACGCGGAGGTCCAGGCAGCCCGCAAAGCCATAGAACTTCGTTCGTGGGAAACGGTCTCTATCGAGGTGGTACAGCTCCCGGCTTCAGCTACCAACAACTCACCCGACAACCTGTGAACAAGTCCCAGCAAGTTCCAACAACTCGGGTGCACTTCCGGAAAGAAGGGAGTTATTGGTCTTGTATCGCAGGTTGTTGGCCCCTGCTTTTTTGCCATAACCCCATCTTTACAAACGTTTTCCGTGTTGATCCTAAGGGTTGTTCACAACCTTAAGAAGAAGAAGAATGATTTAATTTTTCTCTCTCTCTTAAAGAGCTGTGAACAACTACGGGTTGTCCACGGGCGAAACCCTTTTTTTATTCAGCCATGTGCGAGTGTGGTAGAGTGTCATTCTTACAAGGCCGTCTCAAAGCGAGGCGCTGACAGAATTTATTAAACCGCCAATTTCGAGATTAGATCGCCAGTCTGAAAACAATGCCGCTCGTGTGCGTAAGATAAGGGAATCTAAAAGACGGAGCGGCGCATCGTAAACGGCTTCCAAGCCACCTTCCTGACCGGCGCCAAAATGCCGGGAAAAGCTCTCAGAACCCAGACCCGGGAAAAAACGACAGATCAAAGCCAGCGTGTCCCACCACAATTGTGGAGGGATCGCGGCCAGAGCTTCTTCTGAAGAAAGCGGAGTAAAAAGAAGATGTTGAGGGCCCAACTTATCCAGCCTGTGAGGCTCCTCGGAAAAAGTCTTTTCGATAATAGTGCCAAGAGAAGCTGCTGGGGCCCGGTCGAAAACAGTTCGAGTCAAACTCAGGAGAGCGTCCAAAGCAAAAGGCAAGGGTATTTGTGTATTCGCAACAAGGATTTGTGTGGCGAGAACGCCCAGGGAATATAAGTCCACAGGAGAACTCAGGGAAGGAATCATGGAAAAAGGCAAATGACTGAAAGTAGAACCCACTGCCGATTGGAGAGCTGAGAGCGAGGCGTTTGAAAATGAACGAGGCAGAGTTTTTAAAATCGCTTCGCCGCTTTTGATGGATTTCGATCGGGGATCAAAAAAACCGTGAAGATCCACCAATTCTGAGGAAAGTGGGACTTGCAAACAGACAAGAACATCAGCAACTGCAGCAAGATTTTCTGAAGAAGATAGGGAGACTTCAAGGCAGACGTCCCCGTTCTCAGAGGGAAGAATTCGCAAGATCCGAATCGAACAATGACCTTGAACAGCCTTATTCAACGCCTCGGGCTGATAAATCGATAACGAAGCTGCCCCACGACGTTGATACACCGTAGAGAGAGTTCCCGGCACCGTCAGAGAAACCGCGTCAGAAGGCTGCAAAAGATAAACCTTGGCATTCCAGAAAGGAGGTAAACCGTCAGCACCGTTTTCAAACCGCACGCCAAAGCTGGCGGCGCAAAGGTTGAAAAAAGGAAGTTGAAGAAAACGTGTGGAACTTTGCACGCAGGACACAATTTGTCGCAAAAGAACGAGTTTCAAATGCAACGTTTCGAGCAAACAACCCGCGCGTCCAGCGCGCGCTGAAATGAGGAATGCGGCTCCCTGCTGGAGATAATCAACCCGGCTCAGATCCTCGTAAATGCCACTCAGGACAAGGGGTTGTTTCGCGTTTTCAATGCCAGGCCAAGGAATACCTCCTAGAAGAGCAAGATGCTGCTCCAAACTCACTGGAATAAGACGGCGTACAATCAGCCTAGGCGAAGAGCTGAACAACGAAATTTTAACGGCTGATGAAGAAGAAGCGGTCTCGGCGGATTGAAACGGATTCGAAGACGGGTTTATTTTACGAAACTCGGTTTCACCAGTTTCCAAAGAACAAGAAAGAAAACGCTCGTGGCTTGCGTGATATGAAGGAAGTCCGGCTGCTGCCAGAAGGGTGTCATCGGTGCACAGCTTCCAGGGTTGACCAGCAGTGTTCTCAGATAGGGAGGTGGTATTTGTCGCCAGCGATATTACGACTGGCTGAAGATGGGCGTTAACGAAAGAAGTGTGAATATAACAATCCGGAGCCGAATGTTTTAAATTAGCCGCCAACCTTGCCCATTCCAAATCAAGAAGGTGATTCAACGGCGGTGTACCGAAGGTTGGAGAACACAGGGCGCTCGCACCTGTTTTTTGCAGCCAAAGCTCCAGCCAATCCAGAACCTTCCCTTCGGCATCCGTGACACAGCCTAACACGACGCTTGCAAGAGTGGTTTCACGAAGCGTCAGAAGAAAACCCGCGAGAGGATCGGGGGTGACGCGCAGCGCAAGGCAAACCTCTAATCCCAGCAGAGAGCTTACAGGCTGGATCGGAACGGCCCTCAAGTGAGACGGTAAAC
The DNA here is from genome assembly GCA_003402745.1 of Verrucomicrobiota bacterium. Taxonomy (GTDB): domain Bacteria; phylum Verrucomicrobiota; class Verrucomicrobiia; order Chthoniobacterales; family Chthoniobacteraceae; genus Chth-196. Next base: position 30,273 of record QQND01000019.1, read on the forward strand.
CTAAAGGGTGAAAAAAATGAATCTCTCTTTCAGTCATATAACCTTTTCATATCAAAGCGTGGCTTTGCAGAAAGTAAACCTGAAGAACGTTACATGACATTATGCGTTGCGTGAGCAGATAGTTTTTGTAACCTTAAACAAATCTTCATCTGCTATGATGCCCCGAAAAGTTTCTAGCCCGACCTTTTTATCGCACATTAACGTTCTGTTTTTGTTGTGTTTAGGGGTGTTGTTGAGCGCCTGTTCAAGCTTGCAGGAAGTCAGGGTAAGCGCAGCTCCCAGTCTTAGAAGAGCTTCCATTCAGGTGGATATCGCGGGTGTTAATCAGTTGGAACGAGGCATTGTGGAGGGTGCACCCATCAGCAAATATTTTCAGCCTGGCAACACCGTCCGGCTTGGATTGCAGACTCAGGCAATGCGTTTCGGAGGAGACCAACCGTTTTCGCAGTCTGTAACGGCAGAAAGTCCAGTTTGGAAGGGCTGGTTAGCTAAGAAGTCGGTCGACATTGTTGTACTGGCTGACGTACCCGGAGTATTCGACGACCTTCCAGGAGAAGCGGATCCACGCCGCAAAATACTCCCTTTGAGCGGGAAAACCGCTCCAAAAGGGGTGGTTAACTTGGAGATCTTCGAAGGGGGACTGCGCTTCTCAAACCCATAGTCACGACCGACTTCCCAAGGATACAACGTGTTTGTATTTGGAACGTTTCGTGCAAAATCGGAGATAGGATGGGGAAAATTCTCCATCGTGTACGAAGCCGAGTCGACCGGAGCGGCAGGGCCGACCGTCATAAAAAGTGTAAGTTTACAGTCGCAGGAACAGGACTTTTTAGAGGGTGTTAACGCCGCCTCTTTCCACAAGGCGGTGGAAAGACAGAAAAGGGCACACACACACGGGTGTAAGGGCGTCCTGCCTATTTTAGCGAGCGGGAGGGAAGGGCTTTTTGGTTTTTATGTAACGCAGAGATGTTCGCGGTCACTTCAGGATTGGATTTCACAGAGGGTTCACCTTCCGATTGGCACCCTTGAAAGCATTGCTTCCGGGGTCCTTCAGATTCTGGAAACATTGAAGGAAAAAACTAGAGCAGGCCACGGGAACTTGAAGGCCGCCAACATTTTGACCCTCGGTACGGGAGACAAGCTGGAGCTTCTCGTAACTGATTTCTCCGCCGAGGATCTTCCCCCGGCCAGAGATTTGCAGGCACTGGGCTTGGTCCTTGTCCAACTGGTCTTACGCCGCAGCATGGAGACGGTTGACTGGCCCGTCCCCCAATCTCGGGAATGGGCGCAGTTCGGCACTGAGGGCGAGGCGTGGCGTGCGTACTGCAATTTACTGTTGGACCCAGCATTTGGCGCGCAGCCGGACAGCCTTTCTGCCGCGCGTGTGGTCCTTCCAAAGCAGAAGAAAAAAACGAGGCGGTGGGCTAAAATTGCAATTGGCACCGGTCTAGGATTTGCAGCTTTGGCGTGCGGGTTCGTGTTCTTCAAAGCCGAGCCGCCGCCAGCCCCGGTGAGTGGCGAAGCATGGGAAGTATTCTGTGAAGAGTACGACCAGTGGTTCGGCTATTTTTGCAGCCATGCTGGGGAATGGCGAAACAAGGCTGAAAAAAATGCATATTTGAAAGAGCAGATGGTTAAACGGCTCGACGAAGTTCGGGGCGAAAAAGATCTGAAAGAGGCGTTCGATCCGCGCAACATTATTGCCGAAAGTGGCAGCTCAAAACGCGGCGACCCTAAAAGCTTCGCGCCAGATTTACCCAGTCTCTCGGCTAAAGAGTTGAGCCGCGTCAACCGAGCGATGCAGGCGGTGGCGCTGGTAAAAACGGCGGTTGAAGGGTGGCCTGAACCGAAGGAAATGCAAAAAATGTTGAGCGAAGGTGGACCGACAGGTCTGAAACTCGACAACGCCTTTGTCCCGAAATGGGGTATCGAACTGCCGGTATGGCTCGCCTTAAACGTGGGGCTATCGGACGCCTGGAAAAAACTTGGAGAACACGAGAAATACTTAAACGCTTTCAACAATGAATATGTAAAAAGCGCCTCCAAGAAAACTCTGGAGGAAGCGCAGAAAGCGGAAACATTGGGCGACCTTGAGGGGCTCCTTCAGGAGGCGAGCAACAATGCTCTGGAACTATCAACGTTCTTGAAGGCCAATCCAGAGGATCTGGAAAAAGAACGGCTTGATGCCGTGAGTATCGACTATCGAGGCAAGTCTTTGGCGGTCGCTAAGGAATGGCGGCTGCGTGCCGAGGAAACCATGCTTAAACCCAAAACTTGGTTGGCCAATCTGAGCAAGCCAGTCGGAAACCGTTCACGAGTGGTTCAGACAAAATGGGAGGGAATAAAAAAAACCGCCTTGGAAGGTGTCACTGAAGCGACACTGGAAGCCAACCGGCCTCGATTCCGGGAGTTGAAGGATCAACTTGGCAGATGGGGCGCGCTCTTATCCAGAATCGATGAGGAATTTCCAGCGGCCACGTTAAACCCGGATACCGCCCAGAACCAGACGCTGCGTGTTGGTTTGCAAAAAGTGGCGGAAGAAACGCGGGAGCAATTCTTAGCGGGCCTCCTCCAAAATTTTCCTCAATCCTCCGCGAATTTTCAGGCAAACTTGCTTGAAGGTGTGGAGGCTTCAACGAGTGTACAAAAGTGGACGGCCACCTTGAGCAAGCTCTCTAAAATTCCGGAAGAGAGCGCAAAAGTTCAAACACTGCTTGCCAACGGATACGGGTTGGAAGAGGGCATAAGCGCAGCACAAACCACGCTCCAACAGGCGGGGCAGGCCGAACCGGCTGCGGTGGCTGCGGCTCTTAACCTGCCAGAAATCAGAGAGCTTCTTTCCGTTGTGGAGGTAATGGCTCGCATCGCCACCACGGACACGCAGACGCTCGTGCAGACGCTCGTGCAGACGCTTGGAAACGCTCGGGTATCTGTGGCGCTTGCCATATTGGCCAAGTTAGAAAAACAAGCGTGTGAAACGGAGGCCGCTTGGAAAAACTTCAAGGCTGCGGCCGATCTCGTATCCGCCCGAGTTAAAGAGAATATTCGGGCCGAAGAGCGCCAAAGTTTGCTTTTAAAACAGGTGTCGGAAGCCACCACTCAGCAGTGGTTTTCGGTCTTCAGGCGATACGATCCCGACCAGATGCGAAAGATGGTCGCAATCAAAGAGCAGGCGCAGCTCGCGGCCGCCGGCTTCACCGGGCGTGACCGCTACAACCTAGCGGTTTTGAAAGCACAAGATGCATTGGCCCAAGGGCAGGGGTTTGAGCCTGCGACCGTGCGCACCGATTTTTTAAACGAGGTGGCAAACCTCTCAGACCCGGGATTGGTGGCTGAACCCGCCGTGTCTACGCTCTTAGCGGGGCTGAAGCCCCTGACTTTTAGTGCAGACCGGAAAGCGTCCGCTGAAAACAGTAAGCCCATTCAGAGAGGATGGCGTTTGGTTTCCGAGAAGTCGGTGCCAGAACAGTCCGCGTTTCTTCGTTGGCAGGGGCGCAAACAGCTGCACGAGATGAGCTTGGTGCGTTTCCAGAGAGCTAACGGCACCTCATTTTTCCTGGCCAGCTCGGCGGTATCCCTCGGGCTAGCCGCTGACTGGCTGGAGCGGGAAGATGTTAACCTCCCGCTCCCCGCTCCCGCCTTAAGCCGCATCCCAGCAGTTTGGGTGGCCGCCGGCCGAAGCCTCCTTCCAGCCACAGACTGGTTTGGACCGAAAGAAGCGCCTAATTTCTCCAAGGCCAACCACTATCCGCCCGGGTTTCCATCCCAGGACAAACAGGCTCCGAATTTGGAATCGCCGATGGTGTATTTGGCGGCGAAAAAGGCGGATCAACTGGCGCAGAACATGGGATTCCGACTGCCAACTCCCGAAGAGTGGGAGGCCGCGTGCGAGCAAACCAAATCAAAATCTGAAGCCCTCGCCCATTTTAATTTTCGCGATGCAACATGGAATGCAGAGCAGCGACATCTCAAAAATCTACTCGTTACAACACTCACTCCAGGTGGCCGCCCCGCGCTGATCCCGACCTTGGACCAGTTGGAAACCTTTGCTCCAGACAGTTCCCCAGGCCGCTCTAAGAACCCACTTCCCGTGCATGAGGGGGACGATCGGTTTTTGTGGTTCGCACCAGTCGGCCAGGGAGGCCAGACCGGTCTCATGCATCATCTGCTTGGAAACGTCTGGCAGTTTGTAAAACGAAGTGAAGGAGACTTCTACGCGGTCGGAGGGTCAGCGCTTTCGGAACCGAGGGCGCAAGAGCGGCCCGTAAAGGTGGACCGTACAGAAACAGCCTACACGGACGTCGGACTGCGCCTGGCGATAGATTCTGATTTTGTTGAACCTAAGGAAGTTACGGAACTAAAAAAACTTTTCAGGGAAGCTAAACTGTCCAGGTAGATTTTTGGCGGGGTATTTTTAAGCGGGCAAGAAATTATGCAGGATACAATCTCCGGGAGGGGCGTGCTTTGTCGATCGGGAGGGAAAAACACGGTGGGAAACTGGGGGACCGTCGAGGACCAAGACGCAGAGGATAAATATATGGAGCAGTTGGATTTTCTCAACCGTGGCAACCGAATAAATGAACCGCTTAAAAAGACGCGGAATGAAACCAAGACGCCGTGAGCCGATTATGGACCAAGTCTCCGGCTCCGCCTGAGATAGGCGACATGAGATCTTGGGCTTGCAGATACTCGTTATATAAATTATGCAAAAGCTTTAGCCAACATACGCCAGAAGAATGTTTGTACTCGACGCACCCGCTTGGGCTCAACAACTCGCTGCCAAACTCCGGCTCCTCCATGCAGACCTAGCCGGTGTTGGTCACGAGCAGCGCGGAGGCTTCCTACAACAGGAAATCAGGCGTGCCCTTGAAGACATCGTGCCAGAACGCCGCAAAGAATACATGGAAGCGCTGGCCCCCTATTTTCCCCAAGGGGAAAATTCTTCTCCCGTAGCAGTGCCGGCCGTCCCCGGCTTGGAGGCACCTCTGACGCCAGAAGAGTTGCTGGCAAACCTCGTGCGGATCGCTCCCCTGTTACCCAAGCGCAAGCTCGAGAGCTTCAGTCTGGAGTTGCAAAAAGCGGGATATCTCCCTCTGGAAACGACCGCTTTGATAGACGCACCTCCGGAGGACCTCCGCGGTGTGTTCCCCATGGAAGAGGGTCGCCAGGTAGATCTCCAAAGGCTGTACCGGCTGGTCCACATCCTGGGTGAATTTTACGTCAGTCTCGATAAGGTCACCTGGAACATCTGGCGTGCGCTGGCGCCCAAATCTACGTTCCGCAAGGAGAACTCTCCCTTGAATGACGTCAGTAAAATGGGGGGTCGATATCTGACGGGGGATTCTGAGGTGTCCGCCGAGCAACTTAAGCAAATCACGGGGCGGCTGCGGCAATTATTGGCGGGCGTCCTCACCGCCATCGGCCCTGCGGGCCGCAGTTTCGCCCAAAAACACCTCGCCCGATTTAGCCCAGACGCTATCCGGGACATCGTCAATCAGGAAGCAGGCTTCTTCTCCAACCTCGAACAGAAGTGCTGGCGCAAATACAGCGAACTCAATCAGGAATTGAGTGCGGATGGCATCGAGGGAGAACTGCAGGAGGCCATCGCCAGATATACGGAGAACCTGATCCGCGGCATTAGTCGTCCTCCCGACGCTTAGTTACCTCCACAAAAACTACACTGAGTTATGTCTTTCCAAATCCACTGGCACGAGGGTCTCTTTTTGCAGCAGCATCATTTGCAGATGATGCAGAAGGGTGTTTATGACGCCATTGCCGCACAGCGTAATCTGACCGCTTCCTATCCTTACGGCATCGTTGAGATGCGGCTTGCCCTCGATGACCTGGAGGCGTTGCGACTGCGTTTCACGCGTCTGAGGGCTATTATGCCCAGCGGCTTGGAGGTGGACTTTCCTCATGGCGCAGACCTCCCCTCGATAGACATCAAGCAGGCCTTCAGCGGGAGCGCCCTCGCGATCCCTGTTTATCTGGCGGTTCCACTCTATTACCAGTCCAGGGCCAACACTTTGGAGGCAAGTCGCTCCGACGATGCACGAGCCAAGCTGTTGTATAAAACTGCGGAGGTCGAAGTGGCCGATGAAAATACGGGTGAAAATCCCAAGCCGCTGCTCGTGCGGCGGCTCAACGCGCGCTTGATGCTGGAGCATGAAGACCGCTCGGACATGGAGGTGATTCCGCTTTTAAGAATTGTCCGAGCCACCCAACAAGAGGTCGCGCTCCCTCGCCAAGATCCTGATTTTGTCGCCCCGTGCCTCGTGCTTTCTGCCTCTCCTGTGCTGCGCGAATTGGTGCGCGACTTAGCCAGTCAGGTGGAGGCCAACCGCAAGGAACTCACCATCCAAGTCTCGAGGGGCGGCTTTAGCATGGAAACGCTTCGAGGCATCCAATTCGAACAGATTTTGCGCCTGCGCACTTTGAACCGTTTCAGTGCTAGTTTGCCTTCTCTGGCACAGGCCCAAGCCGTTGCGCCATTTCTAATCTATCTGCAGTTGCGTGAGTTATTGGGAGAACTGACCGCATTGTATCCGGATCGGGATGATTTCGATGTGGCAGCTTACAACCATGACAACCCACTTCCTGTGTTTCGGGAACTGGACAAAAAACTGCGTTCGTACCTCCGTGGCTCCGTGGCTCCCAGCTATCTGAAAGTCGCGTTTGTGGTGGAAAGCGGTGAGACGCAGACGGCCAGGCTCTCGGAGGAGCATTTTACCAGGCCGAACGATTATTTTTTGGGTATCAAAACCAAGGAAGATCCCAAGTCTTTAGCCCAGTTTGTAGAAGACGACGACGCCTTCAAGTTCATGCCGCGCGGATTCGAAAAAATGGCGATCCGGGGTGTCAAACTCAAGGAGGAACGCCACCCCCCGCTGGAATTGCCTGCTCAGAATAACCTCCATTATTTCAGGCTGTTGCGGGGTGAGAACCCGCGCATGTGGGCGCAGCTTGAAATGGAAAAGGGAGTCGTCATTCGCTGGAAAGGCAAGGTGGACCCCGACTACGAAATCACCCTTTACATGACCATTCCCAGCGGAGGTAAAACGCCATGAACCTTTTGGAGCTTTGCGAGCCCCTCTTCCAGTACGTTTGCCTCCTCAACAGGGCGGGGCGAAAATCAGGGCACTATGAATACGTGGCGGTCAGGGCAGAAGTGCTGTCGCTTTTTGAACAAATGCACACCCGGGCGATCTCGGATCCGCGTCTAAGTCATCAGTACAAGGCGCTGGAATTGACGCTGCTCTTTTTCACGGACTCCATGATCAGCGAGAGCGGACATTCTTTTGCCTCAAAATGGAACTCGAGCCGCCTCGCCGATGAACGCAGTGAACTGGCGGGGGATGAAAAATTTTATGACCACTTGGAAGCGACGATGGCCGACCAGAGTCCCGAGGCCTCAGAGCGGTTGGCGGTGTTTGCTACCATGATCGGCCTGGGCTTTACCGGATGGTACCACGGTCAGCCAGAGTACCTGCGCAAGAAAATGCTCGAAATCACCCCGCGCATCCGCCCTTTTATGGAGGCTGATGTGACTGGGAAACTCTGCCCCGAGACGTACGAAAACGTGGACAGGCGGGATCTGGTGGAGCCGCCCAGCAGGGGCATCGCTTTTATAGCCATCGCCTTCGTGGTGTTTTGTTTCACGACGCTGGCCTGCAACTATTACCTGTTCGACAAGTCCACTAAACACCTTATCGCCTCCTTGAAAGAGGTGCTCAAACGCGAGGCTGAATTTGGCCAGGCGGGAAATTAAAAAGGATGGGATATGTTTGAATTCAGCAGTCTACCGAACCCCGTGAAAGCGCTCTTGGCGGTGCTCACCGGCACCAGCATTATCGGCGCAATCAGTTTGTTGGATCCCGGCCTGACCGGCATCGTAGCTGTCGGGATGCTCATCCTTGCTGCTTTGGTGGGCGGGTTTCTCATGCTGCAGCGGGTTCTCGAACGCAAAAAATCCAATTTGTTAACCGGCGGCATCCAGCAGCAGGCGGGTGCCGTCCCGACGGGTATCAACGACGCCACCGGCCGTAAAAACCTGGATGATTTACGACGGAGTTTTGAGGGGGGCTTGGAAAAATTTAGAAATGCGGGCAAGGATATCTATAAGTTGCCCTGGTTCATGTTCGTGGGCGAACCCGGTTCCGGGAAAACAGAGGCCATCCGCCATTCCAACGTCGGGTTCCCGCCCGGCTTGCAGGATGAAATGCAGGGGGCCGGAGGGACCATCAATATGAATTGGTGGTTCACCAACCAGGCTGTCTTCCTAGACACCGCTGGCCGCCTCATGTTTGAACAGGTCCGGCCGGGCGACACCAGCGAGTGGAGGGAGTTTCTCCAAATGCTTCGACGCAGTCGTCCGAATTGCCCCGTTAACGGACTGCTGTTGGTTATTCCCGCAGACAGCCTGATTAGAGACACCCCGGAGGAAACCTCGCGCAAGGCGGGAAGAATCGCCCAGCAACTCGACACCATCCAGCGGACATTGGATGTGCGTTTTCCAGTGTTCGTGCTGATCACCAAAGGAGACCTGCTTAATGGGTTCCGAGAATTCTTTGAGGAATTCAACGACCTTCACACCCAGAACCAAATGTTTGGCTGGTCCAACCCAGCCGAGCGGGACGAGCCTTTCCGGCCCGAACTGGTCACTCAACACATTGACTCGGTCATCGCCCGCATTCGCAAGAGGCGTTTGGGCCTGCTTAAGGATCCTGTGCCTCGCAATACGTCTGGCCGTCGGGCGGACGAGGTGGATGCACTTTTTGCCTTTCCTCAGAGCCTGGCCCTCATTGCCCCCCGGCTGCGACATTATCTGGAACAGATCTTTGTAGCAGGCGAGTGGTCTGCCAAACCCCTTTTTCTTCGGGGTATTTATTTCACTTCCGCCATGCGCGAAGGAAGGGCTCTGGACCAGGAACTGGCCCAAGCCGTGGGCTGTTCGCTAGAAATGTTGCCGGAGGGTAAGGCCTGGGAACGAGAAAGAGCCTGCTTCTTGAAGGATCTTTTCACAGAAAAAGTCTTCCCTGAGAGAAATTTGGTGACCCGAGCCACGAACACGAAACGAATGCTTCGTCAACGGCAGGGGCTCCTCTTCGGCATCGGCGCCCTAGCTTTGGCCGGCTTTCTCGGCTTCTCTCTCTACCAGTACAGCGCCCTCCAGAGTAGCGTCGGTGAACACGAACAAATTTGGCAGGGCGCCGCCAAGGACTGGACCACCGCCAAATGGAATCCTCTGCTGAAAGCCAATTTCAATGGCGGCACCGAGTATCGTTACCTCGGGGACCAACCGGTGGAATCTTACCGGGAGAACCGGGAGCTGCGGGATAAGCCCCTTTTGAGCATCTTGGAACGGCTCCAGGAGCTCGCCGCCGCCCCGATTGAAACAGGCTGGGTGTTTCGACCCCTGGCAAGTTTGAGCAGCATCAAAGAAGACCGTGTTAAAGCGCAGCAAGTCGTTTTCAATGCCAGTGTCGTCTCGCCGGTCATTAACGCCGCCCGGCAGCGCATGCAAAACGCAGAAACAGCTCCCTCAGCTGAGCCCAAAAAAGCAGCGGAAAACCTTCTAATAGAGGCTCATGCCATCGCGGCCCTCCTCCGGCTGGAAATGGACGCCCTGCAAAAACCCGACAGCTTCGAGGGCGTCCCGCCTTACTTCAGCACCCTCCTAGAATATTCTCTGTCCGAAAAAATTAAGGACGTCGAACAAGTCTCGCGCCTCCTGACCAAAAACTTCGAAAGGGTCCCATGGCCCCCCGTATGGGCTGCGCGCAGCGCGAGTTCGCTCGCCTCCAATCCCCCAATCCAAAAAGGGCTTGAACGCCTCAAAAATTACGCAGATCTGTCGGGGACATCCTATCACAAACACCTTTCAAAAATTCAGGAGCTTTTGGCGGCACTCCGCGAATTCCAGGCCAAGGAACATGATTTGAATGTCAAACCAACCCTTGAGTCCAAGAGCGATCCTGCCCTGCTCGCCGAAATGGTCCGGCTCTACGAGCAACTGGGTGAAAAAAGAAAACATCTGGATCTCAAAATCAAGGAAGTCGCAGAAGAAGGTCTCCTGTCTTCCGCTGCAGATGGCCCAAACTCAGCCCTCGCTCAATCGTACGCCCGCGTCGTCGCTTCCGGAAAAAGCCAGTCCGATGACGCTTTTACCCTCCTTCAAAAAACCTGTTCCCCCAGACTTGGAGACGACAAAAACCGGCTCTTCGCCGATGTCGATGCCGCCCTCAAAAAGAAACGCCAGGAAATTGCCGCCCTCCTCGAACAATCCTTGCCCCCCGCTGATGTCGAGGCACTCCAGAAACTCGACGATGCTTACCTCGCTGATTCCGGAGACCATAAAAGACGGGTTTACGAATTGCGCTGGGATTTGTATGAACGCAGCTACCAGCAGCTCCATCTCACCAAGGGCAATCGCGATTTGATCGGAACAGAATGGAAGGAGGCAGGTGCGGTGAAAACACGCCTCCGCGATATCACGGCGTTGGTCCGGTCTAATCAGGAAAAACTGAAGGAAAAATTCGAGGCCTGTGATTTCTTCCTCGATCTCGCCTTGCGTGGGGGAAACGACCTCATCATCGACGCCTATCTCGCTGAAGTACAACGTAAAGTAGGGCCCGCGGTGCAGTTCCCGCTCATCTGGCCCCCCGGAGGCCGGACGCTTTCTCCAGCACAAATGAAGGAAACAGGCCAGCTCCTCCGGGACGTGCGCAAGGACATTGCTGCAGAGTGGGTGCAGACTCTGGAGCCCTATCAAAAAGACCGCCTCCTCAAAGTCCCCAAGCAGTTCGCTCCGCTGGAGGCGTTTCGGGACAGTCTACTTGGTCCTGAGGGCAAGTCGGGCACTTTCACCGTCACCCTCATCAATTACAAAGACCAGACCGACAAGGCGTCTCTGGCGAAATGGAGGGCGGTGGTTGTTAACAACCGAGTCCAATCCACCAGCGTGGCTTCCAATACCGAAGTCGGAACCTTTCCCGCTGACGGAGACTTCACCGTCGTTTTCAAGGAATACACGGACGGGACGGGCAGCAGCCGGACCGTGAGTGGAGGCGGAAGCTGGTCTTTGTTAAAACTCCTTAAACAAGGCGGACGGGCCAAACCTTTGGACGGTGGACGGCGCTGGCAAATGCCTGTGGCCATCGGCGAAAGCTCCATCGTTTTTGAATTTGCTTTTGACAAACCACTTCCTGACCTGGGCTCCTGGCCTACGAAGGAGGCGGTGGGTCTGTAGGTGTTTCCAAGCTTCAAACTCATCAGCCATGCGTTTTTTTCATTCCCTTGTGACTGCTTTGGCCGGGAATGCGAAGCCGCCTGCCATCCAGCTTGGGGTATTTGGAAAGCACCCCGGCTGGGACGACCATCTTGAAGACTTTGGCCTTCACACAGAGCCCCTGTTGACGGTCAAACAACTCCTCTACGTCCAGGGAATTGGCGGCGCTATCGATGCCGACCTTTGGAGTTCCCTCAACGAAAAAGACGATCTTGCTCAACTTCACCACTGGTTTCTCTGGAGTGCAGGTCCCGATTGTATTGTCGGCCGTATCTGGCCTTCGATCGACCGCAAAGGCCGCTCCCGCTTTCCAATGGTCGCGTGTGTCCACGTCAGCCATGCCCCCATAAAACCGCTCCTGGAATGGCTCACGCTTCGCCTCCAATCTCTCGAGGCTCTGTGCAAGGCCGCTTCCGAGGCGGAGGCCGTACTGGATATTTTGCGCGCCGAACAAAATATCCTCAATGCCGAGTTCTCCCTCCCTCGAAGCAATCCTGAAACAGCCACCAACACAGTCCCCTCATACCAAACAGAACAGTGGCTGCGAACTATCTATTCCTGCGACAACCAACTCGCAAGATTCAGCGCAGCCCGCCCCAGCAAAGCCCTTTCCGGCTTGAACCGTCAACTTGTTCTCGGTGCCGCCGAGTGCCAACACCTACGCCTTGCCGCGCGCCAGGAACCCTCTTTAGGGGAGGTTCTTTTTTGGTCCGAATTCATCAGCCACTGGCTTTCCCCGGGTGTGCCTCTTCTGCTCTTGCGACCGGAGGGCCAACCCTGGCTGGACGCCCTGGTCGGCAGGCCCTCCCCAAAGTCCTTCTTTTGTTTGCGCGCAAAAGACCAAGTTCTCCCCTGCGTCGCAAACATCCCATTCACCCTCCTTCCGGATGCAAACGAGACGGCCCAAAAACGCTTTCCCTTTTTATTCTCAGCCCAAGGCGTTCCTTCCAGCTTCAAACCGGAACAGACATCGATACGGCCTTCAAAAGGACTGGCGTTCCTAGCGCTAAGCCTCGTAGCGGGAGGCACCTGCCTCCTTCTAGTTGCAGTGGCAGCATATTTTTCAAAAAAGCCGCCTTCCTTCCCGTCTCCGTCCCCGTCCGAGAAAACCCGAGACGCCAGCGCTGACTTGGAAAGTACACCTCCGCCGCGCGGACCGGTCTCGACAGACCAGCAAGCTGCACTACAAAAAACGCCCCCCCCATCTCCGACCCCCACCCCGCCTCCCACCCCGCCTCCCACCCCGCCTCCGACCCCGCCTCCGACCCCG
>QQND01000020.1 GCA_003402745.1 Verrucomicrobiota bacterium
TCGCAGCAACGGGCCTCTCCGGGGACGGATACACGGAGGGCCTCAATGCGTTTGTGAGCGGCACGGCGGGGTTTGGGAGCGCGGGAGGCTCGGTTGCATTGCTCGCGGCTGGCGGGACTTCTGCAAGCGCACTGACGCTGGGACTGGGTGCGGCGAGTGTTGCGAGCGCGGGGATGCGCACTGGAACGGTTAGCATCACCTTCCAGACCGACGGGACAGGCACGAGTGGATTGGCCGCGGCTGAAGTCGGCACGCAGAGTCTTAACTTGAGCGGGACGGTTTACCGGGTGGCGACGGGGTCTTTGCTTTCGAAAGCCGTCCGGTTAGGAAATATTCGCGAGGGAGGGGCCTTTACAACCGCCGTTATCGGTCTGCAAAACGGTGCTGCGGCAGATGGGTTTAGCGACGACCTTGCCGCGGCAATTAGTTCGGCGAGTGCCGGGTTTATTACAACCGGCAGCGTGGCTGCGTTGGCGGCTGGTAGTATCGCAGCATCCACGCTGAATATAAGTTACGCGGGTGATACTAGCGCTGCAGGAGAGGTGAACGGAAGCGCGGCGGTTGCGTTTACTTCCAGAGGCAGGTCAGGAACAGGACTTCTGGATACCACGCCCTTAGTAGGCTCAGGGACGATTCAGATCACCGGTTCCATATACCGCCTTGCTGTCGGCTCCCTGACCAGTGGAACCCACGTGAATATGGGCGCCATAAGGCTTGGCAGTGCGTTTGCACCAGTGCCTATCGGCGTTTCAAACGCCGCTATTACGGACGGGTTGAGTGATGATCTGGCGGCGGTGATCGGTGCCACAACGGGCGGTTTCGTCGGCACCGGCAGTGTGGCGTCTTTGGCTGCAGGTGCAGCCGCGTCCCGAGATCTTGTGATCAACTACGGAGGCACTCCGCTCACCGCCGGATCGCTTCAAGGGACGGCAACTGTGTCCTATCTCTCCAAGGGAACGGCAGGAAGTAACCTTGAGGACGCGACTCCTCAAGTGGCAGCACAGACCCTCTCTTTAATAGGGGCGGTGTATCGCGCTGCGAGTGTTCAGCTTAATGGTGGAAGCTCCGGGCTCAGTTTGGAGCTCGGGCGCGTGCATGCCGGGGGATCTTTTACCTCTGGAAGTCTCGTTGTTGGAAACGCAGCAGCGATGGACGGGTACTCCGACGACCTAGCCGTGGATTTTTCACCAGCAGGTGATTTTGTGGTCAGCAAACATTCACTGAGGTTAGCTGCGGGAAGTGTTTCGACGGTGAACGTCACATTTGGCGGAGACACAATGGCTGCGGGAGTGAAGTCTGCCACGCTCGTGCTCGCGTTGACGTCGAGTGCCCTTTTCGGAACGGCTTTAGCGGACATGGCGCTGCCAGCGGAGACTGTGAATGTCTCCGGCCAGGTTTATTCCGGAAAGGGGCTCTGGAATGCCGGGACCTCGGGAGTGTGGACGGATTGGAATCAGTGGAGCGCTGCGGGCGGGCGCCCTGGACTTGATGCAGCACTGAGCCGTGGTGTGGATACCGCCACATTAAATTCCGGGACAAGTTCGGTGGTGGTTGCTTTGGGAGGCTCGACTGTGGAGCTTGCCTCTCTTGCGTTGGAGGGATCTGGAGGCGTCAGATTAACCCAAGGAACAGTTTTGCTCAGCGCGCTGGCTGGCTCTGCTTTGGTGGCTGTTTCGGGTGGCACTCATTCGATTGAAGCCGCCCTTCATTTGAGCCAGCACACGGAGTTCAACATCGCCCCGCTTTCCAAGCTTTCCATTGATGGTTTGGTGACTGGTTTTGGGAGCCTTACGAAACTTGGGGGAGGAACTCTCTACCTGGCTGCCGGATATGCAATCGAGGGTCCCACTTCTGTAACGGGTGGCAGATTGGAACTGGGAGTGGGGGCGCGGCTCGGAGTGGGTGACATCACGCTGGCGCAGGGAACGCAGTTGGCTTTCAACCTGGCAGCGGATGTTATCCTGCCCAATAAAATCAGAGGGGAAGGGACCGTTTTAAACTTAAACCCCCTCTATAACGTCACCTGGGATGGGGGTTCTACCGTGGTTCAAATTCAGCAGGTACCCAGCGGAGGCGCAATCGATCTTTCAACCCTGACGCCAGGCAAGGCGGTCCAAGTGACTACGGGGTCTATTAATTTGAGCCAAGAGGCAGGCGTGCAGGTGGCTGCAAATCACGTCTCGATCGGGACGCTCTTTGACCTGGTCGTCGCGAAAGAAAGCTCCCTGGAGTTAAGCGGGTCACTTTCCGGATCAGGCGGCATTGCGAAAAAAAGCAGTGGCGCGCTGATCCTGAGCGGAACGAATTCGTACACGGGAGGCACTGATATTTTGGGAGGAACTCTGGTGACCCGCGCCACGAATGCCTTGGGGGAAGGGGAGGTGAAAATATCGGCGCCTGCCCTGCTGTTGGTCGACCCGGTTGCAGCATCCGGAACATTAACAATCTCTAATGCGATCACCGGGGAGGGGAAAGTTTTGATTGGAGGCAGTGGGCGGGTGCTGCTGGCTGGTTCCTCCAACAATTATACGGGTGGCACTGAAGTGGCCGGCGGGACGCTGGAGGTTCGGAAGAGTGGAGCGCTAGCTGCCGGGCCGGTTGCCATTAAAACTTTTGGGACGTTGCTTGCGAGCGTTGCGGAAAACGAGCGGATGACTCTTCCAAACAATTTCTCGGGCGAAGGCGCGTTGATCAAAGAGCAGCCAGGCACGCTTGTTTTGAGTGGCTCCAACACCTTGGCCAGAGGGTTGGTGTTGAATGCTGGAACCTTGGAAGTCGCACCTTCGGGGAGCGTGGGTGCGGGGTTAAGACTCAACGGCGGGGTCTTAAGTTTTACCTCTAGTCCTTCAGCTCAAACACCCACAGGTGGACCGTCTTTTGGAATTGCGGCCCCCGTCTTGGTGGCGGGCACGGTCGCAGTGAATGTGGCTGGAGGCGCCTCCGTGGAATTGGCTGGGGACTTCAGCGGGTCTGGAACCGTGACGAAACAAGGAGCCGGCATTCTGAAGATTTCAGGAAAAATCGACGTGGCAATGGGCTCCAGTTTGACCATTGACGGCGCACAGGGCGGTTCAACGGGCGTGGCGAAGTCCGGAGCAGGAACGTTGGTCTGGTCGGGTGTGGGTTTAATCCAGGGAGGCTTGATCGTCAGTGGGGGCGCTTTGGAGGTGAAAGGGCAGCAAGTTTTGAGTGAAAGCATGAAAACCGGCGGAGGTACCCTCTCCGTCTCCGAAGATGCCCGGTTTGTGGGGAATGCGATCTTCCAAGAGGGTTCGACGATCGTGTCTTCCGTGGAGGCCTTCACCAAAGTGCCGTTGCTTGTCGTCGGAGGCAAAAACTCTGAGGGCGTCACTCTCGACGTCTCCGCCGTGGAGGGGGGCTTGGCGCTGAATATGGGCCAGACTTTAAAGGGTCGCGGGGTTTTGAGGGGAAGTATTGCATTTGGGACTGGCTCGATCCTCGCCCCCGGGAATTCGATTGATACGGAGACCATTGAGGGGAGTGCCTCCTTCAAGGGCGGCGTCTATGAAGCGGAGTACGCCTTGCATGGCGGTAATTTTAGCAGCGATTTACTACGGGTCATCGCCAACTCAAAAACTCCGACTGGTGCTTCAAACATTGGCGTCGCAACTCTTACAAATGCCGTCTTGGCTCCAATCGCAACAACGCGCGTCGCAGACTTTCTCCCCCATACTTCTGTCATCCTTACCGCTGACAAAATCTTCGGAGACTTCCAGGCCATAGAAAGCAGTGCGGTGATCAAGACTTCGGTCTCCAAGGTGCTTGTTGATCGAAACGACAACATCGCCGAGCCTTCGGCTGTGGATATCATTCCGCTGCGTGAGGGCGTGGCAATGACCGTTCAACGCTTGCCCTATAGCCAGGTGGTGACGCCAGGAGTGCGTTCTCAAATCGGAGCCGCTCTGGATCGTGTCCTCACAAGCGCCTACATCGTTGGGACCTCCCCGCTGATCGGTGGAGGGAGCGTCAGTGCAAGCACGCTCATCGGAGATGGTTCCCTCGCTGCAGTTTTGAATATTCTGGATGGAGGGTCTCAGGCCAAAGTGAATGCCCTGATCGACCAGTTGAGTCCCCAGGTGTACGCGGAGCTTTATTCCCAATCTTTGAGCCGTTTGCACGACATACAAAACACAGTCAGCGACCGCCTGAGTGCCTTGGGAACCGCACTGGTCACCGCACAGGTTGCGGAGGTTTTAGCCCAGTCGACAAGCGTGAGCTCGGAGGACGCCTTGAGTGCGTGGACCAATACTTATGGCAGCGCATCTTCGCATCCGGCCAATTATTCCATCGGAGACGGGGGAGCTTCTCTTAGCAATTATGGAAACGTCACCGGAGTGGAACGTAGACGGGGCAGTCTCACGCTGGGTTTAATGGGCGCGGTGGGTTCGGGCAGCGAGCAAATGAATCTCACCGGGGCGCATATCTCAACCGATGCTTGGCACTTGGGAATTTATATGAGCTCTCCTCTGGCATGGAGACTCTTTTTGGATGTGTCCGGTTTTTATGGGGAAGGTGACAACACAATCCGCAGAACGCAGAACATTCCAGGCCTTGGAGTGGTTCAATCAAGGGTCAAGGCGCTCACTCAAGAGTGGTTGCTCCAGGTTGGGATGGGCGCTCAACTCGCTCCCACTGCCTCTCGGTGGAGCATCGTTCCCAGCGTTCGCGTCGCGTATGCGGGGATGAAGCAAAGTGGGATTCTTGAAGACGGCGCGGGCTCCCTCGGGGTCCGGACGGACGCGGCCGTGCAAGGAACGTTTATGACCCGGACGGGGTTGGAAGTGGCCACGGAATGGCGGCTGGGAAGGCTTCCTGTGCGCACCAGCGGGGGGGCTGCATGGGTGCATGACTTTGATGCGGGGCCCCGCTCAGTGGGGGTGCGTTGGCAGGGGGCCTCGGATGTCCCGTGGGCAATCAGCAGCGGGAAGCAGACTTCGGACACCCTGCGGGCAGGTCTTTCCTTCGAACTGGGCTTGGGAGACCGCCGAACCTTGCGCTTGTATGGGGAGCAGGAATTCTTGCAGGGGAACCGGGTGCTGCGCGGTGGAGTGAACTACTCCATCGGATTTTGAGACGGGCCCCGAGGTCGCCTCGGGCTCACGCCAGCCAGCTCTTCACAACTTTTCCCGCCACGTCTGTCAGTCTGAAGTCCCGCCCTTGAAACCGGTGGGTCAGGCGCAGGTGGTCCATGCCGAAAAGATGGAGCATGGTGGCGTGAAGATCGTTGATATGAACGGGGTCTTTGACGATGTTCCACCCAATCTCATCGGTTTCACCATGCGTGATCCCGCCTTTAATCCCGCCGCCCGCCAGCAGAATGGTGAAGGCGCCGGGATGGTGATCCCGGCCCGTGACTACTTTGCTGCCCCCGCGATTTTCCCCCAAGGGCGTGCGCCCGAATTCTCCTGCGATTACCACGAGTGTTTCATCGAGGAGGCCGCGCTGTTTAAGGTCCTTAAGAAGTGCGGCAATCGGCTGGTCTGCCATGCCGCTGTTGAAGGCGAGCTCGGCATCCAGGTTGGAGTGGTGGTCCCAGCTGGCATGGATGATGTTCACAAAACGTACGCCCCGCTCGACCAGCCGCCGGGCTAGCAGGCAGTTTTTCGCGTAGTTCTGATACTGCCCCGGTCCCCCGCCGCGACTGGCTTTGATTTGCGCGTCGTCGCGATTAACGCCATACATCTCGAGCGTCGCAGGTTTTTCGTCTGAGATGTCGATAAATTCGGGCGCTGCGGTTTGCATGCGGAAAGCGAGTTCATAGGCGGAAATTCGCGCTGCAATCTCTGGATCCTGCATTTTCTCAAAATGAGTGGCATTGAGGGAAGCAAGCGCATCCAAGCTCTCACGTTGCAATGCCCTGGAAATTCCGTCCGGATTGCGCAGGTTGAGGACAGGATCGCCTTGGTTGCGAAATAGAACCCCGGAGTAGACGCTTGGAAGAAAGCCGGATTGCCAAAGCGAAGTGCCAGCGCTCGTGCCGCGACCTGCAGTCAGGACGACGTAGCCGGGAAGGTTGTGGGACTCACTACCCAGGCCATAGGTCAGCCAGGCACCCATGCTTGGTAGGCCGAATGTGCCTCGTCCGGAGGTTAATACTAGCTGTGCAGGGTGGTGGTTGAACTGGTCGGTGTGCATGGAGCGCACCTGAAGGATGTCGTCGGCGCACTGGGCTAGGTTTGGAAGCAGATCGCTAAACTCCATTCCGGACTCGCCGTGCTTGGCGAATTTGCGAGGAGAACCCATGAGGACCGCAGATTCTTTTTTGATGAAGGCAAAGCGCACGTTTTTTGTCAGCGACTCCGGCAGCGGCTGGCCGTTGAGTTCGTTTAGTTTTGGTTTTGGATCGAACAGATCCAATTGGCTCGGGGCACCCTCCATGAAAATGAAAATGCAGCTCTTGGCGCGCGGTGCGAAATTCGGCTGCTTTGGGGCGAGAGGATCTCTCATCAAGGGGACGCCCTGGGGAGCGGCGAGGAGCGGCTCCTGCGAAAATAACGAGCCTAGCCCAAGCATCCCGAGACCGTTCGCAGTGGTGGTGAAAAAATCACGTTTGGTAAGGTGGGCTGCTTCTTGAAGCGGATTCATAAGCGACTGTTTTGAAAAAAAAGCGAAAGAAAGAAAGAGATCCCGTTAGTCCCGGGTGATGAACTCGTCCGTGTTAAGAACAATCCGTGCGACGGCCGTCCAGGCGGCTATTTCGGGAGTGCCGCCGGCTTTCTGGGCCGCCGCCTGTTGGATCTCAAAATTTTTCCGGGCGGAGTGCAGCAGTTTGATGAGTGTCTCGCATTCGTTGTTTTCTGGAAGGCGTAGAAGACAAGTTTCAAAGAGCAGCTGGAGCCGAAGGGTGTCTGCGCCTTCCTCGTGGCCGAACGCAGTTGAAATTTTCTTTCCGAGGGCCTGCGCCGCCTCGCTGAAAGCCTGAGCATTGAGCGTGGTAAGAGCCTGGATTGGGGTGTTTGAAACAGTCCTGCGGATGTTTGCCACGTTTGCGTCAGGACAGTCGAAGGTGATCAGATCGGGATACGGAGCCGTTCGCTTGAAAAAGGTATACATTCCGCGCCGGTAGCGGTCCTCTCCTGTGCTGTCCGCCCAGCGGAAGTTCCCGGCGTAGCTCAGGGAGGCAATTTCCGGCGGCATTGGAGGGTAGACGCTGGGGCCTCCTATTTTTTTGGAAAGTTGGCCGGCTGCGGCGAGGTGCAGGTCTCGAACGATTTCGCCTTCGACGCGCAGGCGGTTTTGGCGGGCGAGCAAGCGGTTGAGCGGGTCTCGGTCTGCCAGATCCAGGCGTGCGGACGAGGCTTGGCGGTAGGTGGCTGAATTCATGATTGTCCGAATCAGGTCTTTTCGGCTCCATCCTTTTTCCAGGAGGAGGCGCGCACACAAGTCGAGGAGTTCCGGGTGCGTTGGGGCGTCGCCGCGGACGCCAAAGTCACCTGCTGAGCGGACGAGTCCTTCGCCAAACAGGCGCATCCAGATTTGATTGGCGAGGACACGCGAGGGCAGCGGGTTATCGGGTTGAACGAGCCATCGCGCGAGGTCGAGACGGTCGGGTGAACCTGCCTTGCGCGGGTGTATGACAGGCAGGACTGCAGGGGTTCCCGGGGAGACGGAGTCTTTTGGGGAAAGAAACTCGCCCCTGTGTAGAATACGGGTGTCGCGGTTCGTTTGTTTTTGGGAGAGGACGCGAACTTCCATGAGGGGGGGCCTTGGGCCAGCGCCCTCGGCGACAGCCAGCGCCTGCCGAGCGGCATCTGCCGCCGGGTCGAAGAGCACAAGCCAGTCGACCGCGGTTTCGCGCTGCTCGTTCGTCCATTTCTCCGAACCGGTATCAATCAATCGCCTGAGCTCAGGCGTGAGCAGACTTTCCACGGTTTCGCCCACAAGCGCGCTGATCCGAAAGTGGCCGAGGAGATGGTTTGGGCTTTTTGCGTAGTCGTGTTCGAGACGGATGCGAACGGTACGCGGTGCATTTTCAGGAAGAGGACGAACCAGTTGAAAGGCGAGGGTTTGTTCCTTCCCTGTTCCGCCCTTGATCGCCCAGCCTGTTTGCGGATTTTTGTCCAACGTTGCCTCCGCAGGAAAACCTGTCTGTACAAAAGAGGCTTTTGGAGAATGAAGCACGCACTCCGTGGGCACCCCGTTCTCGAGGACTTCGACGGAAAATCCGGAAAGCACAAAGTTGCCGTTGGTGCCGCGGCCAGGGCCGTGATCAGGCAAAGATTCGTCTGGCAGCGCTTGGAGAACAAAGCCGCTTACGGTGCCTGCTGGAAGTTTGAATTCTAAAACGTAAGTGTCTGTGGGATTGATTTTTCCAGAGACGCGTACCGAGCCGTCAGCAAGGTCTGTGAGTTCTGCTTTTTGGGCGCTGCTGAGGGCGTGTGGTTTGAGGACGAACGGTTTTGCTTTCTCCCCGGCGAGCGTCTTCAGCCGAGATTGCATTTCAGTTTCCCACTCCCGCAGGCGGTCGAAAAGAGGAGCGCGAGTTTGGAGTGCTTTCTGTCGCCGATCCCCCAGGAGCGCGGCATGGGCGGCGTTTTTTTGAGCGTATGCCTCCAGATCGGCTTTGGACGTTCCTACTTTAGAAGTGCTTTCGTCGGCGTTGTTGAAAAAGGAAAAAAGCTCGTAGTACTCTTTCTGCGAAATTTGGTCGTATTTGTGGGAATGGCAGCGTGCGCAGCCCACGGTGTGTGCGAGCCAGACGCTGCCGGTGGTTTCGGTTCTGTCAAAAACGGCTTCGATTCTGTACTGTTCCTGATCTACCCCTCCTTCCCGGTTGGTGAGGGTCTGCCGGTGAAAAGCCGTGGCAAGAATCTGTTCTGGAGTGGGAGTGTCCAAGAGATCTCCCGCTAACTGCTCAACGGTGAACTGGTCCAGGGGCATGTCCGCATTGATTGCATTGATGACCCAGTCACGATAGCGCCAGGCGTCGGGCCTGGGACTGTCCTTTTCAAAGCCGTCGCTGTCTGCGAAGCGCGCCTGATCCAGCCAGTGTCTGCCCCAGCGCTCGCCGAAATGGGGGGAGGCAAGCGCCCGGTTAACCATTCGCGAATAGGCGTCTTGGGAGTTGTCCTGCAAATACAAGGCAGCCTCTTCGGGAGAGGGAGGCAGGCCGAGCAGGTCGTAATAAACGCGTTTGAGAAGCGTGTTTTTGCCAGCCTCTGGCGATGGCCTGATACCAAGGCTGGTGAGCCGGCTTTGAACGAGGAAATCGATCCCAGTGGAACCGGACTCGGCCGAGCCTGCGGGCTTTCGAATTGGGGTATAGGCCCAGTGGGACGCCCACTGGGCGCCCTCGGCAACCCAGCGTTTCACATTTTCCACCTCCTGTACCGAGGGCCGTTTCTCCTTCTTGAGGGGCGGCATTTTATTGTCGGCGTGATCCGTCAACAAGCGCGAGACAACTTCGCTTGCTTCAGGTTTTCCAGGAACAATGCCTGCGGAACCACTTTCCAAAGTCTTTAGTGCGGCGGCTCGTGACGTCAAAGCAAGGCCGCCCTTGGTTTTGTCCGTGCCGTGGCACTCTAGACAATACTCGGCAAAAAAGGGCTGGATGTCCTTTGCGAAATCCACTCCAGCGCGTGACGCGGAGGAAAAAAAGGCAAGTAGGAGAAAGCTGGAAGGCAACAGGCGCATTTGTAAGAAAGTGTAATTAACCCGACTCCAACCGCGTGATTTTCTTAGCTTACGGTGCAGTATTTGGCGGACTTGTGCCGAAGCTTGAACTCATTGCTGTGGATGATGAACCGTTTTAGGTCACTATTCACGGGTGGAGCGGCAGGTCAAGACTCCGCGGTCAGCTCAGGCATCTGTATCGGGGTTGAGTCAACCGAGGGAAGCGCTGGGCGGTTTGGAGTTAGGCCGTTAATTTGGATGGCCTGATCTTGTAAGCTTTGGACGGCTTCGCGACCCTTTCTTATTGTTCTCTCGCCTTTGACCGAAACGCCGCCTCAGCTATCTTGTGAGGATGTCCTTTAAACTCGCCTCCGACTATGAGCCGCGGGGCGACCAAGCCCAGGCCATCGGAAAACTGGTTCGCTCCTTGCAGGCCGGCCACCGCCATCAGA
This sequence comes from Verrucomicrobiota bacterium, assembly GCA_003402745.1. Taxonomy (GTDB): domain Bacteria; phylum Verrucomicrobiota; class Verrucomicrobiia; order Chthoniobacterales; family Chthoniobacteraceae; genus Chth-196. The sequence continues at coordinate 10,086 of QQND01000020.1, forward strand.
CGCTGCTTGGAGTGACGGGTTCTGGGAAAACCTTCACGGCGGCCAACGTGATTCAAGCGCTGGACCGTCCGACGCTGGTGATTTCGCACAACAAAACGCTCGCAGCACAGCTTTACTCCGAGTTTAAGCAGTTTTTTCCAGAGAACGCCGTGGAGTATTTTGTCTCCTACTTCGACTACTATCAGCCAGAGGCTTACATTCCCTCCTCGGATACTTACGTGGAGAAGGATTCTTCAATCAACGAAGAGATTGAACGTCTCCGGCTTTCCACAACCTCGTCGCTCCTCACTCGCCGAGATGTGCTGGTCGTGGCCTCGGTCTCGTGCATCTACGGCCTCGCTTCACCGATGGATTTTCTTGAAATGTTGCTGACCATCCGCAGCGGGCAGGTTTTATCCCGGGAGGTGCTTTTGGCGAAACTTGTCGAGATGCTTTACGAGCGCAACGACTACGAATTTGGCCGAGGGAAATTCAGGGTGCGTGGAGACACTGTTGAAATTCAGGCAGGGTCTGCGGACGATGAAGGAGTGCGGATTGAGTTTTTCGGGGATGAAGTCGACAGGATCACCCGGTTTGACCCGCTCACCGGCCACTCCAACGGACAGTTGACGGTGTTCACGCTTTTTCCGGCCAAGCAGTTCGTGACGCCCGCAGACAAACTGCAGGCGGCGATGCGTTCGATCAGGACCGAACTGGAGGAGCGGGTGTCGTGGTTTGAATCCAACGGAAAACTTTTGGAGGCGCAGCGCGTTCGCATGCGGACTGAATACGATTTGGAGATGATGCAGGAGATGGGTTTCTGCAGTGGCATTGAAAACTATTCGCGCCATTTGACTGGCCGGCCCCCGGGCTCAAGGCCCTACACGTTGCTGGACTTCTTCCCGAAGGATTATGTGTTAGTGGTGGACGAGTCCCATGCGTCCCTGCCCCAGATCGGGGGCATGTATGAGGGCGACAAGGTACGCAAAACAACGCTTGTGGATCATGGGTTCCGCCTGCCAAGCGCTCTGGACAACCGGCCGCTCAACTTTCCAGAGTTCATGGAAATGACCCACCAAGGGCTTTATATCAGTGCGACGCCCGGCGCGTTTGAGCTGCGCAATTCGGTGGTGGGCAACACGGAGTTTTTGCCGAACCCCAAAGGAGGTTTGGGAGAAGCCGGGGCTGGAGGGTTGCGGCGGGTTTCACGTACGGACGTCCCCGTGGAAGCGTTTGACGTGACGACTCCTGGGGCGGTGCTCATTGCTGAGCAGATCATCCGTCCCACCGGCTTGCTGGACCCGGAAATTGCTGTCCGTCCGTTGCGAGACCAAATTGACGAGACGATGGAGCTATGTCGTCAGCGCGCTGAAATTAACGAACGGAGCCTGATTACGACACTTACGAAGCGGACGGCTGAAGATTTGGCTGAGTATTTGAAGGATGTTGGGCTACGGGTGCGTTATCTTCACAGCGACATCGACACGATAGAGCGAGTGGAAATTCTCCGGGGCCTGAGGGCTGGGGATTTTGATATTCTGATTGGGATCAATCTTCTGCGGGAGGGGCTCGATCTTCCCGAGGTCTCCTTGGTGTGTATTCTCGATGCGGACAAGGAGGGCTATCTGCGCTCGCAAACTTCTTTGATCCAGACCGCTGGCAGGGCTGCCCGCCACGTGAATGGAAAGGTGTATCTGTTTGCGGATACGGTCACGCAGAGCATGCGCCAGTTGCTGGAGATTACTGAGTACCGTCGCTCCAAACAGATGGAACACAATACCAAGCACGGAATCACCCCGCAGAGTGTGCGGCGTGCCGTGCAGGAGAGTTTGCACACGATACTGCGTGGAGGAGATGAGGGACGTCTCGCTGAGGGAGGCGGAGCCGAAGGTCAAACGCTGGCCGAAACGCTCAAGGAACTGGAGGAGGAAATGGCCAAGGCTGCGGGGCTGCTCGAATACGAAAAGGCCGCCCTTTTGCGAGATCAAATCCGCGAGCTGAAGGCGGGCGCGGGCCTTGTGGTGGAAACAAAAATACAGGTGGCTGCTCAAAAAAAAGGCCCATTCAAGAAAAAGGGCAGCTGGGGAAAAAAGGTCAGGTGAGACCGCAAGCGGAGGTACTGGATGTTATGTTGAGTCCAAAAGAAATGCAGGCGTTGGAGCTGCGAGCTTTTGCCGCCGGAGCCGAAGCGGAGGCGTTGATGGAGGAGGCAGGCCGACTGATGGCGGCCGCGGTGACTCAGTTCTGCCCGCGCCCCGGGAGGTGCCTGGCATTTTTTGGAAAGGGTCACAATGGAGGCGATGCCTTGGTGGCCGCACGGGTTTTGTCTGAAGCCGGATGGAGCGTCGCGCTTGTGCCGGCCTTTCCTGCGGCGGAATGGGCGCCCTTGACCGCTCGGAAATGGAGCCAGGCTGGACGGTGCGAGACGCGCTCTGTGACAGATGTGGAGCGGTGGCGCCCCCCAGCCGGGACACCGGGGGTGATTATGGACGGTCTGTTGGGCATCGGCGCCCGCGGCCCTTTAAAAGAGCCGGTGAGAAAAATGTGCCGGCAGATCCTTTGTCTGAGGGACGCCTCGGCGGTAAGGGTCTTCGCTTTGGATATCCCCACCGGCTTGGATGGTGAAACTGGCCGGGCGGATCCCGACGCTGTCGTTGCAGATGTCACACTAGCCGTCGGATTTGCTAAAAAGGGTCTTGTTGTCGACGGAGCTGAGCGGTTCGTCGGCCGGTTGGCCGTTCTGCCCTTGGAGGCGCTCAGCGTGGCGGCGGGTCCGCATCATCCGCTTGAATGCGCAACGCCGGCTTCGCTCGCTTCGGTTTGGAAACGGCGGCCAGCGGACGCACACAAAGGCGACTGCGGCCGAGTCACCCTGGTGGCAGGTGCGATCGGGACAGTGGGCGCCTCGGTGCTTGCGGCGAAGGGTGCTTTGCGCGCGGGTGCGGGTCTGGTGACGCTTTGCGTGAGCGAGGAAATTTTCCAACTGGCGGCGGTTTTGGCGCCAGTGGAGTGTATGGTCCGCCCGTTTGTATCTGCTGCGGAAGTTTTGTCATTGCGTGCGGACGCTTTGGGAATCGGGCCGGGCTTGGGTCGGAAAAAATCTGGGGAAGTGCTCGAAATAATGCGCTCTTTTTGTGGACCTGCAGTTCTTGACGCCGATGCTTTGAATACATTGGCCGACGGTCAAATTGGTCTTTTGAAGGAGTGTGCGGGGCCAAGGCTTCTGACGCCGCATCCCGGTGAGATGGAGCGTTTAGACCCGGAAGGTGTTGGGCTGGGGCGCGAGGCACGGGTCAGGCAGTTCACGGACCGCTGGCCGGTGACGTTGCTTTTGAAAGGCGCCCGCACCCTGGTTGGAACCCGCGGCCGGGGCGTGACTTTCAATACGACGGGAAATTCCGGAATGGCTTCGGGCGGGATGGGGGACGTAATGACCGGCGTGTGTGCGGCACTTTTGGCTCAGGGATTGCCTTGCCATGAAGCGGGTGCACTGGGGGCATGGCTTTGCGGTCGTGCGGCGGAGGCTTTGGTGGGCTCTGGGAACCGGAGTGAGGAATCGCTCCTAGCCTCGGACGTGGCGGAGGCTTTGGGCGAAGCGTTTCACGCTCTGCGGGAACGGGGATTCTAGTCTGTTTAAAGGAGCGGAGCGGCCCTATTTTGCTTTCGCAGAAAGCTCCAGCCAGAGGGGATCGCTGATTTCTTGCATTCGCCCGAGGATCGATTGGTCGAGCTGTTTTAATGCCGCCTGAGCTGCAGGCTCTGAAGAGCTGATTAGATTTGTGATTTCGCCCGGATCCGAGGCGAGATGATACAGTTCATCGCGGCCGGTGTTTTTAAAGTCCCGGATCAGCTTCCAATCGGCGGTTCGGTAGACCCGCATGTGTGTGGAGGATTGGTGTTTGGTGGAATACTCCGCGTAAAAATCAGCAGGCGGCTCCTGGGTTTCCGGGTTTGCGAGGATGGGTGTGAGCGATTTGCCTCTGAGGATGGTTCGGGCTGCAACCTCCGCGCCCGCGAGTTCGGCGAAGGTTGGAAACCAGTCGAGATGAGAGATGGTGTATTTGTTTTCTGCGCCCGCTGGAATGTGCCCTGGCCAGCGCAGAAGCATGGGAACCTTCAAGGAGGTGTCGAACATGTTAGGGCGTTGGCCCTTTGGTATGTTCTCGGTGGCGGCTGGCAAGGCCTCCGCGCGCAGGATCCAATGACCGTTCCCCTTGTGCCAAATTCCGTGCTGTCCCATGTTGTAACCGTGGTCGGAGGTGTAGACGACGAGGGTGTTTTCCGCGAGGCCGAGGGCATCCAGTTGGTCCAGAATGCGTCCCAGGTTGCGGTCGATTGCGGCCACGGACGCGAGATACTCGCGCATGAGTTTTCTCACTTTCTCCACATCAGTTCCGGGAAATACGGGTTGGGGGAGTTGGATTTCAACATCCTTCACTTTGTCCCAGTCCTCAGACCTGACAGGAAGATAAGCTGTGTGAGGCTCGCGGAAATGAACGCTCATGGCAAAGGGTTTGGAGGGGTCCCGTTTTTGAAGCCAGTCCATGGCCTCTTCCGCCACCAGGTCGACGATGTAACCCTCCCGCTGGGCTGTCTTTCCATCCTTCTCGAGAACAGGGTCTTTTGGGTTGGTGCCGCCTCCGATAAAGCCCATGAAGTGCTTGTACCCGCGCTTGGTGGGATGTTGTACTGCGGAGTCACCCAAATGCCATTTCCCGATGAGGGCCGTTTGGTATCCCGCCTTGGAGAGAAGTTCGGGCCAGGAGGGAACGGACTCTGGCAACCCGACCCCGGGATCATTTTTGGGGTGAATCCAGTCGGTGATTTTTAACTCGGAACCGTACCGACTGGTCATCAAAGAGGCGCGTGAGGGACTGCAAACGGGTGTGGGGGTGAATGCGTTGGAAAAGCGGGAGCCCTGCTTCGCCAGACGGTCCATGTTTGGAGTGTAGGCATTTGGATCACCTGCGTTTTTCATGGACCATGGGGCCTGGTCGTCCGCCATGAGAAATAGAATGTTCGGGCGGAGTGCTCCGGCATGGAGGGAACAAACCGACGCAATGAGGAGAAGAGCGAGTCGAAACAACATAAAAGAAGGGACGGGGGTGCGTGCTGATGATCAGTCTGACACCCTTCTTATACCATCTCTTTTAGGTTTATGGAGGATTCAAAGACCTCAAGACGTGGGAGAGAAAGACCAGTTTTCTTCAAGACTTGGTATTCACCTTTTTTAGAGGTTGTTGTTTGGGACACCTCTAAACTAGCGAAGCGCCCCGTGCCGTGATCTCTCTCCAACGGGACAAGAGCCCTTGTTCATAGAGGCTCCTCGTCATTGGAACGGCAGGTGCGCGTGCCTTTCTAAAGCTCCCAAATAAAGAGAATGGGCTTCTCCATTTCAGGGTGAAGGCTCGCATGCACCGGGCAGCTTAAAATGGCGCGCTCGATCGCTTCCTTGTGGGGTGTGTCCGGGGAAAGGGGGATTTTCAGTTTGGTGGTGAGGCGGGCGATCCTGCGCACAGGCACGGCGGTCATTTCCTTTTCCACGGCTGCTGAGGCGCCGGAGACATCGAGGCCGTGTTTTTGGGCGTAAATGCCAAGAATGGTCAGGACGCAGGTGCCGAGTGCTGCGCTGACGAGGTCTGTTGGGGAAAAGAGTTCGCCTTTCCCAAAGTTGTCCAGAGGCGCATCGGTGTGGATGACACTGCGGGAGGGACCGTGCAAGGCTTCGGTCCTGAGTTCGCCAAGATAAACAACTTCAACAATTACCATTTACAGATAAAAACGCCTCTTTACTCAGATAGAAAGGGTTTTATTGCTAAGAGAGCCGTCTCGTGTTGGGTTGTTTTCATGGTGAACTCCCCCCTGGTCATCCGCAGTATTTGGGTTTCCGCAATTTTGCTGGGTGCCGCACCAGTGCTCCGGGCTGCGCCAACGCTTGAAGCCCGGATCGACGTGCTCTCGGAAATCGCCGCTGGCTCCGTGGACCACGTGTTGGGACTGGGATCTCTAAACGGCGAGGGTGCGAAGGAACTCTGGCAGTTCCAACCGGATGGTCAGCTTAGAATGCTTCCGAAAGGAGAGAGCGGGTTGGCGACCAAGGAATCTTATGGCGACTTCCATTTGGTGATGGAATTCAAGTGGGGGGACAAAACCTTGACGGACCGGGAAACAAAAGCAAGGGACGCGGGGCTGTGGATTCACCTGGCGGGGGAGGGCAGCGGCTCCGGGGTGGAGGTGGTTTTGCGTGAAGGCTGCCTGGGAGATTTGAAACCGGTGGGGGTGGCGGCTGGGGCTGCGTTTGTCGATGGCGAGTTTGTCGGCACTCGGTCCGGGGCGAGTGTGTGGAAGGCGGGAGCCCCTCGGCAGCGCGTTTTTGCCGGGGTCGTGCAGTGGTCCAAGCACGACCCGTCCTGGATGGATAGAAAGGGGTTTCGTGGCAGGGAGGATCTAGAGTCGCCTCCTGGCGAGTGGAACCGGGTTGAGGTTGTCGCGCAGGGAGGTCACTTGAAGTGTTTGGCCAATGGCGTGTTGGTGAACGAGGCGATGGCTTCGGCTCCGGCGCAGGGCCGCGTGGCGCTCCGAAGCGGGGGTGCGGAAATGGTCATCCGCCGTTTTGAGCTGCATCCCTTGGGAGTGTTTCAAGAAAAATGGAATGCGATTCAGGCCAGCGGGGGTACTGATGTGAGTGTTCGAGCGGGTCAGGAGAAGGCGCTGTCGCCGCTTGAGTCTCTGGAGCAGATTCATTTGGACGGACCCTACGAAGCGCAGCTTGTGGCGGCAGAACCGTTGGTACTGGACCCCGTGGAATGCACCTGGGACGCCAAAGGCCGGATGTTTGTGGCGGACATGCGCGATTATCCGCTGGGGCCGAAAAACGCGGGGGACCCCTGGCTCTCTCGCATCCAGATGCTCACGGACGAGGATGGAGACGGGCGCATGGACAAGGCCGTGACGTTTGCCGACCACTTGGACCATGTGCAGGGCTTGCTGCCTTATAAAGACGGACTGATTGTTACCACGAGAACACAGATCTTGTTCCTGCGTGACACCGACGGGGATGGCGTGGCGGATGTCCTCACGCCGCTGATCAGCGGGTTTAATCCCCGCTTCAGCCAGTTGCAGGTAAGCGCGCCGAGGTGGGGGCCGGACGGGTGGGTGCATTTCAACAACGGACTCGACGGAAAGGAAATTTACCCCTTTGAAAAACCAGAGGCTGCCGTTGGTATCCCGCGATCAAATTTCCGATGGGATCCGCGCACGGGCCGCCTTGAGCCGGTCTCAGGCTTCGGGCAGTATGGTGCATCCTTTGACGATTTTGGGCGCTACTTTTTTTGTACGAACCGCAATCCTGTTGTCCTCGCAGTGATGCCGCTTTTCGCTGTTCAGCGCAATCCACTGGCGGGCCTCGAGAGGGGGTGGGAAGATATCGCGCCATTTGGGCCGGATACCCGCGTGTTTCCAATGCGGGTTACGCACACGACTGCGGATGCTCACGCGGGGACTAACACGGCCTGTTCGGGCCTTGGTGTGTATCGGGGCCACTTGATGCCCGAGCTTAAAAACAACGTCTTTGTGCCGGACCCCACGGGTCAGCTTGTGACCCGCTACAAGGTTGAACCGGATGGAGCCGGTTTCAAAGCGGCGCGTGTGGGCGAGCATACGGAATTTTTCCGGAGCGGTGACGAGTGGTGCCGGCCGGTGAATTTCACGACTGGTCCGGATGGCGCCATTTATATCTGCGACATTTACCGTCGGTGGATTGATCACGCGCGGTTTTTCCCGGAAGATTTTGTGAAGAGTCACGACATGCGGGAGGGGGAGGCGCAGGGGCGTATTTGGAGGATTGTGCCCAAGGGAATGAAGGTCCCCAAGGCCGGGCCCGCGCCTTCTGAGACGGGGGCGCTACGGGATTGGCTGAAGCACCCGAATGCTTGGCAGCGGGAGACGGCACAGCGGTTGCTGGCGGAAAGAGGCGAGCCTTGGTGTGGTTCTGAGCAGGCACAAACACCTGCCAGGCAGCTTTTTTTCAATCTTCTTAATGAGCCGGACGCGGATCCTGCAGAGATTCCTGCACGGGTGTCTTCGAGGGCCGCGGCGCTAGCGGGTGCTCCCGAGGACGCTTGGTTGGCGAAGGCCGTGTTGTCTTCGAGTCTTGTTTCGGCGGGCCGCGTTTTGGCTCAGATCGTGGGCTCGGAGGGCTTCACAAAAGTCTATTCCGCCCAGCGCGCCCAGACGTTGCAGAGCCTTGCCTGCGCGAGCGCGGCGGGGGGCGGCGAGGTCGATTTTGAGGCGGCAGTGAATAGCTTGCTCAGGGAGGCCGGCCGTTTGACCTGGTGGAAAGCGGCTGTGATTCAAGGGCTCTCGGAGGGGCTTCCGAAGGCTCCCTCGCAGCTTTGGGGGAAAACGCTTGGGGATTTTTCACAGAAGAAGGAGGGCCCGCTTGGGGCTGCGGCTTTAGAAACTGGGGTTCTGGTTAAAGCAATGGACCGGGCGCTGTCGGAAGCGGGGACGCCTCCCGAGTTGCGCTTGGCGTGCCTGTCGCTTTTGGGACAGCGCAAATGGGAGGACGCGCAACCAGTTTTAAAGCAGCTGTTAAGGCCAGGCCAAGAGCCCGCGTTGCAGGCGGCGGCCATGGTTCTTCTGAAACGGTTTGGAGGAGAAAAGGCGGGGACTCTCGTCTACGAACTGCTGCCGAAGGCCGGACCCGCGCTCCGCCGGGACCTTGTCGTTCTTTTGTGCGCTTCGCCCAAAACGGCGATAGACCTTTTCAGGAGGATGGAGCGCGGCGAGTTTTCTCCGGCGCTGGTGGATGTTGAAACGAGATGGCGCTACCAGCGAGGCGCGGGCGAGTTGCGAGACCTTGCGGTGAAGTTGTTTGGACAACCAAGCGAGGACAGGGCGGCAGTGGTTGGGCAGTATGGCCAAGCGCTGCACAAGGAAGGGGACGCGGGTCGGGGTCGGCAGTTATTTGAAATGGCCTGCACTTCCTGCCATCGGCACGGCAATGTGGGGGTGGAGGTAGGGCCTTCGCTTTCTGATGTGAAAGTGAAACCTCCGGAGGCACTTTTGTCCGACATTCTGGATCCGAACAGGATGTTTGAAGCCCGCTACAGCGCCTACCAGGTGGAGACTGCGGACGGCAGGGTCATGGCGGGTTTGGTGAGTGCTGAAAATGCGGAGAGTGTTACTTTAACAGTTCAGGGCGGAGGCCGGGAGGTGATTCCGAGGAACACCATACGCCTGATGAAGGCTCTGGACCGCAGCTTGATGCCGCCTGGAATGGAGGCGGTTATTTCCGTGGAGCAGATGTCGGATCTTCTATCGTTTCTTCGCCAGCCCTGAGGCCATTCAACGCCCGCATTAAAATGAAAATCGTTACAACTTTGATCGTTCTCGCTAGCGCGTGTTTCCCGTCCGGAATGCGAGCGCAAACAGGCCCCGTGACTGCGCCGTTTTCGAAGGTTCAGGCGGGTTTTGCCGAGCGAGACATCACTCCGGGGATCGGGATGGAGCAGCCAGGCGGGTATGGGAAGAGTTTTCACAAGAGCTTTCACGACAGCTGCAAGGTGCGGGCTTCGGTGTTTGACGACGGCAAAAAGAGAGTGGCTATCGTCGGGTTGGACGCGCTTGTGGTCCCGCGGAGCGTTGTCGTAGAAGCGCGTCTTTTGATACAAAAAGCGTGTGGAATCTCCGGTGATTCCGTTCTCGTTTGCGCCTCGCATTCGCACAGTTCCGGTCCGGTTGGAATGGTTCTGCCCGGGGAGTTCGATACGGCGTCTGACTTGGTAAAGAAGCTTGCTTACGAGGAATCCTCGTGCGCGGATGCGGGGTATTTGCAGCGCTTGACGCATGAGATTGTCGCTGGGGTTGTAGCAGCTGACAGGGCGAAGGTTCCGGTCTCCTTGGGCTTTGGTTTTGGGCACGAGGACAAGGTGGCTTATAATCGGCGTTTGAGGATGAAAAACGGGCAGAGCTGGAGCCACCCCGGCGCTGGTAATCCGGATATTTTGGAATATGCGGGTCCCATCGATCCCCAAGTTGGAGTCGTGGGCGCGTGGGATGCGCAGGGGCAGTTGGTGGGAGTGGTTGTGAATTACGCCTGCCACGCTACAACGAATCCGGGGGGGATTTCAGCAAACTGGATCTATTACTTGGAGAGGACCATCCAGGGCGGGCTTGGAACCCGGGTGCCTGTGGTTTTCATGCAGGGCGCATGTGGTGACGTGACCCAGGTCGACAACCTGAGTCCGCATCAGCGGCCCAAACCGGAGGAGTGGAGTCAGTTGGTGGGAGGCAGGGTGGGGGCCGAGGCGATACGCGTTTTACTTTCTGCGCCGCGCACCTTTGCCGCCCCGGTGGAGGCCAGGCAGGAGGTTTTGAAAATCAAGCGACGGGCGCCCTCTTCTGCGCGTGTGGCCAAGAGCCTTGAGATTGTGAGCCAGGCCCGCACCGGCGGCGACACGACGGATTGGATTTTTGCCAAAGAAATTGTGCTGCTGGATTTTCTGAACAAAACCACTCCTCTGGTGGACGCGGAGGTTCAGTGCATCAAAGTGGGGCCGTGCTGTTTTGTTTCAAATCCCGCCGAGTATTTCGTCCAGTACGGCTTGGATATCAAGAAGTGGAGCCGGCACGCATTCACCTTTCCGTGCGAGCTTTCCAACGGCATTGTGGGATATGTGCCCACGGAAGAAGCCTTCGGTCCGAACGGGGGAGGCTATGAAACAAGGTTGACGGCGTATTCAAATTTGGAGATCAGTGCCGGCCGGAAAATGGCGGAGAAGGGGGTTGAGTTGGCGAACACGATGGCCGCGGAGGAGGCGCCAAAGCCTGCCAAGGGGCCACCGTATGCCGGCAAGCCCTGGACCTACGGAAACGTGTCGCCCGAGTTGGAATAAGCAAGCAGCAGCGGACGGACCGACAAAGTTGGAGTCTGCTTCTGTTCGCGCTTTGGCACAGGCTCATTAGAAAAGCCGCCTCGATTTTTAAGAGCATCACCCCAAAAAAACATGAACACCACCCGCAGAACATTTTTAAAAACATCGACGACCGCCGTGCTCGGTTTCCCCGCCATTCTTGGAGCGCAGAACCCCAACTCCAACCTCCAGATTGTTGGGGTGGGTTGTGATGGAAAGGGGTTTTCCGATTTGAAGGAAGTGGGTTCCCATGCACGTGCGAAATACGTGGGTTTTTGCGACGTCGACTCGGGTCGGTTTTCCAAAATCGACCAAATGTTTCCGGGGGTGCCGCACCACGTGGATTTCAGGGAAATGTTTTCGAAATTGGGCGCTGCCTTTGATGCGGTGGTCGTTTCAACCCCGGACCACATGCACGCCGCGATCGCGATGGCTGCGATGCGGATGGGTAAACACGTATACTGCCAGAAACCGCTGACACACACGGTTTGGGAGGCGCGGCAGCTGCGTTTGCAAGCGGCGAAGTCCAAGGTGCGCACGCAGATGGGTAACCAGATCCATTCTGCGAGCGAGTACCGCACGGGCGTGAAGCTGCTTCGGGACGGGGTGATTGGAAAGATCCTTGCGGTGCATTCCTGGCAGCGCAACGGAGGCAACGGGTACACAAAACTCACGGCTCCGCCAGCCCCAGGAATCGCGCCGGAAACTTTGAACTGGGATCTCTGGCTCGGAGTGGCCCCGAAACGTGAATATGCACCTGATGTGTATCATCCCTTCAAGTGGCGGGACTGGCAGGAGTTTGGGGGCGGGACGATGGGCGACTTTGGGTGCCATATTCTTGACCCGGTTTTCTCAGCGCTCGGGCTTGGTTCCCCAAGCAGCGTGCGTGCTGAAAACGAGGGACTCAACGAGCACACATGGCCCTCGGCCGAGACGGTGCATTACGTATTTCCTGGGACGAAGTACACGAAGGGGCCGAGTTTGCACGTGACATGGTACGATGGAGGAAGGCTTCCCGATGCGGCTTTGGCTCAGTTGCCAGCAGGCCAGGAATTGGCGAGAGCAGGTTCTATATTCATTGGAGAAGGGGGAGTTCTTATGCAGCCCCATGTAGGAATGCCGCAGTTGTTTCCGGTGGAAAAATTCAGCAGCTTCCAAATCGAGAAGCAGCCTGCTGGGAACCATTATCATGCATGGGTTGACGCGGTATTGGCCGGAACGGAAACCAGCGACAACTTTGACTACGCGGGGCCGCTCACCGAGGCGGTTCTTCTTGGGAACGCGGCGACACGTATCCCAGGCGTGACGCTGGATTGGGATGCCGCAGCGATGCGCCTGCCTGGGCACCCGGAAGCGGAGCGTTTGCTGCGCCGGAAGTACCGGGAGGGCTGGGAGATTCAACCTGCTGGATAGCAGAAATTTAGAGCGAAACGCCCCGCTTCCAGGGGATGAAGTCATCCTGGCCGAGCGAAACAGCTTTTGGAGTGGCGTCTCCACTGGCTGTTTGCAGGCTGAGTTCCAAGAGGTCTTCGGCGAGGGCGTGGAGGGAGCGTTCGCCTCGCAGCATGGGGCCGGCGTCAAAGTCAATGATGTCGGGCATACGCTGTGCGAGGGTAGAGTTGGTGGCGATTTTGAGGGTCGGGCAAATTGGATTGCCGGTGGGGGTGCCGAGGCCGGTTGTAAACAGGATGAGATTACACCCTGAGCCGGCCATTGCGGTGGTGCATTCCACATCGTTGCCGGGGGCGTGAAGCAGGGAGACTCCTCCGCGCTTTTTGACCGGGTCGCCGTAGTCGAGCACGTCGACAATGGGAGCGGAGCCGCCCTTGGTGGCGGCGCCCGCTGACTTGATGGCGTCGGTGATGAGGCCATCCCTGATGTTGCCTGGGCTTGGGTTCATGTCGAAGCCGCTGCCGCAGGCGCGGGCCTGGGCGTCGTAGGAGGCCATGAATTGGGCAAAACGCTGCGCGAGTTCCGGGCTTTCGCAGCGCAGACAGAGCTCTTGTTCAACGCCGCACAACTCGGGGAACTCACTGAGGACGCTTGCGCCACCGGAAGCGCACAAAAGATCGGAGAGTCTGCCGACGACGGGATTGGCGCTGATGCCCGAGAAGCCGTCGCTGCCGCCGCATTTGACGCCGACGGTGAGGTGGGAAATGGAGGAAGGCTCGCGCTCAAAGCGGTTTGCTTGGGCAACGCCGGAGAACGTGGCGCGCATTGCGCGTTGAAGCATATCGTTCTCAGAATGAGATTTTTGTTGTTCAAAAATTGCAAGCGGCTTGTCGAAGCGGGGGTTTCTGAGGGCGATTTCCCGCTCGAGAATGCTGATTTGAGAATGCTGACAGCCGAGGCTTAGGACGGTTGCTCCGGCGACGTTTGGGTTGTTCAAATAGCCTGCGATCAGAGCACAGAGTGCGTCCGAATCCTGCCGCGTCCCGCCGCAGCCGAAGGTGTGTTGGAGAAATTTGACGCCGCCGACATTCGGAAACAGGGGCCGTGGGCCGGTCGCCAAGCCGGCTTCAAGACGGACGGCTTCGAGGGACTCGGCTTCCGGGTGGGCTCGCCACTGCGAGGCGAGATCCTGGGCGAAGGCCTCATAGGGCGAGTGACGGTGATAACCCAGCGCGCGGTTCAGAGCGCTCTGCATGACGGCGATGTTCCGGTTCTCGCAAAAGACAAGCGGCACCACGAGCCATAAATTGGCGGTGCCAACGGAGCCGTCTGAGCGGCGGAAGCCGTTGAAGGTGCGCGCGCTCCAGGAGCGCGCATCGGGTGGCGTCCACGACTGGGAGCCGGTTTCAGCACGGAAGGGGTCTGCCGCGTGGACGAGATTTTCGGTGGTTAGCAACGCTCCGGAGAGAACGGTACCGCGGGTGCGGCCGACGGTGACGCCATACATGGTGACTTTGTCGCCGTCGTGAAAGTCCTGGGCGGCGAATTTGTGTTTCAAGGGGATGGCATCGCGGAGCGTCCACTCTGCGTTTTCAAAGCGAACTCTTTGGCCGGGGGAGAGGTTTTGAAGAGCGACGATGGCGGTGTCCTTTTCGTGAATGCGTTGGATCAGAAAGTTCATGAGTTGAAGATCGGGGAAAGGGGGGTGAGGGGGGTTGCCTCTTCGCTGGGAGGAAGGGCGGAAGAATTCATCGCGGAGGAATGAGTTTCACGGAAGCAAATATTGAGAAGACGCTGCCGGTTTTGACTGGAAAGCGGAGACCATGAGCGCAAGGTCGCCGCCGAAAAAAGGAAGCTGAAAATTTTCGCCGACGGAATAGCACGATGGTGGTAGGATGCATCAATGAGCATAGCCGATGAGATTCGGAAACTGGACGCGCTTCGGCAGGAAGGAACCATCACGGCGGCTGAGTTTGAGCAGGCGAAGCGGGGGTTGCTTGCATCCCTGGAGGGTGGGCTTGCGGGTTCTTTGGAGGCGTTCTGCAAACGGGAAAATATCTGGGCGACGGCCCTGCATTTGTCTCCCTTGCTTGGCTATCTGATACCGGTTGCCGGTTTGGTCGTTCCAGTGGTGCTGTGGCAAACGCGGAAAGAGTCGCCGCTGATCGATCGCCACGGGAGGGCTGTGGCGAACTGGATTCTTTCGCAACTTATTTGGTGGGGTGTTTCTGCGCTTCTGTGTTTGTTCCTTGTGGGGATTCCGATGCTCTGGATTGTGGGGGTTCTGGTTGTTGTCTTTCCGATCATCGGCGCGGTGAGGGCGTATGAGGGGAGGGTGTGGAGCTACCCGCTGTGTTTTCGTTTTTTCAAGGAAGCGTAGGCAGGCACCACGGGACCCTTGTTTGTGGGAGCAGAGCGTCTCGAGGATTGAGGGATTGAGGGATTGAGGGATTGAGGTGGCTGAGTCGTTAACGGGCTGCTTCGATTTTGGCGATGGCTTCCGGGTAGAGTTGGTGCTCTGCGGTCTGGATCCTGGCGTGGAGGGTTTCGGGTGTGTCGGATTCGAGGACGGGTACGGTGGCTTGGGCGATAATTTTTCCAGTGTCCATTCCGGCATCGACCCAATGCACGGTGCAACCGGTGGTGGGAACCTTGGCGTTCCATGCTTGTTTCCATGCCTCCAGGCCAGGAAAGGAGGGAAGGAGGGAGGGGTGGATGTTCACGATACGGCCTGGGAAGCGGTTTAAGAGGGGCGCTTTTATGAGGCGCATGTATCCGGCAAGCACGACGAGTTCGACTCCGGCCGCGGCCAATCGCGTTGCCGCTGCTGTTTCGATTTCCGGTTCGAGTTTTGTGCGGAAGTTGGAAGGTGGCAGGGCTTCTGCTGGGATGCCTAGAGAGCGGGCCACCTCCAAGATACGCGCAGCGGGATTGTCGGAGAGGACGAGGTGGATGGTTGCATTGAGGCTGTTTGAACGTATCGCGCGGACGATGGCTTCAAAATTGGAGCCTTTTCCCGAACCGAGCACACCGAGCCGCAGTGGGGGGTTACTCATCTTAGGCCGTGGCTCCGAGGCGGTGAATGACGGCTGTGGTGCTTTTGCCCGGGACAAGTTCGAGGATTTCGATGTGCGAGCCGACTTCGTCCAGGGCCTGTTTTTCGCCGGGATCCAGGGCGTCCACGGTGTAGTCTCCGCCTTTGACGTAAAGATGCGGGCGGATGGTACGGATGACCTCGGTGACCCGCGGGGTGTGAAACAGGGTGACAAAGTCTACGCAGGCGAGTGCCGCCAAAACCTCTGCCCGGTCCAGTTCGGTATTCACAGGGCGGCTTGGTCCTTTGAGGGCGCGCACAGAGTCGTCTCCGTTGACCGCGACGGCGAGCAGGTCGCCGCGGGATTTAGCGGCCTGAAGATAACGGACGTGGCCCACATGAAGAAGGTCAAAACAACCGTTGGTAAAGACCAAGGTGCGGCCTGCGCTGGTGCACGCATTGGAGTGCAGCGCGAGTTCTGCGACGGAAATGATTTTTGAGGCGGCCATCGCCAGAGCCTACAAAAGCGCGCCGCGCACAGGAAGGGAGAAGGTGGAGTTCTCCAGGGTTTTCGGGCGCTGCCGGCTGCGGTTATGGGCGCGAGGCGGTCTTTTTGGTTTGGGAAATCTCGGGCGGTGAGGCTGGTTTTTTGCGGGGCTCCAAGCGGGCGAGGTCCGCTAAAATCTTGAGTGTTTCCTCCTCCGTTGCAACGGACTCTGGATCCCGGCTTGCGAGGGGGTCTTCGTTGGAAAGTTTGAGGCGTTTGATTTTGGTGTCCTCTAAAAGCAGACGGCAAAAACGCGCTCCGGTCGGGTTCGACTCGATGGCTGCCTCGCGCTCGGAGTAGGAAGAGCGGGCTGTTTCGAGAAGGGATCGGCGTTCTGTTTCTTGGAGGCTCAGGCGGTTTTCCTGGCGTTCTTTCCGGGTCAGATCCCGTTCTGCGGCGACGGCTGCGAACGCGCTGGAGGCTTGTACTCTCTGGGAAGAGCGTTCGCTGAGGGTTTGTAAGTGGGTTTGCGAGATGGTGGGAACTCTTGGTGTAGGCAGAGTGTCGATCGCGTCATGCTGCAGGGGATCGACGAGTGCGGCCTCTCCTTCATGCGGAACATCGAGCGTGGAAGGCAGGATGATGTCGGGGCGCACCCCCAGCAGTTGGGTGGATTGACCGCTTACTCTGTAAAATTTTCCAACGGTGAGTGCCAAGCCGCCTACGGGGAGGCGCATATGGTAGCCAAGATATTCTTCCAAAGGAAGGGTCGTCTGGACCGAACCTTTACCAAAGGTTTGTTCCCCGCCGACGACAACGGCCCTGCCGTAGTCTTGCAGAGCTCCCGCCACTAATTCGCTTGCGGAGGCGCTGCTGCGGTCTGTCAACACCAGGAGCGGGCCGGAATAGAGGGGTTTTTGAGAACGCATTCTGAGCGGAATAAGAATTTCGGTTTCCTCGTTTGGGGCGCGTACCTGTGCGATTGGAACGCGGCCGCAGAAGAGGCCGCCGATTTCGACGGCTTCGTCGAGGAGGCCGCCGAGGTTGGCGCGAAAATCCAAGACGATGCCCTCGACGTTTTCGGCCTGCAGGCGGCGTAACAGGACACTGACATCGCGGGAAACGCTGCTGGACCGGTGGCCTGAGGCGTCCGGTTCATCTCCGTAAAAGGCGGGAATGACGAGCCACCCCAAACGAAGCGGAGTGGTACCGTCTGGAGTGGGGTAGTGGATGATTTTGGCGTACGACTCGCCATCAAAACTGCGCATTTCTTCGCGCCGGATTCCTACGATGAGGCGCTGGGCGGGATCGCTGGCGCGCGCGGGAAGAACTTTGAGACGGACGAGGGAGCCTCTTTGGCCGCGCAGGAGGGCGAGGGCTTGGGGCATGGGGAGGCCGTCGAGTTCACGGAAGGCGCCCGTCTCCTCGGCCACGGCGACGATGCGGTCGTTGACTCTCAGGCGGCCATCTTTCTGGGCCGGGCCGCCGGCCATGAGGCCTGCCACGCGCAAGCCCGCAGGATCGAGGTCGAGGGTGACTCCGATACCGATGCGAGAGAGGCGCAGTTCGTTTTCCGTGTCTTCGAGTTCCTCCTGGGTGAGGTAATCCGAATGAGCGTCGCAGGCCCTCGCCAAGGCAAGAAGCGCTGGGGAGAGCCGTTCCTTGGCGGCGGAGGACTGCAGATGTTTGAGAAGGTTTGCGAGACGTTTCTGGACCTGCGCCGTTGCTTTTTCGGGAGACACGCCTCCGAGGCGGCACTCTAAGAGTTCCGCGCCCACCTGCGCGGTCCAGAGCTCTTGAGCCTCGGTTTCATCGGCGGGCCAGGGGGCGTTTTCACGGGAGAGTTCGGTGTTCCAGGGGCTGGAAAAATCCCAGTTGCCTCCGGCCAGTGCGGAGGCCGTTTTGCAGAAGGTTGTGAGACGCTCGGAGTAACGCGCGTGGACGGCGTCGATGGCCTCGAGATTGCCGGCTTTCAAGCTCGCGGCGAAGGTCGTTCCGAACCGCTCCTGGAACTCTGTGAGATCAGTTTGAAAGAAATACAAACGCTCAGGGTCGAGGACGTCGAAATACCGGTTCAAGGCGCGTTTTGAGAATTGAAAATCCATCGGCCTGCGCAGGTAGTGCTGGGTCTCAAGAAGGTTGGCCGTGGCGGCCGCGACTTCTGGCCACAGGACGGTGGGGGCTGGGGCGCCTGGGGCAGGAGTCTTGGGTTTTGATTTGGCGCTGCGGCCTGCCTCCCGAGAGCCGCTCCGGGGCTTCGCTGGCGTGGCAAAAGCGGCCACTCCGGCTGCTGGCGTGGCAAAAGCGGCCACTCCGGCTGCTGGCGTGGCAAAAGCGGCCACTCCGGCCGCTGGCGCGAATTCAGAAGCGGCAACTCCAACGAGCGCGAGGGTGCCCAGCAGAAGGCGGCGCAAGAGGAGGGAAGGGGGCATGTGCAAATGGAAGCAGAGGGGTTTCTGGTCCGGACATCTGCAGCCAGGGGCCTAATTAATCTCTGAAAACCTGGGCCAACCGGTCGCTAGCGGCGTGTTCCTTGAGGAGAACCTTCATCGGCTTGTTCAAAATTTCCACACGCGCCCCGATATCTATCGCTTCGAAAACTTTCACGACGTCCTTGGAAGCCATTCGGATACAGCCCCAGCTGACGGGCTTGCCGAGGAGTTTTTCCTCCGGGGTTCCATGAATGTAGATGTAGCGCCCGTAGGAGTTGTGGTTTTGCGCTTCGAGGCCCCGCAGCCAGATGATGCGCGTCACGATGGGGTCCCTGCCCGGGGCGTTGGGGGGGAGCACCTCGCCAGTGGGCCGGCGTTGTTTGAAAACGGTCCCTTCGCGGACGCTTTGCCCGATCTTTGCGGCCACCTGCAGAAGGCCGAGGGGCGTGGCATAACTGCCCAAGCGGTCTCCGAGGCCAAAGCGGGAGGTGGAAATGGGAAACCGTGCGACTTCCAGTCCGTCCTGCCAAAGGACCATTTTCTGATCGGCGACACTCACGAGCAGGCTGGTTTCCGAGGCCATGCAGACCCCTCCGGGAAAAGGACCGACTCCGGCGCAGGCGAACAGGGCGGTCGCGATGGCGAATAGGGCTTTTGAAGGAGAAAACATGGGTGAAAGCTGAATCAAAAGGAGGGTCCCTCGTATTAGCTCAAAAAGGGGTAAAAATAAAGGCGGATTTAGGAGCGAGCTTAATTTTTAGACGGAAAGCAATTGGCGAGAGCAGTTTGTGGTCATGTAACAAACTGCCCCCGGGTCCCGAGTGCGACGCGCTGATTTTGGGACACAAAACGTTCCCCGCCGCTTCCAGGCCGCGCCTAGTGTTTTTTGGAAGCCCGCGCGGGTTGGCTTTTTTGAGAGGGCCGCTTGGGCTTGGAGGGGGCTGGGCCGCGTCCCCTGAATGTTAATTCAGCGATTCCGCTTTTATCCAAGCCGCCCAGCCCGGCTGCGACCAGGCGCTCGAATTGAGCGAGGGTTGCCTGAGCGAGAGGGAGGTGCAATTTCTGGGTTTTGGCCAGAGCGAGTGCGATGGCGCTGTCTTTGGCTGCGTGGGCTCCGCTGAAAAAGCAGGCGTGGTCTCGGTTGACCATGTCGTCGCCATCGGTGGCGAGAACGCGGCTGGCGGCGCCGGTTTGGGAGAAGACCTCGCGGACTACGGAGAGGTCCTGGCCGAGGGCGTCCCCGAGGGCGAGGCCTTCGGCGAGGGCGGCGGTGTTGATGTTCATGACCATGTTCACGAGTGCCTTGAGCTGCGCTGCTCGACCGGTTTCACCGATGTAGCGAAGCAACTTGCCGTGATCGGAGAGGGCTTCGAGGACTGGCTTGAGCTTGAGGAAGACACGTTTTTCGCCACCGCACATGAGGTAGAGGGTGCCGTTGCGGGCCTGGGTGATGGAGGACGCCATACAGGCCTCGAGGCTGGCGGCGCCCGCGGCGTGGCACAGGCGGGCGACCTTTTGGTGGGTTTCGGGGGCGACGGTGGCGCAGTTGACGAACGTCCTGCCTGGAGCGGATTTGAGGAGGTTGTCCTTTCGGTTGGCGAAGATTTGGAGTTGGGCTTTGTCGTCGGTGACTACGGTGAAAATAGTTTTCGCCAGGCGAGACACCTCTGCGAGGGAACTGCAGGCGGTGGCGCCGATCTCGGTTGCGAGAGCCTGGGCCGCTTCGAGTTTGGGATCAAAAACGGCGGCGACATGGTAGCCGTTTTCGCTGAGGTGGCGGGCCATGTTGGCGCCCATGCGGCCCACGCCGACGAAGCCTAAATCTTTGGAGGTTAAACGCATGATTGAATGGTATTGGGCGGTTGAGGGGACAGGCGGGCGGGCTTGGAACCGGCCGTGCGGGGGCAGGGGCGGTTCAGCCTGCGCCGAGCGTTCCATTTACACGTCTCATGGACAGATATCCAGCGCGGTGATCAATCAGGTGCGGGGCTGGCTGGCTGCGTTGACTTGCTGTTTTGCGGCTGTTAAGGTGCTGTTCATGCAGCCGTTACCCCCCCACGGATTATCGCGTCGCCATGCCATTCAGGCGGGGGCCGTCGGGCTGCTGGGCTTGGGCATGAACCATCTCTCGGCGCTGCAGGCGTTGGGGGCGGCTTCTGCTGCAGAGGGGCTTCCGCGAGCTTCTGGGCGTGCCAAGTCGGTCGTTTACGTCTTTCTTTCCGGGGGCCTGGCTCAGCACGAGAGTTTTGACATGAAGCCCGACGCGCCGCTGGAGTTCAGGGGCGAATTCAAACCCATTTCCACGAGCGCCGACGGGATTCAGATTTGCGAACACCTGCCAATGCTCGCAAAGCGCGCCCACAAATATGCGCTGGTGCGCTCGCTCACGCACCCGAGTAACGACCATTCGGCGGCGCACCACATCATGCTGACGGGTCGCAGTGAAATCCCCCTGGGGTTTGACCCAGGCAAACCGAAGGGATCGGACTGGCCAAGCATCGTCTCTCTCGCGGGAAGTTTGCTTCCGCCCAAAAACAACCTGCCGCCCGCCTTGGTCCTTCCCGACAAACTGCAGCACCGTGAGGGGCGGTTTATTCCGGGGCAGTTTGCGGGGCAGTTGGGAAAACAAAGCGACCCGTGGTTTTTGGAAATGGCGCCCTACCATCCGCAGCACTACGGTGCGTTTCCGGAATATTTGTTCCATCACGAAAAGGGGGCGCTTGTGGACCGGTCGGTTCTTTTCCAGGCGCCGCATTTGTCTCTCCCGGAGGGACTCACGAGGGACCGGCTCTTGGACCGCGTGGCGCTGCGCCAGACGCTTGAGGGGCAGACGCGGTTGCTGAACCAGAGCATTGAAGACACCGGGTTCGACCGGTACCGGGAGGCGGCGGTGTCTTTGATTACGAACAGTTCGGTGCGTGATGCATTTGACCTGAGTCTGGTGGCGCCCGAGGTCATGGAGCGGTATGGCAACAACAGTTTTGGTTGGTCGTTGATCATGGCCAGACGGCTGCTGGAAAGCGGAGTGCGCTTGATCCAGGTTAACCTAGGGAACAATGAATCCTGGGACACCCACCAGGCGGCGTTTCCCAATCTGAAGGATTTTTTGCTTCCGCCCATGGACCGGGCAGTCAGCGCGTTTTTTGACGATTTGGAAGCGAGTGGATTGATGTCCGAAACGCTCGTGGTGATGGGGAGCGAGTTTGGGCGGACTCCGAAAATCTCGACGTTGCCTGGAGCAAAGCTTCCGGGACGCGACCACTGGGGCGCGTCACAAACGGTGCTTCTTGCTGGCGGCGGGGTTCGCGGCGGGACGGTGATTGGCGCCACGGACAAAAAGGGTGCGTTTCCAGTCAGTAAACCGCAAAAGCCGGAGAACTTGGCGGCCACGATTTATCAGGCGCTTGGAATTCCCCATACGATGGAGTGGCACGATCCGCTGCAGCGTCCTCATTCGCTCTACCAGGGGCAGCCGATTCCCGGCCTGACCTGAGGGTTGGGGTTTTAAGTCCGCAGAGCCCCTCGGAAGGGGAGGCAGGAACACGCCCTCTCTGGAGAGGGTTGAGCCGGACCCGTCCGGTGAGGCCTTCGGTGCCGGACCTGACATTTGTCCGGTGACTGTCGTCCGGCGACCGACGTCTAGGCTTTGGTATTGCGGGTGGCCGTTTGTTTGGGCTTTTCCTTTTTCGGTTTCTTGACTTCCTTTTTGCGACTGTTGTTTCCCTTTGCCATAAAGACTCCGTTTATTGACGGGCGAGGGTGTTGCGTCGAGTCTATTCGGGTTTAGACCCTTTCCATCCCATGACAGACTTTCAATCGGCCGATCCGTTGCACGGTGTCACCCTCGAGAAAATTCTCACCGCCTTGGTGGAACGGCACGGCTGGGAGCATCTGGGGCTGCACATTGACATTCGCTGTTTCAATATGAACCCCAGCATTAAATCGAGTTTAACGTTTCTAAGGAAAACACCTTGGGCGCGGAAGAAGGTGGAGAATCTTTATCTTTGGACCTGTCTTGAAAAGGATTAGGGAGCGTGTCTGTCTTTGCCCTGCAAATGCATGTTTGTTAGGGTATCGAGGATGAACACCCCGGAATCCGTCAAATCCCCTGCAAAGGCTCTTTATATAATGATCGGCGGTTTTCTGGGGGCGGGGAAAACCACTGCGGTGGCCGCGCTGGCCCAGCGGCTC
The DNA here is from genome assembly GCA_003402745.1 of Verrucomicrobiota bacterium. GTDB lineage: Bacteria > Verrucomicrobiota > Verrucomicrobiia > Chthoniobacterales > Chthoniobacteraceae > Chth-196. The sequence goes on from QQND01000020.1 coordinate 32,517, forward strand.
AGCTCCAAGGGCAGGCGGGTCGGACTGATTACAAACGACCAAGGGCAGGAGTTGGTGGATACGGCGATGCTGCGCTCCAAGGGGTTTGCCACGGAGGAGATCCCTGGGGGCTGTTTTTGTTGTCGTTTTAACTCGTTGGTGGACGCGGCGGACCGGCTTTCGGAAGCCTCGCGGCCGGACGTTTTCATTGCCGAACCGGTGGGGAGTTGTACGGATTTGGTGGCGACGGTGACGTATCCGCTGCGTCGCATGTACGGGGAGCACTTTCGTATCGCGCCGTTGAGTGTACTTTTAGATCCGGTTCGGGCGCTGCGGGTTTTCGGGCTTCAGGAGGGCGGGAGTTTTTCCCAGAAGGTCATTTATATTTACAAAAAGCAGCTGGAGGAGGCGGATTTTATCGTCGTGAGCAAGTCGGAGCTTCTGGGGGCGGAGCAGATGGAGTTGTTGAAGGGGGCGATATCCCGCGAGTTTCCGAATGCGGAAGTTCTCTGTGCCTCGGTGCGTACGGGGGAGGGGTTGGAGGAGTGGTTTTCCAAGGTGGAAGCGGGCGAGCAGCAGGAGCGTCAGACCATGGCTGTCGACTATACAGTGTACGCTGAAGGCGAGGCTCTTCTGGGATGGCTCAATGCCACAGTGGAGTGCGCGCCGGAGGGCGAGTTTGACGCCAACGCCTTTTTGCGGGCCTTCGCAGCGGAGATCCAAGGGCGGCTGCAGACGGAAGGCGCGGAAATTGCACACTTGAAAATGACTTTCAGCCCGGATGCGGGCCTGGGCGATATCGCGGTGGTCAATTTGGTGCGGAGCGATTTTGTTCCTGAACTTGCGATTCGCCTGGAGCAGCCCGCAGGGAGCGGGCAAGTGATCGTCAACCTGCGCGCTGAGGCGGATCCGGAGTTGCTTGCGGGCGCGGTGCGGGATGCGCTGCCGATTGCGGCGGCTGCGGTGGCCGGTCTTGGAGCGGAGCTCGAGCATCTCGAGTTTTTCCGCCCTGGAAAACCGGTGCCCACGCACCGGGTGGAATCCTTGGGGTAATCCTTGGGGTAGTCCCTGGAATAGGGGAGGCCTGGAATTTTCGCTTAGCCCCTGCCCATTAATTCGGGAATGGGGCGGCCGTTTTGGACGATGTGGGTCGGGCGGCCGTTGAAATCTTTGATGGATTCCTTGCTGCTGTCGATGCCGAGGTGGTGATAGATGGTGGCTAGGAAGTCGTCCGGCCCGCAGGCGCGTTCTACGACGTCTTCGCCGCGTTTGTCGGTGGCTCCGATGATGCCGCCGGTTTGAATGCCGCCCCCGGCCCAGATGTTGCTGAAGGCGCGCGGCCAGTGGTCGCGGCCGGGTTGGGAAGTTCCGGCCGGTGCGCTGCCATCACCGACGCCGGTGCTGGGGCTGTATTCGATTTTTGGGGTTCTCCCAAATTCGCCGGTGACGACGACAAGCACGCGTTTGTCGAGGCCGCGGGCGTAGACGTCTTCTATGAGAGCGGAGACGGCCTGGTCGTAGGCGGCGGAGCGGAAGCGGAGGGCGTCGAAGACGTTGTGGTTGACGGCATGATCGTCCCAGTTGCCCACGCGTCCGCACTGGGGGCCGCTCAGGCTGCTGGTGATGATTTCAACGCCGGCCTCTACCAGGCGCCGGGCGAGCAGGAGTTGTTGTCCCCAGCGGTTGCGGCCGTAACGGTCTCGGGTTTGGGGGTCTTCTTTGCTCAGGTCGAAGGCGTCTCTGGCTTGAGGGTTGGTGAGGAGCGCGACGGCCTGGGATTCGAATTGGTCGAGAGCGCCGAGTTCGCCGAGGGTGTCGAAGGTGCGCTCCATGGTGTCGAGGCTTTTGCGGAGCATGACCCGGTCGCTGAGCCGAACGGCCTCGGCCTTGTCAGAGAGGCCGATGTTTGGGACCTCAAAATCCGGGCGGTTTGGATCCCCGGAGATCGAGAACGGGGCGTAGGCGGCGCCCACGTAGGCGGGGCCGCCGTATTCGATCACGGGGTTGACGCCGATGTAGTTGGGAAGGGGATTGGAGCGGCCGCCGTCGCGCGCGCGGAGGAAGGCTGCCACAGACATCCAGTCTGGATACCGGGGTTTGGGTTTGTCGCGGGTATCGGGGTCGCCGGAAAGCAGTTGCATTGAACCGGCGGGGTGGCCGCCTGCCTTCTGGTTCATGGAGCGTAAAATCGTGAACTTGTCGGCGATCCGCGCCTGAAGGGGGAGGAGTTCCGTGATGCGCGTCCCGGGCACCTTGGTGGCGATGGTTTTGAAGGGGCCGCGGTATTCGCTCCCGATGTCGGGTTTAGGATCGTAGGTATCGATGTGGGAACAGCCGCCAGGCTGCCAGACCATGATGACCGCGGTGCGTTCTGCGGGTCTGCTTCCGGGGGCAGCGGCTGCGGCGGCGAGGGCGCGCATCTTCAGGAGACCGGGCAAGCCAAGGCTCGCAAAGCCCGAAAGGCCAACACGCATGAAGCTGCGCCGGTTGAGGGGGCCGGGGCAGGGAAGGATCGAGGGAGAGTGTGGACCGTGGGACATGGGAATGGGACTTTGGCCGGAGGTTGCATGACAGAAACGCCCGAAGGAATCCAGCGTTTCACGCCACCTGCCACCGAGTTGCTCACCAAGAACAACCCGACACTAGACAGTGCATTAGATAACGGCGCTTTTTTCAGTCTGATCTTGGAGCCGATCCCTGCGGATCAGGGGGCGGTGAACTGGGTCAACTCGGCCCCGGTGCTCCCGTTCCAAAGCCGGAGGATGCTGTCTTCTCCACCGCCGATGATGAGGGGGGAGGTTTTCGCCCCGGCGGCGGCCTGCACAAAATCGGGTAATTTTGCCATGGAGCGGACCTCTGTGCCGTCGTCGTTGACGATGCGCACTTGGTTGTCTGCGGCGGAAGTGACGATCTTGCTGGAAGCGCCGAGAAATTGGAGGCTGGTGACTTCCTTGTTCCAGCCGATGATCTTTTTGGCCCGTTCCCCTGAACTCATGTCCCAGGTGTTTACAACGCCATCGGCCCCGGCGGTGGCCAAGATTCGGCCGTCGGCACGAAACGCCACGCCCATGACGTGGTGCGTGTGGGCTTCGAGGAGGTAAAGAGGCTTGGCCGTGGCGACCTCGGTGACGCGGCCCATGCGGTCAGCTCCTCCGGAGGCCAACCAGAGTCCGTCGGGGGAGAAATCGAGGGCAAGCACGGTGTCGTTGTGTTTGTCTTTCCAGGTTTGGAGCAGTTTGCCGGAGAGCGTTTCCCAGAGATGCACGTCGCCTGAGCGCGAGGATTCCCCGCCCCCGGTGGCCAGCATGAGGCCGTCTGGGCTGAAGCGGACGGCGCTGACCCGGTCCACAAACGGGGAGCCGGAGTCGGTCCCGCCAAGGGTCCGCTCGAGTTTCCACTGGTCTGGATGGGCTGTTTTTGCGAGGCGGCCGTCGGAGCCTAGGGAGAGGAATCTGGATTCCGAGAGCGGAACAACGCTGGCGGAAACCAGAGGCGCGCCATAGTGCAAGGTGCCCAATGCGTCCCCGGAAGAGGTGGACCAAACCTGCTGGCGGCCGTCGCTGTAGATGGCGGCTACAGAGTGGTTATCTTTGGAAAACGCCACTGCCAGAAGCTGGATTTCGTTTTTTGGCTTCGCCGCCTTGAGGCCATCAAGAGCCGCTTGGGCCACCGATTGCACTTTTTTCGCGCGCTCCTGGTCCGCTTCCGCTTGTGTGCGGTTTGCTGCGTTGGTCTCCCGCGAGGCCGCGATGTTCTGGAGTTGTTCCTCCCCGTCCTTGACGTGGTTTTCAGCGGAAATCACCGCCGCTGCGGCTGAATTTGCCGCTGCTACTGCGGTAGCGAGTTTCGTGGTGGCCTCCTTCTTTTTTGCAATCGCCGCTGCGTCAGGTTTTCCTTCCGGGGCCGCGGCTACTGCGGCAGTTGCTTCATCCAGAGCTTTTTCCGCCTCTTCCCGGGCTTTTTGCGCGGGGAAGACCGCTTTCTTTTTGTCGGGAAGTTCCTTTTTTGCGGTCGCGATGGCCTCCTGCGCTTTTTTGACCTGGATATCGAAGAGCTTGTTTTGCACGTCGATGCGAGCGGTCAGGCTTGCATGGTGTGCCGCGTCCAAGCCGGCGCTTGCAACCTCCCATTCCAGCTTCGCGAGGGACTGTTCGCTTTTTTTGCTTCCACGCATTTCGAGCACGGGCTTGCCCGAGGCGAAATCAAAAAGGTGGACGGCGCAATCGCCGCAGGCGACCGCCAGCAAGGAGCCGTTTCCCGAGACGGAGCTGGCGCGGGGATTGGGGACTTTTATTTCTCTAAGCACCTTGGCCTCTGGCAGTGACCAAACACGGACCCCATCAGCGAGGCAGAAGACGAGGGACTTGCCATCGGGGGTCCAAGACAGGGCGGTGGCTCCCGGAAGGGCGCCGCTTTCAGGCCGTTTTTGGCCGTCGGCAAGGGACCAGAGCGTCCAGGCGCCATCCTCGGTGCAGACGGCGCACGAGGCTCCATCTGGAGAAACACTGAGGGCCTTGACTCCGGTTTTCGGGGCCTCAGGAAGGAGGCGGATCAGGGCGCCGGTGGAGGCCTCGAGCAGGCGCAGCCCATCCGCTGCGTTCCAGACCAGGAGCTGGCTCCCATCCGGGGATAAAACGCCAGTCAAGTTCGGGGGGATTCCGGGGATGGTTTGAAAAGAGGGGGCGCCCTGTTCGCGGCGCCATATTTTGACCTCGCGAAAGCCCCCTGAAGCGAGTCGGTTGCCATCGGGGCTGAAGTGGAGGGAGTGGACGATTTCCTCGTGAGCCGCGCCGGATTTCAGGGCGGGATCTTTTAGCGGAGCAAGGGCTTGGCGGGTGGCCAAGTCGTAGAGGAAAAGTTCGCCGCCCCGCCCGCACGCGGCGGTGCGACCATCGGGCGTCATGGCAACGCTGTAGATGGGCTGAACCCCCTTGGGCAGGGCGTGCAGCGCCACGGTTTCGACGCGTTTCACAGAGGTTTTCGCGCCTTGGTTAATCCAAGAGCTCAGCAAAGCGAGTTGGGCAGGGGTGAGGTCCACCGCACCGGACTTGTTGTCCTTGGGCGGCATGGCAGAGTCGCCCTGATGGGCCGCGCTTTGCACCATGAGGCTGTCCGCTGCTTTCCCCGGCACCAGGCCCGGCCCGGATTCGCCTCCCTTTTTAATCAACTCCGGCGTCTCCAGATTGAGTTTTGCCTTGGTGGTTGTTTTGTTGTGGCAGGGGATGCAGTTCGGCTGAAGGAAAGGATGGATATCCTTGAAAAAATCAAGGTCCGCGGCGGAGCCCTGGGGGACCGGGGCCAAAAGAAGAATGACGCTCCAGAAAAGGCGTCCAAGGACAGGATGCAAGAAGGAGGCCGATTTTTTCAGAAACGCGGGGGAAAAAGAACGCATGGCTAGTGAAGTGTACCCGTTTGAGGAAGCTGCCTTTGCTTTTTTGTAGAGCGGGTTGGATATCAAGAGGAGCGAACGAGGTTTTGGTTCGGCGCCTGGCGGTGAGCCGAGCGCCGGGCCGGGGTTGGTGCGTGCCCTTCGGTTCTGGCCAGGTTCAGTTCTGGCGAGTGAGTGGAGCCGGTTTTCAGCACTACCCGAGGGCGTGCCTTACGGCGTCGACGCCCATGGTGAGCAAGAGCCCGGCGACGCCGATCAGTGTTTCGGTGATCGTCCAAGTTTGAAGGGTTTCTTTCACGGAAAGTCCCAGGCAGTCGCGCACGATCCAAAACCCGGCATCATTAAGGTGCGACAAAAACAGCGACCCGCAGCCAATGGCGACCACGAGCAGTTCCGGCGAAGTTTCGGGCGAGGCTCCCAAAAGCGGCACCAGCAGGTCGGCTGCCACGGTGATGGCCACCGTCGCCGAGCCCGTGGCAACCCGGATAAACGCCGAGGCCAGCCAGCCGTAAAGAAGGATCGGCAGATGCGCTTCTGAAGCAAGTTCCCCCAGAATCCGGGCCACGCCGCTCTCCGTGAGTACGCGCGCGAAGCCGCCTCCGGCGCCAACGGTGAGGAAGGTCATCCCGATGGCGTTGACGCTTTGTTCGGTGAACTTCAGCAGCTGCGGTGCCGTCCAGCCGCAGCGCAGACCCAGCGACCAGAGGCAAAACAACACGCCCAGAAGCATCGCGATGATCGGGGAGCCGAGCGTGAGGACTATCTTTCCGATGAAGGAGCCGTGGATTCCAAAAAGTTCGGCGCACGTGGCCAAAAGCATCAGAGCGATGGGCAGCAGGATAGAGAACAGGGTCAGCGAAAAACTCGGGGGCCGGATCTGGGAGGGCTGTTCGCCGGAGATCTCCGGCAGCGTGGGGTGTACCCGGCCGACGGCAAACTTGGCAAACGCGGGGCCCGCGATCGCAGCCGTTGGGATACCAATCAGAAATCCCCACAGGAGCACTTTGCCGGTATCCGCGTGCAGGGCGTTGATGGCGATGACTGGCCCGGGATGGGGGGGCATGAGGCCGTGCATCACCGAAAGAAACGAGAGCAGGGGCAGGGCCAGGTTGAGAAAGGGGCGCCCTGTTTCCTTGGTCAGACTCAAAAGAACGGGCAGCAGCAGCAAAAAGCCCACTGCAAACCACGAGCTCAGTCCCACCGTGATCGCCAGAGCAATGATGCACCACCCGGCGTTCTCCTTGCCGAAAAACCCAAGGAACCCCTTGGCGAGTACCCCGGCTCCGCCCGATTCGGAGAGTAGTTTGCCCAAAATGGCGCCCAGGCAGATCAATGAGGCCACCCCTCCCAGGGTCGCTCCCAGCCCCAGCTTAAAGTCGTCGACGACTTGGAGGACGGTCCATGCAGCGCCTGGGTGGGATTTGGCAGTGATGCCCAGTCCCACGGCACCTCCTCCGAGGGCTAGGGCAGCGAGGGACAGGGCTAAAAACGGGTTCAGCTTCCAGCGTGTCACCAGCAGGACCAGAAGCACAATGGCCCCGAGGGCCAGGCCAAGGAGGGGGAGATCGGTAGGGGAGTTCATGAGGGGCGTGGAGGACTTGTAGAGAGGGGCGGCAAGGACTGCAACTAGGGTCCGCTTGGGGGCTCACAAAATTGGGGGTTTGCAAGGGAAAGTTGCCCGCAAAATGGAGTTTTGGTGCGGTTCCTGCTGTTCATTTAGAGGCGCACTTCCCCTCTGCGCACTAAATAACCCCATGTGTTTGAGGCAAGCTAAAGAGCCTGAGACGGTTGTCTTTGGATCTGCACCGCGGAATTTCGTTCCGCCGGTGTCTCAACAGACGCGCCCTGATTGCATTTCCTTCCTCAAGTCCGGCCCCAAGCTGCAGTTTTTTTCTGCCATGAGGGTGCTTTTGGCCGTATTTATTTTTGCCCAAGGCGCAATTTTTGCCGCGCCGATCAATTTCAGTGCGCCGATCACGATCAGCGCCGACACGGACGTCCTCAACTTGGGGACCAAAGTGTTTGCTTACGGGTTCTTTGGCGCGACGACGGTGAATGGAGTCTCTTTTGATCTGGCCACCAGCGCGGGTGGAACGGGGCTGACTATCAGTCCCTCGACTGGCACTCTCGGAACGGATGCAAGTTTCGCATCCGGTGGCTTGGTCGACACCTACACCGGAACCTACACGCTCGCTTACAACAAGGTTTTCCAGAGACCTTACTACTTGGATCCTGCTGTGAATGGGACATTGCAAACGTATCAGTTCTCTAGCCTGACTCTGGGTAAGGTCTACGCAGTACAGGTTTGGATCGAAGACAGTCGAGTGAGCGGCGGCAACAACTGGACGCAATGGAGAACTGGCATTCTTAGTTCCACGGGGGGCAACTCTGTGGCAGTCAAGTACAATGCGGACCACGCTAACGGAGGGAGGGGGCAGTACGCGCGAGGGATTTTCGTCGCAGATTCCACAACGCAGACTTTAACCAATACGCAGGGTTTCGACGCCTCCGGGGGCATCACCGCAAATTATTCCGCTCAAATCAACGCCATCCAGTTGCGCGATATTACTGATTCCGTAGGCATCTGGACTGGCGCGGTCAATGGCAACTGGGATGCGGCTACCGCCAACTGGTCCGGTGGGATCAACTATTCTAGCTATTCATCGCTCCCGTCGGGTACGCCGTTCAAGTTTCAGGACACCAACGGCTCCGGCCAAACGGTGACGAGTACCGCCGTCACCGTGCAGTCGGCGGGAGTGACTGTGGCGGGGTCGGTGGCCTTTACTGCGGGCACTCTGAATTACTCGCTTTTGAGTGCGGGTGGCACCCTGGGGATAAATGGCGCAGGCAGCCTCTATAAATCGGGCGCCTCCACGCTGACGCTCGCGGGCACACACACCTTCACGGGCGGGGTCAATGTGGCCGCTGGAACGCTCAAAACTGCCTCCCTTAGGGCGCTGCCCAATGGGCCCGTCACAGTGTCCTCTGGAGCCACATTAAACCTGAATGGATACGATCAGAGTATCGGATTGCTGACCCAAAATGGAACGGTATCCAGCACCGGCGGCGCGGCCACGCTCACCTTGGGCAGTCTCGCAGGAGCCACGGCGCCGGTGTTTTCGGGGTCGGTGAATCTGGCGTTCTCGAACAACGCCGCTTCCGCGCTGACCGTGAACGCCAGCCTGAATCCCGTTGGAACTCTCTCGAACAATGGGACGAGTGTCAGTGTTGCCTTGGGGACGGTCACCTCGGTCGCGACCAAGGGGGCGACCATCCTGAACGGAGTGATTGGGGCGAA
>QQND01000021.1 GCA_003402745.1 Verrucomicrobiota bacterium
CCGCCTCTCTTTGGAGACTCCCCCGAAAACTTCCGTCCCCCGCCCCCCCCCACAACCCCTTCCCAAGAGGAATCCAACACCTTTTCAGACCCCCACCCGACCAACCCCCCCGGACAAGCCACCGTCCCCCTCAGTACCTTCCGGTTCATCCTCCGTGAAAACGACCTCTACTGGATCGGCATCCGCGTTCCGCTCGCTTATGACGCCGGCCGTTTCCGCGGCCCAACCACCCTTCTTCTCGTCTCCCCCTCTTTGTTCTCCAGCGGAATCCTGCTCGATTCCACCCCTCTGTGGGTCGTCGGCTGCGTGCTGCTCGGTTCCGCCCTGTTCTGGCTGCCTCTCGTGCGCAGAATCACCGTCCCCCTGCGCAAAATGCGCGATGCCGCCGAACGCATGGCTCGCGGCCAGTTCGACACACGCATCGCCATCCAACGCGGTGACGAAATCGGCAGCCTCGCAAGCTCCCTCAACCACCTCGGTGATCGACTCGAAGAATTTGTCTCGGGCCAAAAACGCTTCCTCGGGGACATCGCCCACGAACTCGGCTCGCCCCTGGCGCGCATGCAATTCGGCCTCGGAATCGTTGAGCAACAGTCCGATCCCCACCTGCAACCCCACCTCGACGATGTTCGGGAGGAAGTCGCCCAAATGTCCGCGCTCCTGCAGGAAATCCTCCAGTTTACAAAAGCAGGCCTTCACACCGAACTGCACCTGGAAAAAATCGAACTCGCCGGCCTCCTCCAGAAAGTCCTCTCCCAAGAAAACATCGCCCAAGACCAGATCCAGTCCTCCCTGCCTCCCGGGCTCAGCGTCCACGCCGACGCCCACCTCCTCCAGCGTGCCCTCGCCAACATCCTCCGCAACGCTCTCCGCTACGCCGCCAACTCCGGCCCCATCCGAGTGGACGCCCATCCGCGCCCCACACACGTCGTCCTCACCGTCGCCGACAGCGGCCCAGGCGTCCCTCCCGAGCTCCTCCACAGGCTCTGCGACCCTTTTTTCCGCACAGAAAGCGCACGCACCCGCGAGACCGGGGGCGTCGGCCTCGGCCTGGCCATCGTCAAACGCTGCGTGGAAGCCTGCGGGGGACTCGTCACCATCCGCAACCGCAAACCCCGCGGTCTCGAAGTCGAGTTGAAACTCCCCCCGCCCTCCACGGCCACAGACTCCAACCGCCCCTGACCAGCCGCGTTCAGAGAGAAAAAGGGGGGCGTCCTCCTTCGAACCTCGGATTTCCTCCAAGGGCTCCGAGACAAAAGAAAAACCTCACCGCAATTTGAGAAGGCATTGGCTTGCGACGAGAACCTTCCAAACCCTTTAAAATTTCCTGAATATCTAACCGTTACAAAGCGGGCTTAGACGCGCTATATTGGTCCCACTCGATCGGACATCCGTCCTCGAGAGACGACGCAGTCAACCTCCCAACCTAGACTCCAATTATGGGCGACAAATCCCCGAAATCCGTCAACAAGCAGAAAGAACAGAAGCAAAAACAGGCCGGCGCCGCCAACCAGAAGAAACAGGCAGCTGCGCCGAAGTCGGCAGCTCCAGCCAAAAAGAAGTAGGGATCGCGCCCCACAGGCAGTCCACCTCCCCGGGGAGAAGGCTCGCAACTTGGTTGCATTCCTTCCCTCGGGTTTTTTTTGCAAAGCCCCCCCCCTTCGGGCATTGGAGCACCAAAAAGCTCCCCTGCTTGCGCGAGCAACGGATCTTGAACTGGGGCTCTTTTCGTAAAAAAGGGCATCACGGATGCTGGACTTTATCAAAATATTGACAGAGTCTAAAAAAATAAATCCTCCTCTCTCATGCGTCCAATGCGCGACCCTTCCGCTTTTCTTCGTAAACACGGACTCCCGATCACGGCCCAACGCCTGGCCGTTTTACGGGCGGTATCGGCGCACCCCCATAGCACCGCGGACGCCCTCGCCGAAGCCGTGCGCGCCGAGATCGGTTCCATCTCTCGGCAGGCCGTCTACAATGCCCTCGGAACCCTCGTGGAGAAGGGCCTTCTGCGCCGCATTCAGCCCGCCGGTTCCCCTGCCCTCTACGAAGATCGGGTGGGAGACAACCACCACCACCTCATCTGCCGCACCTGTGGAAAAACAGTAGATGTCGCCTGTGCAGTTGGGGATAGACCCTGCTTGAAAGCCGCGGACAACGCAGGGTTCAAGATCGACGAGGCGGAAGTAATTTATTGGGGAACCTGCCCGGAGTGCCTGCCACTCGCGCCCGCAAGGAGCGAGGAGCAGTCGCCCCTCAAAATTTCGGAGTCAGACAAACCAACGCAGAATCCTAGCATATGAAAAAAAACCCCCTCCTCCCCCCAATGGCAAAAAACTGCCCCTTACACGGAGTCGTGCAGCGACCTGCAAGGCGTTTCCTCTCGGGAACAAATCCGCTCCGACTCTCTGCCGTCGCCCTTTCTCTTTTTCTTGGCGTCCACGGCGGCACGCTGCAGGCCCAGGCACCCGGGGCCAAACCCTCGGAGTCCGCTGAAAAGTGTCCAGTCATTGGCGGCACCCAAAAAGCGCCCACGGACAGGCACACCGCCGCAGGGGCGTATTCAAACGGAGACTGGTGGCCCAACCAGCTGAACCTCCGCATCCTTCATCAAAACTCGGTGAAAAGTAATCCGCTGGGCGAATCCTTCAACTACGCTGAAGAGTTCCGCAAGCTCGATCTCAATGCCTTGAAGAAGGACCTAATTACCCTGCTGACCACCTCGCAAGATTGGTGGCCCGCTGACTACGGCAACTACGGCCCTCTGTTTATCCGGATGGCCTGGCATAGTGCAGGAACCTACCGTGTGACTGACGGTCGCGGCGGCGCCTCCTACGGCACCCAGCGCTTCGCCCCCCTCAACAGCTGGCCCGACAACGGCAATCTCGACAAAGCGCGCCGGTTGCTCTGGCCCATCAAACAGAAGTACGGCCAGAAGATTTCCTGGGCGGATCTGATGGTTTTAGCGGGCAACTGCTCGCTTGAGGCGATGGGATTCAAGCCGTTCGGGTTCGCTGGCGGCCGGGCCGATGTCTGGGAACCGCAGGAAGACATCAACTGGGGGCCTGAAAGCAAGTGGCTTGACGACAAACGCTACACAGGCGACCGCAAACTCGCAAATCCCCTCGCCGCCGTGCAGATGGGCCTGATTTATGTCAACCCGGAAGGCCCCAACGGGAACCCCGACCCCCTAGCCGCCGCGAAGGATATTCGTGAGACCTTCGGCCGCATGGCAATGAATGACGAAGAAACCGTTGCTCTCATTGCCGGCGGGCACACCTTCGGCAAGGCCCATGGGGCTGCCAGCCCCAAAGGGAATGTCGGTCCTGAGCCGGAAGGCGCCTCCATCGAGGAGCAGGGTTTGGGCTGGAAGAATAGTTACGGCAAAGGCAAAGCCGGCGACACGATCACGAGCGGCTTGGAGGGCGCATGGACCTCCACCCCAACCAAGTGGTCCAACGAATACTTCGACAACCTGTTCGACTACACCTGGGAGCTCACTAAAAGTCCGGCAGGCGCCCAGCAGTGGACGCCCAAGGGCGATTCTGGCAAGAAAACCGTGCCTGACGCGCACGACCGTTCAAAAACTCACGCGCCGATCATGTTTACGACGGATCTGGCGCTGAAGATGGATCCCAGTTACGCGAAGATCTCAAAGCGCTTTCACGACAACCCCAAAGACTTCGAGCAAGCCTTCGCAAAAGCCTGGTACAAGCTCACCCATCGCGACATGGGCCCAGCCTCGCGCTGCCTGGGCCCCTGGGTGCCCGAGACACAGCTCTGGCAGGACCCCGTTCCCAAGGTGGACCATGCCTTGGTGGGGGAAAAAGACATCGCCGAGCTCAAGGCCAAAATCCGCGCATCAGGCCTCTCAACTTCCCAGCTCATTTCCACCGCGTGGGCCTCGGCCTCCACGTTCCGCGGAACCGACAAGCGTGGCGGCGCCAACGGCGCGCGCATTCGCCTAGCGCCGCAATCAAATTGGGAAGTCAACCAACCGGAGAAACTTGCACAGGTATTGACGTCTCTGGAGAAAATCCAAAAGAGCTTCAACAGCGCACAGTCCAGCGGCAAAAAGGTTTCCATCGCCGATCTGATCGTCCTAGGCGGCTGTACGGCTGTCGAGGATGCCGCAAAAAAGGCCGGCCAGTCCGTACAGGTTCCCTTCTCTCCAGGCCGCACGGACGCGTCGCAGGAAATGACAGACGTCACTTCCTTTGCCGTCCTTGAACCCACCACGGACGGCTTCCGCAACTACTTCGGGCACGAACACGACAGACCGGCCGAAGAGCTGCTGCTCGACCGCGCAAACCTGCTCACCCTCACGGCTCCAGAAATGACGGTGCTTGTCGGCGGCATGCGGGTTCTCGACACAAACGTAGGGTTCCCTCAACTCGGTGTTTTCACAAAGCGCCCCGGTGCGTTGACCAATGACTTCTTTGTCAACCTGCTGGACATGAGTACAGAGTGGAAGAAATCACCTGCCTGCGAGCACTTCTTTGAAGGCCGCGACCGCAAGACCGGCGATGTGAAATGGACCGGTTCCAGGACCGATCTCGTGTTTGGTTCAAACTCGCAGCTGCGCGCCATCGCAGAAGCCTACGCGTCTGAGGACGCGCAACAAAAGTTCGTGCATGACTTCGTTTCGGTTTGGAACAAGGTGATGAACCTTGACCGTTTCGACCTCATTCCTGTGTTGACCGCGCACCGGTAACTGAGGGCGTGGCGGGCATGGTGGCGACCACGGACGCTGCCATGCCCGACCGAGGAAGTTCTTGCCATTGTGGGTGCCATTGAGAGAGCGACCACGCTTACCCAGTGGCATCCCACAATCTTGTTTTTAGCGCGCCCCCCGCGACGCGACCGCACGCGGGTTCCAAGCAGCATCCTGTAGGCCTTGGAGTCGCTGGACTTCCTGGGGAAGCTCTTGAGAGAGGTCGCTTTTTTCGAGGGGATCTTTCTGGAGGTCAAACAGAGCAGACTGCGATGGCACGCCGGCAAAGGCGCGTTTTTCGTCCCTCAAACCAGTAGGAGTGATGAGCTTGAACCATCCATTAATGGTCACGGTGGCGAGCAGGCTTTTGGAGGGGTCGTTAAGGTCCTCAATGTCGTGGGTGTAGGCTTCGACGTGGACTGTTTTCCGAGCTTGCATCGCCCGCTTGTCCAGAAGGTTAAGCCCTGGCAGGGAGGGTATGTCTCTGGCGCCGCTGACCCCTAGGATGGTGGGGACAAAATCAAGAATGGAGGCGAGCGTTTCGTCGTCGCGCACTGGAGCGACCTTCCCCGGCCAGCGCACGAACATCGGGGTGCGGATGCCCAATTCGTAGGGGGAAAGTTTCGCGCGATCACCCTGATACCCTCTGTCGGCATCCCACCCGTTGTCCGTGAGGTAGAGGATGACGGTATTTTCAGCGAGGTGATGGCTTTGGAGGTAGTTGTCAAGCTCCCCGCAGGTTTGGTCGAACCATTCGACCATGCCGTAGTACTTTTCGGCTTTCGGAGATAGCCCCTTGCCCTGGTAGTGCTCAAGAAATTGGGCTGGGGGAGTGTGGGGATCATGGGGCATCATCGGCGCGTACCAGACAAAGAACGGTTTCTTCTCGGCCTGGGATTGCTCGATGAAGTCATAAATCGGCTGCATGGTTTTTCTGCCAATGTCGAGGCCCCCGCCCCCATGCCGTCCTGTTTTATCCGTCATTCCGTCGGTGAATCCGACATCCTGATACACCACATTCCAAAGTTTACCGGTTTGAAGGGTGCGGTATCCGGCTTTGGTAAGGGCGTTAGGGAGGAGTGTCTCGTTGCCTAGAAGTCGTTCCACCAGCGGCGCGCGCTCAGTTCCCTTGGCGCGAATGGCGAGTTGGGCTTTGGAAAGGTCGTTGCCCGTGATGCCGTTTTGGTGGGGCATTTTTCCCGTGAGCAGGCACGCAAGAGAGGGCGAGCAGACGGGCATCACATAACCGCGCGTGTACAGCAGGCTTTGCGCGGCCATCCGGTCGATATTGGGGGTGCGTACGTGGGGGTGCCCCATGAACCCGTAATCTCCAAATCCTTGATCGTCGGAAATGATGAGTATGATGTTTGGGGGTTGCGAAGGGGGGAGTTTTGGGGATTCAGCCCCAAGCGCGCGTGCGGCGAGACTCGTGCAGAGAACGAACAGAAAAAGCAGGCTGCGTAGGGAGGGGGCCGTCATCTCCCAAGTAAATCCGAGAATGGCATGAATGTTAACTTTTTCTAGAGGCCCACCCTGAGGGGCGGCTTCGAATTTGTGGGTAGAGGGCACCCTCCTTGGCCGGCGCGTGCCGGAACATTCCAGAAGATGAAGCTCGAGGGCTGCCGCGACTGCCTATGATGCGGTGACGGGATGACTCCAGAATCGCGCGGGAAGGGTTCTTTGCCACAAACTTTGGATTGCGAAGCCGCGCATCAGAAGACGTAGTAGGCCATCTGCCTAAGCGATCCTGTTAAATCGCAACCAAAAATTATGAGGAACAGCATCGGAACAAAAATCTTTGGCCTCGCTATCTTTCTTTTGTGTCTGACGCTGGCCCTTTCTGGGTTCCTGCTTTGGCAGGTGTCGTCGCTCAGTGGGGAGCTTGATGTCTTGGCGAAGAAAACCATCCCCCTCTCCGACGCCCTTGCAGAGCTCAATGAGGCGCGCTGGTGTCCCTAGATTACTTCGGGAAAAAATATCAAATAACGGACCCGGTCGTTACCCCGAAAAACATCGACAAAGCCTACTTTCGAGACGTTTTTACATTGATCACCCATCTCTTCAGTCAAGTCCTCTTGGACCCGAGCAAAATTCCTGTCCAGCAGACGATTCGAGTGAATTAGGGTAGAAAAGAGAGCCAGTGAGTTGGTGTGTCGTTCTTCACGGTCGTCCCCCCAGTTTGTATGAGTTCTCAGTTAAGAGAACAGAGACGGCTCCCCGCAGCGGACACAAAAGAGTCGTCAACACTCACACTTTCACAAAAATGCGCCGCTGGTACAACCACCTGGAAGACAGCAGCATGATGGCAAGTGCTGCACTGGGCAACACCCAGGGAACCGAGGTCAGGCCTTTGCCGGCAAGACGCTCTGCGGCAGTTCGGAAAAGGCCCATTCCGGATAGGATATACAGAAGAATTGGATTGGAGCCCACCCAAAGAAACATGGGGGTCCAGCGGCTCCACCCCCGAATATCGACCACCCAATAAAAGAGGCTGAGAAAGATCAAACTCCAACCTCCCGCGACAAGCACGAAGGAGGAGGTCCACAGTTTTTTGATAATTGGAAAAAAGGGATGCCACGCCCATCCTGCTAGAATTAGGACTCCGCCCGCGGCGAAGAGGCCTCTCAAGATTTCGGCAGGAGGCCGGGCTGAGCGGAGCCAGCGACCAGTCAAAAGGCCCATCAGGGCAGTCACAACCGCCGGTATGGTACTGAGCAAACCCTCAGGGTCGTGAGTTCCGCTGTGTTTGCGCCCCGGGAGCCAAGCAGCGTCAAAACTGTTTACGATGTTGTGTCCCTCGCGAAAAACATTTCCTCCGTTCTCGAGGTCAGTGCTGAAGGCAAAGAGCGTCGCGTAACCCGCCAAAATTGAGATTGAAAGCAGCACCAAAGCTCGACTGGAAAGAAACAAACTGAGCAATCCTGCTGCAGCCGAGGCGATACCGATGCGCTGTAAAACTCCGAGCCAGCGCACCTTTTCCCACCCGTCTTTAAGCCCTCCAGAAAAGAAGACCCCCAGCAAGAATAAGATCAAGCCGCGCTGCAGGAGGTGAATCACCGCCGAGCGCAAGCCGTCCCGCTGCAACCTCCGGGGCAGTGCAATCGCCATCGAGACGCCAGAAAGAAAAAGAAAGAGGGGGAAAATTAGGTCGTAAAAATGGAACCCCTCCCAATCAACGTGGGAGAGTTGCGAAGCAAAAAAATGCGCGAGACTGCTTTCTGGAAACAGCGAATTGAGAAGGGATTTGAAAACCGACTCGAGGCCAAGAATCCAGCACATGTCAAAACCACGAAGGGCGTCGAGGGAGGCGATACGGCTGTCTTGCGGTTCAGAGGGCGGCATATGGGGGGACTGCGGGGGTTCAGTGCGGCCGATCACAGCCGCTATCGATGCGTCGTGCCTAGGCGTCCAGCGCCGGATAATCCGTGTACCCCTCGGGACCGGATGCGTAAAACGTCGAAGCATCCGCCTCGTTTAACGGCGCTCCAAGCTGCAGTCGCTTTGGCAGATCTGGATTCGCCAGGAATGGAACGCCGAATGCCACGGCATCAGCCCAACCTTCGCCCAGTGCCTGGTTGCCCGATTCGAGATTGAACCCGCCATTAACGATCACCCTTCCCTGATAGTGAGGCCGGAGCTCACGAGGCCCGACTCCCTCGGTCGCGCCATGTGCGAGGTCCTGCGCTGTAACCCGCGTGATGTGAGCGAAGGCCAGGTTGAGGGGGCTGAGCTGCTCGAGAAGATATCCAAAAGTGTGCATGGGGTTGGAGTCCTGCATGTCGTTGAAGATCCCGCCCGGTGACAGTCGGATGCCCACGCGATCCGCCCCCCAAACGTCCACGACGGCCTTGGTCACCTCCAGGGTTAAGCGCGTCCGGTTTTCAACGCTTCCTCCGTAGGAATCCGTCCGGTGGTTCGTCCCGTCCCGCAAAAACTGGTCAAGCAAGTAGCCGTTAGCGTTGTGAATTTCCACACCGTCAAAGCCGGCTGCCTTAGCGGCTTTTGCGCCGTGCCTGTATTCCTCGATGATCGCCGGAATCTCATCAAGCTCCAGAGCCCGTGGCGTCACGTAATCCGCCATCTCCGTACCGGTAAAAACCTGGCCCCTGGCTTTGATCGCCGAAGGTGCGACGGGGGCAGCGCCATCAGGCTGGAAACTGGGGTGCGAAATACGCCCTACATGCCAGAGCTGGAGAAAGATGAGTCCGCCCGCAGCATGCACCGCTTCCGTGACCTTGCGCCAGCCCGCAACGTGGGCATCGTTGAAGATGCCAGGCGTGTTGGGGTAGCCGAAGCCGCGTGGAGAGACCGAGGTGGCTTCCGCTATGAGAAGGCCGCCGGAGGCACGCTGGCGGTAATACTCGGCATTCAGATCCCCCGGCACATTCCCAGGCAGCGCCCGGCAACGCGTGAGGGGAGCAAGATAGATACGATTCGGGGTGAGAACCCCACCAAGTTGGAGCGGTGAAAAAAGATTGGGAGTCATGGATTAAATGGGGCGATTAACCAGCGGTGCGCGCGGCCAATGAAGTTCGCTTCAAAGTTTGTCGGCGAAAAGAATTAGGGGAACTCCAACCGAGTCACACCGCTTCCCTGCGCAATTTGACCGATGACCTTCCCCTTCAACGTTGCAGCCACGGCCGCGGCGTCTTTTGCACGAACGACCACCGTCATGCCAATGCCCATGTTAAAAACCTGGTACATTTCTTCCCGGTCAACCTTCCCTCCCTGCTCGATGAGCTTGAAAACAGCGGGGACTTTCCAAGAACCGGTATCGATGACCGCGTCACAATCAGCCGGGAGTACGCGAGGAAGGTTGTCGATAAGGCCGCCGCCGGTGATGTGGGCGAGGCCCTTGACCAACCCCGGACGAAGCGCCCCCAGGGCAGGCTGATAGTTTTTGTGAACGCGCAGCAACTCCTCGCCCAGCGTGCGGGTGAACCCCTCTGGTTTGGCTGTCAAAGGGAGGTGGAGCTTGTCGAAGAGCACCTTTCTCGCTAGGGAATAGCCGTTGGTGTGCAGGCCCGTCGACGGAAGGCCGATGATGCTGTCGCCCTTACGGATCTGAGAACCGTCTAGGAGTTTGGCGCGGTCGACCACCCCGACGATGGTCCCCGCAAGATCGTATTCCCCGCGCTGGTACATGCCTGGCATCTGCGCCGTTTCACCGCCCACAAGGGCGCATCCGCCCTCTTTACAGGCCTTGGCAAAACCCTTGAGAATCTGCTCAAAAACACGGGGTTCCAAGCGCTCGGCACCAATGTAGTCGAGGAAGAAAAGAGGCTTGGCGCCGATCACGGCAATGTCGTTGATGCAGTGGTTGACCAAACACTGTCCCATGGTGTCGTGACGGTCCGTGGCAAATGCCAGTTTCAGCTTCGTACCCACGCCATCCACGCTGGAGACAAGCACGGGATCCTTCATGCCGCGGAAGTCCGGCCGAAAGAGACCGCCGAAGCCGCCAATTTTTCCAAGCACCTCGGGCCCATGGGTGCCCTTAACCATTCCATGGATTCGACTTTTCACTAAGTTTCCAAGGTCCACATCCACGCCGGCGGCGGCATAGGCTTTTTTCTTGGGACCAGCGGTCGCTGAAAGGGATTTGGGAGCGGGCTTCCGAGGCATGAGAAATCAGAGTTTACTTGGGAAAAGGGAGGGGTTTGTCGATAGAGCTCCAAGGAGACTGGGGCGGTTGCTCCGGCGCTCCATGATATGCTTGTCCAAATGAGGATCGACCGCGACAGGATAACTGCCGTTGAAACAGGCTAGGCAAAACTCATTGGCCTTCCTGCCCGTGGCCCGCACCATCGAGGGAACGTCCAAGTAACCGATGGAATCCGCACCCAAATAATCGCGGATCTGGTCCAGAGTGCATTGGTTGGCGAGGAGCTTTTCAGGATCCGGAAAATCAATTCCGTAGTGGCAGGAATACCGGTGGGGCGGACACGAAATCCGCATGTGGACTTCGGCAGCCCCCGCCTCACGCAGGTTCACCACCCGGGCGCGCGCTGTCGTGCCGCGGACGATGGAATCATCCACCACCACGACGCGTTTACCGGCGACGGCCTCCTTGATCAGGTTAAGTTTCACCCGGACGTTGAAGTCCCGAATCAGCTGGCTGGGTTGGAGAAAGGTCCTTCCAATGTAATGGTTGCGCACGAAGGCGTGGGAGTAAGGAATCCCGAGTTCCTCAGCGAACCCGAGCGCCGCATAGTTTCCGGAATCAGGAACCGGTACCACAACATCCGCCTCTGCCGGGTGCATCCTCGCCAACTCGCGGCCCATTTCGGTTCGGACCCTGGCGACGTTTGTGTCGTAAAAATTGGAATCCGGCCTCGCGAAATAAACGTATTCAAAAATGCAAAAAGCGGAGCGTTGCGGTTGGAAGGGCCACTCGGAGCGAATCCCATTTTCATCAATGATGACGACTTCGCCGGGCTCTATTTCGCGCACAAACTCAGCGTGAATGAGGTCGAAAGCGCAGGTTTCACTGGAAAGCACCCAGGCACCGTCGAGTTTGCCCAGAGCCAGAGGACGGAACCCGTGAGGGTCGCGCACGCCGATAATCTCGCGTTCGCTCATCATCACCAAAGAAAACGCGCCGTGCACCTTCCTCAGAGCGGCCAGGACGCCGTCCGGTTCAGAAGGCTGGGCGAGCAGGTGCAGAATGACTTCGCTATCGACGGTGGTTTGGAAAATTGAGCCCTGTTCTTCGAGTTCCTCGCGCAACAAGGCGGCATTGACGAGATTCCCGTTGTGGCCGATGGCGATCTGCCCCCGCGCCGTATTCACCACGAAAGGCTGCGCGTTGATGAGATTGCTAGAACCCGTCGTGGAGTAACGGACGTGACCCACGGCCCGGGTGCCCTTCAACCGGTCCAATTCGCCGGAGTGGAACACCTGTGAGACCAAGCCCATGGCCACGTGCCTCTTGAAGGGGGTGTCGGGACCGTCGGCGGTCACAATGCCAGCGCTCTCTTGGCCGCGATGCTGAAGGGCGTAGAGACCGTAGTAGGTGAGAGTGGCGGCGTTTGGATGACCAAACACGGCGAAGACGCCGCATTCGTGGGTGGGTTTGTGGTGTTTCACTAAGAGGAGGTGGGCCCCCAAAGTTAGAACGCCCAGCTTGGGCGTCAAGTTCTGCGGCTCAAGACACTTCAAATAAAGCAAAACCATTCACTCAAACTACTGGGGCAAAGCAAGTTCCTTGTTATCTCCATTCTTCCCCGCGGAAGCCGCATCCACTGTTGCCTTGCCCTCAAAACGTTTCCACCCCTCCTGTTTGGCCACCAATTCCACCAAACGCAACGGCCAGTCCGTGTTTTCAAAAAAGTCGGTATTTCTAGAGTCAAGGTCCTGATAAGCTTCGAGATACGCCTTATTTTCAGGAGATCCCTCCCGGCCCACAGCTGGATACCGACGGCGGGCCTCCAGCATCGCCTTGTTCACGGCCTCCTCAGCCGGGTCGGTAGCCGTGGCAGGCTCTGTAACGACCACCTGGTTTGCCGGGGCAGGCGTTGGCGCCTCTTCCCGCACGGGGGCGAGCAGGTTGATTTCTGAACCGGGCAAGAGGCTTTTCTTTGCGGAAGCAACCCCTGGACCGGAGGCTTTTGCATCGCTGCGCACCCAACCCTCCCGAGAGGCCAGCATTTCGGCGATTTTCAAAGGCCACTTCGGGTCCTTAAAAAAGTCAAATTTCCTCGCGCGAGTGAGTTCGTTGTAGGCCTCCAAGTACATGGAGTGCTCCGGCGTGCCGGTGTTTTGAAGGGCGGGATAAAGGCGAATCGCCTCGTCCTTGGCCTGCCGGGTGGCCCGCACGACCGGATCTTCGTCAAGCGCTTGGGGCTCCGGCTTCGGTTCGTGCTCCGCCTTGGAAAGGGCGCCCTCCTTGTGTTCGGCGCGGGAAACGAGTTGCTTCTCGACGGCCGCCTTTTCAGCAACGGAGGCGGGGTCTGGAACCGCCACGGCAGGAGCAGCAGCGGGGGCCTGCGCCGCCAGGCTGGGCGAGATCGCCGCCGTAGGACTCTGGACTAAAATAGGTTGCGCCTGCTGCTGGTGTTTAAATTCAGCGAAAGTCTGCGCCCACTCCGAGCCAGTTGCCATGATTCGCACTCCAATGGGCACCAAAAGTGTCAAGGTGAGGGCACCGGCCAGCAGCAGAAAGGTTCCGTTGCGCTGGAGCAAAAGTCGAAATTGCATGGCCAAAAACAAACACAAACCCACAATCGTGGCGGTGGCCATCGCCACAAAGGACTCTTTGGGCGCCCACCAGAGGGCAATCCCGCCAATCGGCACGGCTGCGAGCACGGCGGCCACGCCAAGCGCCAGATTACGGCTCGCCTCGCCTGCGCTTCCGTTGAGAACCACCGGGTTGGCCTTTGAGGCAGCGCCAAAGGGAGCGGCTGGCTGGCCCAGCGCGGGATTCTGAACGGAGGAACGCACCGGAGCGATCGGGCGCGCCTTGAGCAACGCAACCGGGGGGGCGCCGGGGCCTGAGGATGATTCTGGATTGGTAGGAACGGAACTCACGACAGTGGAAAAACGGGGGCCTGACTCACTCAAAACGTATTTTAGGATTGAGCAAGAGAAGGTATCACGAACTTTTACCAAAGGGGAGCCAACATTAGGGGGTTGAAACGCAGGGCCCTGCCCCCCTTTACTTCAGGTCTTCCAATGAGTGCCGAATTTAATGTCCGCCACACCGCCCACCTTGCCCGCCTCGAGCTTTCCGAAAGCGAGGCCCGCCGCTTCCAGTCCCAGTTGTCCCAAATTCTTGGGTACGTCGAAAAACTGAAGGAGGTGGATGTCAGTGGGGTTGAACCCACGGCCCACACGGCCGATTTCATGAATGTTTTTAGAGCCGACGAACCCCGCGACTGGTTCACCACCGAGGAAGCCCTCTCCAACGCACCCCGGCAGGCCAACCACCTCATCATCGTCCCCAAGGTGATCGAATAACTCTCTTCTCCATGGACTTGCACACCCTTTCTCTCTCCTCCCTGCAAGCGCGTTTCCGCTCTGGGGAGGCTTCTCCTTCCGAGGCCCTCGAAGCGCTCGAAGCCCGGATCAGCAGTGTTGACCCCAAGGTCGGGGGCTACCTTTCCCGCAACTTAAACCGCGCCCGCGAGGAAGCCGCCGTTGCAGACACTTCCCTGCCCCTTGGCGGGGTGCCAATTGCGATTAAGGACGTCATCAACGTCAAGGGGGACCCTTGCACCGCCGCCTCCAAAATTCTGCAGGGCTACACCGCAAGCTACGACGCCACGGTCATCCGGAAACTCCGTGCGGCGGGCGCCATTCCTTTTGGCAGGTTGAACATGGACGAATTCGCAATGGGCTCCTCCACGGAGAATTCGGCCCTCCAGCGCACCTCCAACCCCTGGGACCTGAGTCGTATTCCGGGTGGATCCAGCGGAGGTTCCGCCGCAGTTGTCGCTGCAGACGAAGCTTTTGCATCGCTCGGGTCGGACACCGGCGGCTCCATCCGCCAACCCGCCGCGCTCTGCGGTTGCGTCGGCCTTAAACCCACTTACGGCCGCGTTTCCCGCTTCGGGCTCATGGCGTTCGCCTCCTCGCTGGACCAGATCGGCCCCTTCACCAAAACGGTGGAAGACTCCGCCCGCCTCCTCAACGTGCTTTCGGGCAAGGACCCGCTCGACTCCACGAGCCTTGAGACCCAAGCCGAGGACTATACACGCCTGCTGGGACGCGATCTTAAGGGCGTAAAGCTCGGGATGCCCAAGGAATACTTCATCGAAGGAATCGACCCCCAGGTTGACACCGCCGTTCGCGCGGCAATCCGCCAGTACGAATCTCTGGGGGCTGAAATCGTCGAGGTTTCCCTGCCACACACAGAGTATGCCGTGGCGGTGTACTACATCATCGCAACGGCCGAGGCCTCGGCAAACCTGGCCCGCTATGACGGGGTGCGTTACGGCCGTCGGGCGGAGGAACTACGCAACCTTCAGGATCTCTACGTCCGTTCCCGCTCCGAGGGTTTTGGAGAGGAGGTCAAGCGCCGGATCATTCTCGGAACGTACGTCCTCTCGAGCGGTTACTACGACGCCTATTATCTGCGTGCGCAGAAAGTGAGAACGCTGATCCGACAAGACTTCGAAAACGCCTTCAAAAAAGTCGACGCGTTGATCTGCCCGACCTCCCCCGAGGCCGCCTTTAAAATCGGCGAGCGCTCGGGCGACCCGCTCAAAATGTATCTGGCCGACATCTTCACCATCGCCACCAACCTGGCTGGAAACTGCGGAATCAGCCTGCCGTGCGGCTTTGCAGACCTTGAAGGCAGCCGGCTTCCAGTGGGGCTGCAACTGCTTGGCAACAACCTGGACGAGGCCAAACTCCTCGGGATTGCACACGCCTACGAACAGGCCACGCCCTGGCACAAACAACGCCCTGCTCTCTAGCAACGCCCCCTCCCATGCAAAACGCGGCCGCCTCAAGACTCGTTCTGGAACCCTACTCGGAAGCCACGGTCATCACCGCGGCCCGCGAGTGCCTGCAATCCCTCAAGCGCAACCCAAGTCTCGTCATCGCGTTCGTCACCGCCGATTACCGCCCCTTCCTCCAAGATTTTCTCGAGCTAGTCCAACTGCACGCCCACGCCACGCTTATTGTTGGCGGTAGCGCGAGCGGCCTCATCGGCTCTGGAGTGGAGGCTGAGAGTGGCTCTGGCTTCTCGCTCCAATTGCTCTCGCTTCCCTCCAGTCGCCTCTGTCCGATCACCTTCAACGAAGACCAGTCAGATGATTTTACAGAATCAGACTGGAAAAACGCGGTGGGTCGGGCGGCGGATTCCGACGCGTGGCTGTTTTTAGGCAACCCGCTCAAGGTCGCGGCCGAACCGTGGCTGCGCGCCTGGTCGGCGGCGTTCCCAGGGATCCCAACCATCGGGGGCCTGCTCAGCGGCGGAGAACGAGGAGACGACGTCTTTGTGTTTCACAACCGCAGTGAGGTGGAGGCCGGTATCGCCATTGGAATCAAGGGAGGCGTCAAGGTCCACGCGGTCGTGAGCCAGGGCTGCCGCCCCATCGGCGAGCCCCACGCCATCACAGGAGCGAGCGAGAACGTCGTCAAGTCCATCGGGTCTCTACCCGCCTACGAACGGCTCAACGAATCCTTTGAGTCCCTTTCCTCCGAGGACAAGGCCCGGGCCGCTGGTAATATTTTCGCGGGCCTCGCGGTGAACGAATACGTGGACGACTTCAAGACCGGAGATTTTCTGATCAGAAACCTTGTCGATTTCGACCCCACTTCGGGCGCCGTAGCTCTGGCCGCTTATCCCCGTGTGGGCCAAACCCTTCAGTTTCAACTCAGGGACAGGCACTCAGCGGACGAAGAACTCAAGCATCTGCTCACAAGTAAAGCGAAGGAAGGAATTAAGCCGTTCGCCTCACTGATGTTCGTGTGCGGAGGCCGGGGCGAGGGCTTGTTTGGCAAAAGTAGCCACGATGCCCAGGCGCTCCGGGACCAGTTCGGTCCGATCCCAAACGCCGGATTGTTCTGCAATGGAGAAATCGGCCCAGTGGGAGGCGGCAATTTTGTACACGGCTACACCGCCGTCATCGGGCTCTTCGAATAGCACCGCACATAGGACCGCGGCGCGGTAGTGCGTTAAAGGAGGCCTTTGCAGAGCACTCCCAACACGCCTGCTCCGATTAAAACTGGGATCACCCCCCACTTCCAGCGCACCATTCCCAAGAAAGCGGAACTGCTCACAACGAGAGCCACCCCATCAACCCCGCCAGTTTGTGGAAACAAAATACCGCCACCAAACCAGCACGCAAGATTCAAAATCACCCCCACCACCGCGGCACTCACCGCCGACAACGCTCCGGAAAGCAAGCGATTACCGCGCAGCCTCTCGATAAAGGGCGCTCCCAGAAAAATCCAGACAAAGCTTGGGGCAAAAGTACACCAGACGGTGATCAGCGCTCCTAGGGTACCCGAAAGAAGCGGGGAAAACGGGGCTGGATGGTTCCATGCTCCAAGAAAGCCCACAAACTCGAGGACCAGTATCAAGGGTCCGGGAGTAGTTTCAGCTAAAGCCAAGCCGTCAAACATCTGCGCTGCAGCGAGCCAGCCAAAAGCTTCCACCGCTTGCTGGGCCACGTATGGAAGCACAGCATAAGCGCCTCCAAAGGTAAGCATTGCTGCCTTTGAAAAAAAGACGCCCTGCTGAAAAATCACGCTCTTGGTCCCAAGGAAAATCCCCGCGAGCACAAGTGGAAGCATCCACAGCACGACTCCCAGCACTGCGGTACGCAACACCCGCAGAACGGGGGG
The DNA here is from genome assembly GCA_003402745.1 of Verrucomicrobiota bacterium. Lineage (GTDB taxonomy): Bacteria > Verrucomicrobiota > Verrucomicrobiia > Chthoniobacterales > Chthoniobacteraceae > Chth-196. Next base: position 17,012 of record QQND01000021.1, read on the forward strand.
CAAGGACGGCAGAGGGACGCTTCCGGACACTCCTGCTTCCTCTGCAGAAAGACCGCGGCCCGCCGCCAAGCCCGCGCCAACCGCAGCGAGTATTACGAAGGGGAACGGCACCTTCAGAAAATAAATCGCGACGAATGCCGCCCCCGCGAGCCCCGTCATCCATTTGTTTTTCAGAGCTTTCGAACCAAGCCGCAGGACCGCGCAAAGCACGATTGCGAGCACCGCGGGTTTGAGCCCATAGAAAACCCGCCCCACCCAAGACTGATGTCCAGCCAGCACATACGTCCAACTCAGCGCCCAAAGCAGCACCGCCCCTGGCAGCACAAACAAAGTCCCTGCAACCAACCCACCCGTTGTCTTGTGCAGAAGCCAGCCAAGATACGTTGCCAACTGCTGGGCTTCAGGCCCCGGCAGAAGCATGCAATAGTTCAACGCGAACAAAAACCGGTCCTCGGAAATCCATCGTTTTTTTTCCACCAATTCCTGGTGCATGATTGAGATCTGGGCCGCCGGTCCGCCGAAAGAAACCAAGCCCAGCTTGAGCCAGAAACGGAACGCCTCCCAAAATGAGGGCGCCCTGGCGCCGGCAATAGGGACTGCCGCCAAATGCCCTCTGGAATCCTTCATGACCTCAGTCCCCTGTTCCGTCCTCAGGCTTTAAGGACGACTGCGATGCGGCCTGCGCCTGCGCCAACGGGACCAGTTCCGCGTCGCTCTCCACGGCGCTAAAAAACGAGGAGTAGCGGGGCTCCCAACCCAGTTCACGCAGCCGCTTGTTGCTCACTTGCTTGTGAGTCCAACCCCGTTTGCGCTCCGTGTTGACAGGCCCCTCCGGAGGCAGTGCCAGACCAAACTTCACGGCAAGCCACTCGTAAAGCGAGCGCTGCTCGGCAGGTGAACTGTCGCCCAAATTAAAAACCCCGGGCAGACCGAGCTGGGCGAGATGCAGGAGGCCCGAAGCGGCATCGTCGCGGTGAATCTGATTGATCCAGCGCCTGCCGTCCCCTTCGATCACCGCCTCACCGCTGAAATACTTTCGAAGCAGAACACTACGCCCCGGGCCGTAGATTCCCGCAAGCCTGGCCACAGCCCCCCCCTGAGCGAGCACCCACTCTTCGGTTTCCCTGAGAATTTTTCCAGTCTCGCGGGGAGGCTCTGCAGGACTGAGCTCCGTCACCCATTCGCCGCTGACTTGGGCGTAAACAGAAGTGCTACTGGTAAAAAGCAAGTACCTTGGAGCCAGAAGGCCTCCGAGCACCTGGGCCCCCCTGAAATAGACTGACCGGTAGGCGTCGGCACCGCCCTTGCCCGAACTGGCGCAATGCAGCACTAGGTCCACACCATGATGCCCTCCAAGCACCTCCCCTACAGACGCCTCGCTGGAAATATCACAAGCCACCACTGGAAATGACTCCCCTGCCAACGCTGCTGCCGAATCCGCGGAATGCGTGCACCCCGTCACACGCCAACCCGCCGCTTGCAAAAGACGCGCGGTGGCCAGACCGACAAACCCACAGCCCGCAACCAGTGCTGAGCGACCCGCGTCGGCATGGTATGGGCCGTGAAAAGAAACCGCCTTTTCGAGCATTTTTTCGCCGTCAAAAAGGAAAGATCCAGTGAATGTGCCGCCCGCCAAAACGGTGGGGAGCCATTCTTTGTCGTCCGCCCACATTTCATGGTAGGGCACCTCGGCCAAATCCACCCAGAGCGGATCGGCCTCCGCCGTGGAGATAGGCTCCCCTTCAAGGTCACTCGCCAGAAAGACCACACAGTTGAGTGAATACCCGTCAATAAATTGGAAACGCAAAAGACCGCGCTCCTCCAGATGCAGCGGAGTCACCCCGACTTCCTCCTGCGTCTCCCGGATGGCCGCCTGCAAAGCGGTCTCGCCGGGCTCCAGCTTGCCTCCCGGGGCGTTAATTTTACCGGCCCCAAGCCCCCTTTTCTTCCGAATCAACAAAACCCGTCCGTTTTTAACAATGAAACACAGGTTTGCGCGTTCTGAAGGTTTCCAGCGAGTCCAATCCATTCCTAAAGCAAACTGGGATTGCCGCCCGGAGGAAAGCACTTTGAGACCCCGCTGCCTCAGGAAAGGTGGCGGCACAACAGTTCGACAAATTCTTCAAGATTCGAGACCTCGTGGTTTTTAGAAAAAAACAGCACAAGCGCCTCTTCCAGCGCCTCGCTTCGATATTCCGCCTGAGAAGGAAGCTCAAACTCGCTAGGAGTGCCCTCGAGCATCGAACAAAGCGCCACTTTAACCGCCGTAATCTGTTCTGGGGTGGGTGTCATGAAATGTGCATAAATGTTGTGTCCTTATTCTCGGGATTTCACAGAACTCCGATTCCTAAGACCTCCAGTGTTGCACAAGGGGTGGGACATCCACGGGGGTTCCCCACAAAAAACTCCACCCCGCAGCGGCGCCACGTTCAAGAAGCCCACAACCGCCACACCGGGCCCCAGGAATTGCCACCTCCCTCTCCCGCTTTTCCCCTCTCCCGCGCCGCCGCACCCACAAAGACCGCCTCCTATTTGTCCTTCTGGCAGGCCACGCAGGTACCAAAGATTTCGAGCGTGTGTGTCACGTTGGCGTATCCCATTTGACGCACCAACCGCTCCAATCCATCGGCGAAACACACGTCGAGATTCTTCACACTCGAGCACTGTCGGCAGATGATGTGGTGATGATGGTGCTCGCCCGTATTAAACTCGTACCGGTAGGTGCCATCGCCAAAGTCGCAACGCCTCACCAAATTGGTCTCCTCAAGCGCCCCAATCGAGCGATAGACCGTCACAAGATCACACATCCCGGCGGGAAGCCGCCGGTGCAATTCGTCCGCACTAAAGGGGCCGTGCTCGCGGATAAGCACTTTCAGGAGCGCCTTTCGCGGCGAGGTGATACGGTGACCGGCACCACGAAGCACCTCCAAAGCGCTTTCCAAACGGAGCGTTTCTTCCCCCTCACAATGCGAGTGTGCGTGTGTTTCCATGCTGCCGAATCCACCTAGTGCTGCCGCGCCTTTGTGAGCATGATCTCATTGCCTTCAGAGTCCACACACATCGCTAAATGCGCGGCTTCCTCAGGAGTATCGATCGGCTCCCGAAGCACCTGTCCCCCATGGCTTTTTATCAAAGCACACCCCTCAAAAAGATCGCCCACTTGAAATGCCATCCCCGTCCAAGTCCGCTCGGACTCCCCTCCGCAGTGAATCCCAACAGTGGAACCCGCAACGCTCACTTCACTCACCACTTCGTTTTGACGAACCACCTCACCGTCAAAGACCTCCTTGTAAAACTCAACCGCACGAGCCATGTCCTTGGCCCAGATGATATATTTCAAACGTTCAACTCGCATCACTTAAGCTTATCCCGATCCCGTCCCGAATCCTAGAGAGAACGCGTCCCAGCAGAACCCGACAAATAGGAAGTTGAAATTCAGCGGGAAGCCTCCGCCACCGCCTGCACAAAAGCCCGCATTTTGGAAACATCCTTGCGGCCAGGAGCGCTCTCAACGCCGCTAGCCACATCCACCGCATACGGCCGTACGCGCCGGATCGCCTCCGCCACATTGTCCGGATCAAGCCCCCCCGCCAAAGTCAGGCACAACCCGCGGCAATGCTGGACCGTGCGCGCTGCAAGCTCCAAGTCCAGGCGCGCCCCCGTTCCCCCATACTCCCCCGCAACGGCAGCATCAATGAGGACGTGCCGGGTGCCCCACTGTCCAAAGCCTGCACTCTGCTCAAAGGATTCCAGCCGCACCGCGCGAATCAGAGGCCGTCCGGAAACCTCCGCCAGCTGAAGGCAATAGTCGCGCTCCTCGTCCCCATGCAGTTGCACAACGTCGATAAACGGCAGGGCCGCGAACGCAGAGGCCGTAGACAAAGGCGCATTCACACAGAGAGCCACCCTGGTGACAAAAGCAGGCAGCCCGGCGATCCAATCTCCAGCGCGCGCCAAGTCTAAAAAACGACGGCTTCCGGACCAGGTGTTGAAGCCCAGCGCGTCGGCGCCCGCATGAATGGCCGCCTCGGCATCGGCAGCGCTTGTGAGGCCGCAAATCTTCACTCGCACCCGGGCGGGCTGCCGATACTCGTGATTATGATGCGGCGGATCCTCCCTGGGGCTGGGGAGGCTGGCGCCGGAAAACGCAGCCGCCGCCTTGGAGCCAGAGGGAGAAAACGGGGCGTCGTGGGTCATACTTTTTTCGTAACGGAACCGTGGTAAGTGATCCAGTGCCAACGTCCATCATGGGCCCGAAAACGCACGGAAGCGCCGAAACTGCAAATCGTGACGGAGGCCACCGCAAGAGCCATGGCGAGCGTCTCCGGCGCCCCGGAAACAGGAAGAAAAGAGCGGGCGCTTGTAAAAAGAAACGCATTGAGCACCCCTAAGCTCCCCAGAAGCGCAGCGATCAGCGCCCACGCACTCCAGGTCATGCGCAAAACCACCGGCCGAAGCGCCGCGTTCCAAAATCCCAACCACAGCGCTACGAGCAGCCAGCCCGAAAAGCCGCCGGCAGTCACTCCGCTGGCAGCCATCGCCGCCACACATACGAAGCCCAGTAACACCCACCGCCCGAAAAATTCGCCCATATCCGAAAATAACACGCTTTTCAAAAGGCACCACCCCCAATTGCCACCGCGTCAAGGCCAACCCCTGCGACGTACGTTGTAATCACCAACCACCGCTCCGCGGCGCTGCGGACAACCGAGGCGCTCGATTCCTTGGACTGCGGAGCCTCGCGCACTCCTGCTAGCACGGGCGAAACGCACTCGAAACGCTCTACCCCGCCTTCTTCCTAAAACACCTGCGCTACTCCCACAAAAAACGCTCCAAACGCAGCTGCTGAGCTCGCGCCCGAGCCTCCCCCGAGCGGGCGCCGGGAATCGCCGCAAGCCTTTCGTAAAGAGCCACCGCCTCCCTCCACGCAGCCTTGTTTTCTTGGATGCGCGCCGCATCAAAGCCCGCCTTGTAGGACCAAAAAAACTCTCCCGCCTCCACCGTGCCCGGGGCGCTTAAAACCTTCTCAAAAGCTTCCATCGCGGCCTTGGAATCCACCGGTTCCAGCGTCTTGCCAATTTTGTAGAGCGCCTGATTCCTCCAGACGGGGCTGGCCTCCGCAGCCTCCGCGAGCAACTGATACTCCCGCAGGGCCTCCTCGGTGGAAGAAGCCGTTCGCTTCACCAGAGCCAGCAGAGCGTCCGCCTTGCCGCAACGCGCCGCCAGACGCAGCTCGGGTAGGACCCCCGCCGGCGCCTTTAAAATTAAATCAAAAAGCACAACGCCCTCCGCCTCCTCGCCGATCCTGCTTTTCACCGAGGCCTGCTGGTAACGCGCCTTCCAGCGCAGAGGCCCGCTCCCTCCTGCAACCTTGTCCCAATAGGCCAGCGCTCGATCCACTGAACCTGGATTGAGCAAACTCGCCGCACACTGACCCGCCAAAAAAAGGGCCGTCTCAGCCAGCGGACTCTGCGGCCACTGCTGCTCAAGACTCGCAAATTGGAACTCTGCATTGGCACAGTCACGTCTCCGAAAATACCCCTCGCCCAGTTTCATACGGACTTCGGCGCCCAGACTGGAGGCGGGAAAATCCTTCAAAAATTCCTCTCCCAATTGGATGACCTCCGCCTCGTTGCGAGGCTCCGCCGCGTCTGCCAGAAAAACAGCGAGGTATCGAGCTTGGACCGTGGATTGAGGCGACTGCGGGTCTCCCGCCACGGCAAGCAGCAACCCGGAGGCTCGGTCTCGCAGGGCGCGGGCGCTGCGAGGGCCTGCATCCACCGAGGCAGCCCCGGCTTGGGCGTTGTAAAGCTCCGCAAGTGCCACCCGCGCGTCTCCCAACCGCGGATGCCGGGGATGATTCTTGAGAAAGGTTTGCAGCGATTCCTCCGCCTGAGCCTGCCCGGAAGAAACCCGCAGCAGCGCAATTTCAAGCTCCAGTTCCGCCGCGATGTCCCCCGTTCCACCCGTGGCACGCAGAAGCTGTAGTTCGGCGGTAGCGCGCCGCAAGTCGCCCATCCGGACGGCCGCCAAGCCCGAATTGAAGGCCACTTCGGAAAGCCTCCCCTTTGGAAAGTGCTCGCGCACGCGCTCAAACCTCTCCAGAGCAGTCTTATAAGCGCCCTTATAAAATGCAGTCAGGGCCTGCCTCAACTCCAGCAGTTCCGCAAGCTCAGGGTCCTGGCAGCCTGCCAACCCCTCCGCCAAAAACCGCTCTGCATCCTCCCAAAGGGCGAGGTCCATGGCGTGCTCTGCCCTGCGAAGAAAGGCCGCCGAACGCAAGGGATGCACCGTGTAAGTTTTGCAGAAAGCCGCCAGCTCGACCGCTCCCTTCTCCCCCCGACCCACATTGAAATAAAACTGGGCGAGATAAAACCGCGCCAGCGCTTGGTGTGCGACCGGCCCCTGGCGGGTGCAGTCTCGCAAATCCGCCTCGGGCGGGTCCTGGGACTCGCCCATTATGGCCGCCAGCTTCTGAAAAACAGGGGTGGCATCAGGGAGTTCCCTCCCGCTTTTGAGAAATTGCAGAAGCTTTCGCGCCGCTCCAGGGCTGTCTCCCTGGCGCTCAAGCACCTCGGCCGAGCCCAGCAGTGCGCCAATGAACACCTCCGGAGGGACAGGCACCCGAGACTCCAGACGTTCCGAAAAACCCGCAGCCGCCTCACCCAACCGCCCCTCCTCCATTGCCAGCCGGCTTTCCAACACACGCTGGTATTCGCCCTCGGCAGGAATGGGGTTCTGCACCTTCAAAAGCGCCTCGCGCGCCTCAGCCCAGGCGCCTCTTTCCAAAAATTGCGCACTCCGCGCAAGCTGCTCCGCATTGCTCTCCTGCCCCTCCGCGGCCAAGTTTGACGGACAACCGCTTCCCACCATCAACAAGACCAAAGCCAGCCCTCGGCTGCAAAAAACGGGAGTGACGGCTGAAGCTCTCATTTCAAAATCCTCCCCAAATACCGCCCCGTGTGCGAACCCTCACAGGCCGCCACCATTTCCGGAGTGCCTTCCACCACAATTTGCCCGCCCAGCGCGCCACCCTCAGGGCCCATGTCGATAATCCAGTCCGCGCACTTGATGACCTCAAGATTGTGCTCAATCACGATCAAAGTGTTGCCCGCATCCCGGAGTTTGAGGAGCACTTCCAAAAGCTTGTGAATGTCGGCGAAATGGAGGCCAGTGGTCGGTTCGTCCAAAACATAGACGGTCCGCCCGCTGGCTTTTCGCGCGAGCTCTGCCGCCAACTTGATACGCTGCGCCTCGCCTCCTGAGAGGGTGGCGCCGCTTTGCCCCAAGCGCACGTAACCGAGCCCGACGTCCTCCAGCGCCATCAGTTTGTCGGCGATCGGAGGGATATTGCGGAAAAAACGGCCGCTTTCGTCCACGGTCATATCGAGAATGTCGGCCACGTTGCGCCCCTTGTAGGTGACTTCGAGCGTCTCCCGATTGTAACGACGGCCGTGGCAGAGGGTGCATTCCACGAAAACGTCGGCCATAAAATGCATCTCAATCCGTTTCACCCCGTCGCCTTCGCAGCCCTCGCAGCGGCCGCCTTTCACATTGAAGGAAAAACGGCCCGAGGTGTACCCTCGCACGCGGGAGGCAGGCAGGCCCGCGAAGAGCTCGCGAATCGCTGCAAACGCGCCCACGTAAGTCACCGGATTCGATCGCGGCGTGCGGCCGATGGGCGACTGGTCGATGATGATGACCTTGTCGACCTGTTCCAACCCAATAAAGCTTTCATGCGCCCCCGGGCGGTCCTTGGCACGGTGGAGTTTCCGGGCCAGCACTTTCCTTAAAACATCGTCCACCAAGGTGGATTTACCCGAACCGGATACCCCCGTCACGCAAGTCAGACAACGCAGCGGAAAGTGCGCATCCACACCGCGCAGGTTGTTTTCAGTGACCCCGAGCAAACTCAGCCAACCTGGGGGGATGTGCCCCCGGCTCAACTGCGAGCGCGGACTGGCAGGCCGCACCCGATGCTTGGGGACCGGGATGCGCATTTTACCAGAAAGATACTGCCCGGTCAGCGAGGCCGGCGTGGCCTCGATATCCGCGGGGGAACCCGCCGCCACGATGGTTCCGCCCCGAACTCCGGCTCCAGGGCCCATGTCCAGCACGTAGTCCGCAGCGCGTATCGTGTCCTCGTCGTGTTCGACCACGATCACCGAGTTACCGAGGTCACGCAGGCGCTTGAGGGTCGCGATGAGGCGATCGTTGTCGCGCTGGTGCAACCCGATACTGGGTTCGTCGAGCACATAGAGGCAGCCTGCCAGCCCGGAACCGATCTGTGTCGCAAGCCGGATGCGCTGGGATTCGCCCCCGGAGAGGGTTCCGCTTTGCCGCTCAAGGTTCAAATAGCCCAGGCCAACTTCGTTGAGAAAGCGGAGGCGGTTGGTCAGTTCGCGACGCACTTCGGAAGTGATAAACTCCTGCGAAGGGTCCAGCTCCAAGGTCTCCACAAAAGCCTGGGCCTGCGCGATGGTTTGCCCGCAAAACTCTGCAATCCCAAGCTGCGCCCGGGCCCCGCCAGGACACCCGCTCACCTTGACCGCGAGCAACTCCGGACGCAGGCGGTTGCCCAAGCAGGACGGACATCGCCGGAGCCCCATGAACTGGCGAATTCGGTTCCGGACCACATCGGTTTCACTCGACTCGAACAAAGTTTGAAGCTGGGCAACAACCCCCTCAAAAGGCCGCTTGGAAAGGCCGCCCACCTCCAGCGAGGGCAGAGAGACGACCTTCGCTCCGGTGCCAAAAAGGATCGCTTTCCGGAAAGTCTCAGGCAGCAAACCCCAAGGCAGGTCCAGCGAGACTTTGAAGGCGGCGGCCAGTTTTTCCAAAGTCGTCCGGTAAAACGGCTCCAGATGCTTGCCAGCCTTTCTCCACGGGGCAATCGCTCCGTCGGAGAGCGTCTTGTCCGGTTCGGGTACGATGAGTTCCGGGTCAATTTCAAGCCGCGTCCCGATCCCAAAGCACTCCTCACAGGCTCCCAGGTGGCTGTTGAAGGAAAAATGGCGTGGGGTGAGCACCGGCATTTCAAAGCCGGTGTCAGGATTGGAATAGGCCGTCGAAAACGAGAGTACCTCCCCGGCGGCCTCCCCGGGGCCCTGCCGGAGCACCAGCAAACGATTACGCCCCATCTTGAGGGCGAGGTCCACCGACTCAGCCAGGCGCTGCCGCACACCCTCCTTGAGCACAATGCGGTCAATCACCACCTCGAGGGAATGGGCCCTGCCTGAGGCGAGTTTCGTCACCGGAGTTTGCCCTCCGATTTCGATCATTTCACCGTCCACCCGGGCGCGCAGGAACCCGTCGCGTTTGAGTTTTTCCAGAACGTCGCGAAACTCGCCCTCTTCTGCGGCGATCAACGGGGCGAGCACCGTGAGCCGGCTTTCCTGAGGCAACGCGAGAATTCGGTCGACAATTTGCTGGGCGCTCAGGCGCTGGATGGGCTGGCCGGAAACGGGGTCGTGCGGCTGGCCGACCGAAGCAAACAAGAGACGCAAATAGTCGTAAATTTCCGTCTGCGTGGCGATGGTCGACCGCGGATTTCCCCCAGACGTGCGTTGCTCGATGGCAATGGCTGGCGAGAGCCCCTCAATAAAATCCACCTCCGGCTTCTGCAGTTGGTCCAAAAACTGCCGCGCGTAGGCGGACAAACTCTCCACATATCGGCGCTGCCCCTCCGCATACAGGGTGTCGAAGGCCAGGGAGCTCTTTCCCGAACCGCTCAAACCTGTAATCACAACAAGTCGCTCTCTTGGGATTTCCAAAGAGAGGTTCTTCAGGTTATGCTGCCGGGCCCCGAGGATCCGGATGCTGTCTCTTGCCATATGAAGGGTGCGATCTGTTTCGGGGACCTGAAATACAACCATCCTCGCGGCAATTTCTCCAGCCCTGAATTCCTCTATGAACGAAACTCCCCTTCCCTCCCCGACGCAGACTTTGCAGCTCCTTTGCGACCAGTTTCGCGACACGAAACACGACATCAACAACGTCTTTGCCGTGCTACTTGCTTTGGCGGAATTGGGAGAGCGCAATCCCGCAAATTATGAGCGCCTCGGGAAGGCAGTCCTAGAGCGCTGCCCCGCCGTCGTGCAAAACCTCCAATCCTTCCAGGAATCGCTTTTCTCCTCCCTCGAACGACTCAAGGCCGCCCAGTAACTTCATTCCCCAGGTTCTTTAGGACAAAACTCAACGCGGCTTCACTTCCCCAATCGGGAAACCCTGAACCAAAACAGCCTCCCCAGATACCAGACTCCCAAGAGGAAGCAACGCCCCGAAGGGCGCGCTCCATCCGCTCTAAATCACCCTACCATTTGTCCGTTCGAAACGGTTGAGCGGGAAGCCCGTCCTCGTTAAACAGGTTCGCCCATGGAAACTGCGAACTCCACGCGTACCGGACCGCCTCCGGGGCAGGCACCTGCGCGCTGGAAACCAGAACATCCCGTCCTTCCAACACCGCATCCGCCCAGACAAACTTCTTGTCCGCGCCAGCGATCAGAAAGCCCTGCAGCTTTTCAGCGTGCCGCACCGCAAGGCCTTTGCCCGTGTGCGAAAACCGCACCCTCACCTTTGCACCCTCTGTTTTGCTGCCCGCGTAAAGCGGTCCGTAAATTTCATGACCCACTCCGTAAACCGCCCCCAGCGCCACATGGGTAGACCGCTGCCCGTAGGAGGATTTCAGCACCGGGTGCACGCCAGGACCGAGATCCGTGCTCGTGACCATGAAGGTGTTAGGATGCTCCATGATGCGCAGGTGCATTTCCTGGGAGTAGTCCGGATCCGGCTCCTTCGGAAGCGCCGCAGGTTGCGGCACGAATTTATCCGCCTTCGCGTTGAGCGCGTTGGCCGGATCAAAAGCTACCCCTCCCCCGCTGGGCTTCTGCACATAGAGGAAAGGGAACTCCTGGCCCCATTCCTTGCGCCAGCCTTTAATCAGCGCCCCCATGAGCGTGAATTGGTCCACACACGCCACATTCGTGCGGCTCTCACCCTGATCCCAAAGCACACCGCGGATGCCATATCCCACGTAGGATCGGATGTAACTTTCAAAAAGCTGTCCCATTTTTCCCGAGTTCACCTCCCCGGCCTTGCCCACGGCTTGCGGAGCGCGCGGCGGGCGGGGTGGGGTCTTACCCTCCGCTTTTGCGACGGCTTCCTCCTTTTTCCACTCCACCATCTTCTTGTCCCACTCAGCTTTCTCCTCGTCGTATTTCGCCTTGAGACCGGCGTAGTCGTAGTTAGGCGCGAGGCGCTTGACCATTTCCTGACATGAAGCGTCCGCACGGAACATCTCCTCGGTGAGCCAAAACCCGGAAGGCGTGCCTCCAACCGCTCCAACCATCATCCCAACGGGCACATTTAGTTCAGCTTGCAGGGACTGGCCGAAGGCGAAAAGCAGAGCCGAAAACTCAGAGTTGGTTTGAGAATTGGACTCCTCCCATTTTGCATCGGCGGTCTTCCGAAGCAGGCGCAACTTCGAATAAGCGCCGGCTGCTGACTTAGCCAGCGCCGGATCACCCTCCGTATAGCTCTTCACCGGCATATCCATATTCGACTGCCCAGAGCCCACCCAGACCTCCCCCACCAGCACGTCCTCAATGCTCACAGTCCCAACCTTCAGAACATCCGGCCCCCCGGCCTTCAGAGGCTTAAGCAACACACGCCACTTGCCGGCGCTGTCCGCCTCCACATTTGCGGTTTGATCCCGGAAGGTCACGGTCACCTTTTCCAAAGGATCCGCCGTTCCAAAAATCGGAACAGGCATCTCGCGCTGCAACACCATGTGGGGTGAGAAAACACGCGAAACGTGAACCTCTGCTTGCGAGGATACAAGTAAAAGGCCCCCGAAAAGGGCCGCTGATACGCTAGTTGTTTTGGGGGTCATACAACGTTACATCTGCCACAAATCTAACGGCTGCACTCGTAAAAAACTTCACTTCCGCTGAAAACACTGTCTAAGTTTTTAGAAGATAACCGTTCCCCTTTTTTTTCGTATCAGCGCTTTCCCCACCTCGACGGCTTCACTCTGAAGGAAATACCTCACGCGTAGGTTTGGGTTGTCAAAGACTCCAAAACCAGACTCATTGACCTAGAGCTCGGCCATGGAGCCGACAACCTCACCCACGTCCCTCCCACTGCCCCCTTCAAATATGCCCACTCCCATCCGTATTCTCTGTGTTGGAGCCGGCCACATGGGGCGCTCCCACGCCCTTGCCTATCACAAACTCGCTGGCTTTGAAATTGCCGCCATCGTCACCCGCTCCGCTCAATCCCGAGAGGCCCTTATCGCCGAACTGGGAGGCGGCTACCCCGGATTCTCCGACTTTCAAGAAGCGCTGAGGCTCACCCGACCGGACGCCGTCTCGATTTCGACCTATCCCGATACACACGCCGCCTACGCGCTGGCCGCGCTGGAGGCGGGCTGCCACGTTTTCGTCGAAAAACCTCTCGCCGAGACCGTCGCCGAGGCCGAGGCCATTGTCGCTAAAGCCGAGGCCGTCGGACGCAAGCTGGTGATCGGGTACATCCTCAGGGTGCATCCCAGCTGGATTCGGTTTATCGCTCTGGCAAAAAACCTGGGCAAGCCCCTAGTCATGAGAATGAACCTCAACCAGCAAAGCTCCGGCTCAGAGTGGAACACCCATAAAGCCCTGCTAAGCTCCATCTCCCCCATCGTAGACTGCGGCGTGCACTATGTGGACGTCATGTGTCAGATGACCGGCTCCACCCCCGTCCGAGTCTCGGGCATCGGCGCGCGCCTGTGCAACGACCTGCCCGAGGGCAAGGTCAACTACGGCCAGCTGCAGGTCACCTTCGCCGACGGTTCCGTCGGCTGGTACGAGGCGGGTTGGGGCCCCATGATGAGCGAGGTCGCCTTTTTTGTGAAAGACGTGGTCGGCCCCAAAGGCTGCGTTTCCATCGTCGCGGACAAAGCGTCCGCAGAGGGCCAAAGCGCAAACGTCAACGCCCATTCCCAGGCCCAGTCCCTGCGCCTGCACCACAGCACTCTCGGCCCCGATGGAAAGTTCATGCGTGAAGACGAAATCCTCTCCCTGGAGGATGAACCCGACCACGACACCCTCTGCCTGCGCGAACAGGAGTTCTTCCTCAACGCCATCCATACAGACGCCGATCTGGGTTCCCACATGCACGACGCCATTCGCTCCATGAAAATCGTCGCTGCCGCCGACGAAAGTTTCCGCACTGGCCGTACGGTTGATCTCTGAGAATCCCAAGGCGCGACCCTCCGAAAGTCGCGCACGCGACGCCCTCTTCCAAATTTCACCCTGCGCCCTACTTCGCGGGTCTTGTCGAAGGCTGGCCGTCCACATCCAGGTAGGTGGGCGTTGCGTCCCTGCCCGGAGACTCGATGCGCAGCTGCTTCAACGTCGTGACCTGGTCCAGCGACTGGATCTGGCGCACCGTTAGCCGCCTCAAAAGAGCGCCATCGTCTCCGTAAGATTCGCTCTTGAGAAAAGCCGCATCCGTCTGGCTCACCCACACCAGCACCTCCCGATATGGAGAACGTACGCCCGCGGGCCGCCGCACCCGGATCTTCCAGCACTTCGCCAGCATCAGGCTTTCTTCCCCCTCCAACGTCGCGTCGCTCCAATACAAAAACCGCAGCGCAAGATCCTCATAACAGACCCCCATGCCCGGGATCTCGTCCGCAAAATTCACCTTCTGCGAGGTGCCCGCAGCCGTCCCGACTTCAATGCTGGCAGATTTTTCACCAAAATAAAGGTTCACCAAGAGCGGAGCGGGTGGGACCGCCTCTGGAAATTCAAAACGCACCCTCGGGCCGTCCATCACCATCCGGTAGAGCATCGAGCGGGAGCCCTTACGCAACTTGCCTTGGAGGGTTTGTTTAATAGAAGCCTGAGCTTCCCTCACCCCCTGGAGCAGTGCAACCGGGTCAACTTTCCAAACCGACTTTGTTTCAGCCGCCAGAACGCGCCCTCCGCTACGCTCAAAAGCAGCCAACAACAGCGCCAAGGCAACGACTCCAAACCAGAAGGCTGCCCTTCTACCTACCAATATGGCCGATATTTGCGCCACTACCGGCCCCACAACAGTTTTCGATTTCACACAAACACAATCGCTCATAGCTCCCCTACCCTTTCACGAACCCGACACACAGCCACCTTCTTTTTTTCTCAACAGCAAACGGACACTTCTCTTTTTAAGCCAACTCCGGGGGGTCCAATCCTGCATCCAGTCCTAAATGCATCACTCCGCACTATTTTTTCTAACCACAGCACGCCTCTCTAGCGGCGCCTCAAGGAAACTCAAACTCTAAGGGCGCTCCACCAACCCTTCCTTCAGCGCTTTCGCGACAACGCCGCTGCGAGTGCTGACTTGTAACTTCTCATAGATCTCCCGGATGTAGCCGTCGGCCGTGTGGTAGCTGATTTGAAGCTCCGCAGCGGCCTCTTTGGTGCTCTGTCCTTGCACCAAGAGTTGGAGAATCTTTTTTTCGCGCGGGGTAAGCCCATAGTCCTTCCTCGGCGGATTGGCTTTAGAAAACATATCCAGGACCCGGCGGGCGATCGTCGGATTAATAGGAGAGCCTCCCGCAGCAGCACTAAGAATCGCCGTGGCAATATCCTCAGTGCTGCTTGTTTTCAAAAGATAGCCCGCGGCTCCGGCACAAATGGCACGAAAGATTTTATCATCGTCCTCAAAGACGGTCAGGATCACGACTGCGACGCGCGGGGCGAGTTGGCGCAGGCGTGCTATCCCGTCAATGCCGTTCATACCCGGCAGCTCCACATCGAGAAGAAGAACTTGCGGAGCATTGTGCTCTGAAAGCGCCGTCAAAGCGTCTTCGCAGGCGGTAAAGCGTCTCGGACAGGCAATTCCAGTCAGCCGATTCAAAGCGCGGGCGAGGCGCTCACCGTACGTTTTGTGGTCCTCGATAAGCCAGACTTGAATGGGGTCAGTCATAAACGGGAAGGTTGATGGTGAGGGCGGTGCCGCGCGCCGGAGCGGAGTCAATACGCACGCTGCCCCCATGTTTGGCGGCGCGGCGCTGGAGATTGGTGAGCCCCATGCCTTCAGTGGCAGCCGCAGGATCAAAGCCGTGACCGTTGTCATGCACGGTGACACTGAGCTGAGTACTGCTTTGCTCGACGCGGATTTCCACAGCGGTCGCGGCAGCATGGCGCGTGACGTTGTACAGCCCTTCTTTGAACATGAGGATGAGGTCGCGCTGGCGGTCGACGGGCAGTTTTCGGGCGGGTTCCGAGGCTTCGAGTGTCAAGGTGTGAGGGACGTTGCGCAGCAGGCGCGCGGCGGTTTCGCGCAGAAGCGTGGCGAGGTCATCGGAGCCGTAACGATCGCTCTGTATGAGACGCGTAATATCGCGCATGGCGCTGACCGTTTCATCGGCGATGTGTTTGATCTCATCAAGGTCAGAGTGCGTCTGTGCACTGCCACCACCGCTGGCAAGGATATCCTGCGTGATAAGGGCGATGCTGCCGAGGCTGCTACCGATTTCATCGTGCAAATCCCGCGCAATTCGCTGCCGCAAGGCTTCCATCTCGAGGAGTCGCGTGCGCCGTTGACGCATGGACCACTCGATGAAGGCAGCCAACCCGGTCACGATCAGAACGCCCAGCGCGCCGAGACCATAGTGCTCCCACTGCTGGACAAGTTGTCTTTTGCGTGCTTCGATGGCCTCGACTTGCTGCGCGACCTCGCGTCGCCTAGAGAGGCCGGCGAGCCATTCAGGCCACTCAAGGATGTTTGCCGTGCTGGTAAAGCCATCGACAAGAGCGGCCTTTGACCAGCCGCCCGTCTCGGTAGAATCCGAGGCGCTCACGGATTTGCCAAGCGCAACATTTTTGCCGCCAGACCACACCTGCATCTCGGCAAGTGCGAGCAATGCGGAACCATTACTCACATGCGACTCCACGACCGTGAGGCCGATATGGCGCGCATTTTGTCCACCTGCCACGAGGGTGACCACGTTGTCCCCTGGCGGACCACTGTAATTGCCAGCTGGGGGCGGCGTCACGATGAAGGGCGTCGCTTCGGCGGTCTCACGAAGCTCGATTTGATAACGCAAGGGAAATCCATAGCCATGACTGTGCGCGAACTCCGGCGGATGCGCGGGAAACAGACGCACTTCGTCGACAGAAACGGCACTGCCAAGATCCACAGAAACTTGCTGCAATTTCCGTTCCATGCTCTCGCTTGCGGGTTTGCTTCGAAAGCCACGCGCAGGACTAGCCTTTACGCCTAGCGGTGGCCCGAGGACGCTCTGGCCGTCCACCAGATTGATGCGTCCCCAAGCGGGCCGGCTGCCCTGGCTGCTACTCGCCTGAACAGCAATAGGACCGATTGCTTCAATCAGTGTTCCTAGGTTGCGACTACCGCGCAGTAGCATCACTTCGCCCAGCGCAAAAAGATGGCGTTGCTCTTCTTGGAACAATCGGGTCGCCGTGATGCGCACTTTGCCCGCTACGATCCCATGCGCCGGAATCACAACCGGCAGCCATCCAGGATTTTGGAAGTCCTCACGCGTGTGATCGGCAATGATGGTGCGCACGGCTGAATTCGGACCGCTGAAAACCTCGACACGGAAGCGCAACGGAAATCCGTAACCTGGCCCGGTGGCGCCCCCGCCGGAAGCTGGAGCGATGAGAACCACGGCATCGAGCGCCTCCGACTGGGCGAGCCGGAGATCCACCCATTCAAGGGTGTCCGCAGAGGTAGAGAATTGACTATGCCAGCCCAGCCGTTGCGTGAACTCAGGTTCGGGGGCCTTTGGCAAAGAAGGCAGCGCGAGGTGCAATGTCAGCCGTTCCGCATCGAGTCGCCTCATCTCCGGGCTCAGGAGACGGACAACTTTTTCCGCAATGGCCTCACTTGAATCGGCAGCTAAGCAGGGGCACAGCAGCAACACTCCGGTCGTAAAGACGACAGAGAGCCGGCGAAGCATAGCCACCAAAGCCAGTGAAAGAAACACACGCATCCGTACAAATGAGATGCTCCACTTTGGCACCATTCAGCCCGAGTGACACCCCCGAGTTTTCGGGGGTAGCTGCTCTCTGAGAAAGGTGGCACAATGACAAGCGTTTTAATCCCAACGTTACCTCCCGTTTCTGTTTCGTTCGAAAACCGAGAGCAATTTTACCCTCAACCAACGCATACGCACCATGTTGTCTTCCCCTCTTTCACGACGCCACTTCCTGCGCGGCGTCGGCGTCACCCTTGCGCTTCCCTGGCTGGAGACCCTTGCGAGGGCGGCGGCACCTCCTGCGACGCAACGATTCGTTTGTGTGGCAAATCCCTTTGGCATGATCCGCGATGCCTTCTTTCCGACCGAAAATGGGCTGAATGCCACCCTCCCCGGCAATATCGCGCCCTTTGAATCGCTGCGCGGCAAGTTCACCGTCCTCTCAAACCTCGACCACGGAAATAACGGAGGCCACGGAGGCACTCACATGTTCCTCTCGGGAGTGAAATCGTCCGAGGCTACCGCCATGCCGGACGGCAACATCTCGCTCGATCAGTGCCTCGCGCGGCACGTCGCCGGTCAGACGCGGTTTCCCGTGCTCAACACCTCGGCCGGACCCGTCGGCGGTGGCGGCGTGGAGCTTTGCTGGACGCGCACCGGAGTGATGGTGCCTCCAGTGCAGCAGGTGTCGCGCGTCTTCAAGATGCTCTTCGTCGATGAGCCCACCGGTCAAACCGCTGCTCGCGCCACGGACTACGAGCGGCAGGGCTCCGTCCTTGATGCCGTAAACGCTCAGGCCAAAAGCATGACAAGCCGGCTTTCGGGTCGCGACAAAGAGAAGCTGGACCAGTACTTCACCGCCATTCGCGACGTGGAGAAATCGCTCGAACAGGAAAAGGCCTGGCTCTCTCGCCCACGACCAAAAGTGGACTCGAAAGAACCGAAGGACGGTACCGTCAGCCAGCAACTGCCAATTCTCTTCGATCTCGTAGCGCTCGCCCTGCAGACAGACTCCACACGCATTGCCACGATTGAAGTACCGGGCTCTTTCGATACCGCCGCAATGGGCATCGAGGAAAAGGGCTACCACGGCTACTCGCACCACGGCAAGGACCCAGTGCTGATGGAAGGCATGAGAAAGGTGGAGCGCTACCAGATGCTCCACTTGGCGAAGTTTCTTACGAAGCTCGAGGAATTCGGCCTGCTCGACACCACGCAGGTGCTCTTCGGAAGCGGCATGGGCGACGGCAGCGCCCACACCAACGAGAGTCTGCCCCTGCTCCTGGCGGGCGGCGGCTACAAGCACCGCACCCACATCACCCTCCCAGAAGCAAAAGAGAAACGCGTGCCGCTGTCCAATCTCTACCTCTCTATGGCGCAACGCTTCGGAGTCGAGACGGGTTCGTTTGGCAAGAGCAAGAGCACTTTCGATGAGCTGTCATGAGGCACGCAAAAAACGCATCCATCGCACTCGCACTGCTTCTGGCCACTGCTAGCACGAGCCTCGGTGCCAAAAGCGATAACTCGTCCGTCGGCATACCGGCCCCCATCACCAAGGAGGTGCGCTCCTTCCTTTCCGTCCACTGTTTTGATTGCCACGACGACGCCACTAAAAAAGGCGACGTGTCGCTCGAGACACTGGGCGATGCAGTCACCGGCAACACAGCCAGCGGCTGGCTCCGCGCCCTGGAGCAAATCGAGCGCGGCACCATGCCGCCGCCCAAAAAAACACAACCTGCCGGCGAGGAACGGCAAGCGGCCGTGCTCGCGCTGGAGGGCGCGCTGGTATCCCACACCCAAAGCAGACCCGCCCACGACACCTCCGTGCTGCGGCGACTGAACCGCACGGAATACCGCCGCACGCTGGAGGATCTCCTGCATCTCGACCTAAGCAGGCGCGATCCAACGATCGAATTCCCGGAGGACAACCGCTCGCACGGCTTTGCCTCGAACGGCGAAAAGCTGGTGACTTCCAGTTATCTGATGCGTCACTATCTGACTGCCGCGAACGATGTCGTCAGTCGTGCCCTCCATTTTGAGGCAAAGCCCGAGGTCCTCACCTTCTCGCCAGCGCCACCGTTCGAGAGAACGTCGTTGGGCCATCGCTACTCCGAGCGGGAGTGGTATGCGAAGCGTCTCCGCCAGCCGCAACCCTACCAGACACTCGAATACCGCGACAGCAGCGTGCCCCTGGAAGACCTCCGGGAAGGCGTTCCGGTTGCGGGCTGGTATTCCATCCGCGTGCTCGCCGAGGCGAAATTTCGATATGCGGACATGGATCCAAAAAAAATGTTCGGCGGCACCGCTCTCATTGACCCGACTCAGCCGCATCGACTGGCAATGACGCTCAGCACACTGCTCGGCGTGGACCCGGCGAACAAGGACGCCGTCCGCGATGCGCTGATCGGCAGCTATGGCGACGTCGTATCGACGGATGGTCGCGCCGTGGCAATCTGGGATGTGCCCGATGACGTCCCGACCTGGCTCGAATGCCGCGTCTGGCTGGAGGCGGGGCAATTCCCCAGGTTCTCGTTCCCGAATGGTCCCTCGAATAGCAACAATCGCATCACTGGCTTCGTCAAAGATAACAAATACACCCTCCTCGACAAAAAGCAGCTCGCGGCCTTTGAACAGGCAGATCTCGGCGACGGGAGCCTCCTGATCTTATTCGAGACACCGCGCATCCGCCTTCACAAGGCCGAGGTGAAAGGCCCGCTCAACGAGCAATGGCCGCCGCCGAGCCACCGCGCCATTTTTGGTGGCACGCCCTATGCCTCTGAGAACGCAGGCGAGGTGCTGCGCACCTTCGCCGAGCATGCCTGGCGGCGTCCAGTGACGAACGCCGACGTGGAGCCAATCGTTAATCTCGTGCGCGCTTCGGAAAAGGCGGCGACCCATGCGGGCACGCCTCCGCCGCAGGCCGCGGAGGCAGCAATCACGCAGGGCGTCAAGGCGGTGCTTTGTGCTCCGGAGTTCCTCTATCGCGAAGAACGCAACCCAAAACTGAACGGCCACGAGATCGCCTCACGGCTCTCCTATTTCCTGTGGTCATCCCTGCCGGATGAAAAGCTCATGGCCAGAGCCAATGCAGCTGATCTCTCACGACCCGAGGTTCGGCGAAAAGAAGCCGAGCGGATGCTCGCCGATTCTCGCTCCAACACCTTCGTACGCGAGTTTCTCGACGGCTGGCTAACGATGCGGAAGCTCGGCTCGATGAAGCCCCAAGGCGGCGGCTTCAATATCTACTATGACGATAATCTCGAGCCCGCGATGCGCACGGAGACCCGTCTCTTCTTCAAACGCCTACTGCAAACCAACGGCCCCATCGCCGACCTCCTCGACTCCGACTACACCTTCGCGAACCGGGGGCTTGCCAAGCTGTATGGCCTCGACTGGCAGGCCGCCGAGGCCAATATCGGCAAGCCCGTAGAAGGCCTCACGCGCCAGGACCTTCAGCCTGACGGCGCCGGTGATGCCCCGTCGCAAGGTTTCGTTCAGGTGAAACTCACCGACAAACGCCGCGGCGGGCTGCTCGGCCAGGCGAGTGTCCTCACGCTCACAGCCAATGGCGTAGACACCTCCCCCGTCATCCGAGGCGCATGGCTGCTCGAAAACATCCTAGGTGCCCCGCCCTCGCCACCGCCGCCAGATATCCCCGTGATCGAGCCCGACATCCGCGGAGCGACCACAATCCGCGATCGCCTCCAGAAGCATCGCGACAACCCCTCGTGCATGAATTGCCACCGGCAGATCGACCCACCCGGTTTTGCGCTGGAGAGCTTTGATGCCATCGGCCGCTGGCGCGGACACTACAACGCCGTCAACAACACGAGGCTGCCGGTCGATCCCAGCGGTGAATTTGGGGATGCAAAGTTCAAGGATGTGATTGGTTTTAAGGAAGCGCTCTTGCAGCGGCAGTCCCAGTTCGCCCGCTGCCTCGTAGAGAAGCTGCTCATCCACGCCCTCGGCCGCGATTTGAGCGCCGCCGACCGTCCCGCCATCCGCCGCATCGTCGAGCAGGCCGCCACCAACGGGTACCGCCTCCGCGACCTCGTCCTGCTGTGCTGCGAGAGCAACCTCATCGCCCAGAAATGAGGGTCCCGAAAATGAACCTGACTTTGTCCCCTCGCCTCTTCTTCTCCACCGTCTTCGCCGCGTGCGCTCTACCGTCTTTGGCGCTAGCCCAGGATTCGAGCAAGCTCACCACCCTCACCGTCGAGCAGGCCCGGGAAGTGATGGCGAAGAAGCCCGGCATGGTGGGCTCCGCCGACGGCCGTTTTGCGAACTTCGACGCCCTCACCACGCTCACACCAGAGGTTGCGGAGGTCCTCGTGAACCACGATGGCGCGCTGTCACTCAACGGCCTCAAGGAGTTGTCAGCCGAAACAGCCTCCGTGCTAGCGAAGCATCCAGCAATGAAGCAGTTCGGGTATGCCGACCTTCGGCTCAACGGCTTGAAAACGATCTCGCCACATGCCGCCGAGGCACTCGCCGCGCACCAGGGTAAGGTACTGCTCTACTCGCTGGAAAAACTCGACTCCCTTCCGCTCGCTCAAAAGCTCGCGCGGCAGTGGGGTGAACTGCGTCTTGGGATCTCGGAACTTTCCCCTCCCATCGCCGCCGAACTCGCCAAACACCGCGGCACTGACGAGGACAAAACACGCCCCGGTGTCATCTTGCGCCGCCAGGACGGCGCAGCCTCCGTCCTGCGCATCGACAACCTCGCGTCGCTCTCGCCCGAGACTGCGGAAGCCCTTGCCGCCCACGAAGGCGTGCTCGTGCTCAATGACCTCACCTCACTCCCGCCCGCGGTTGCCGTCTCGCTTGCCAAACGCGCAGGGAACACCAATGCGGTGCGCTCCAATGGGTCAAGTGTCACGGCTAAACGGACCGGCACACTCGTACTCAACGGGCTGGAGACCCTCTCCACCGAATCCGCCGCCGCCCTCGCCGCTTTTACCGGCGAACTCGTGCTGAAGGCAATCACTGAGTTGCCTCCCGACACCGCCGCCGCCCTCGCCCAACATAAAGGCCGCCTCCACCTCACCGGCCTCACCAAACTCAGCCCCGAGACCCACACCGCCCTGCAACGCCACGCCAACCTGCTCCTCCCTCGCCCGCTCCCGCTGACCGCTGGGAAGTGAGTGAAGAAGATTCAAGAACATGAAAGCCCCCCTGACGCTCTTCACTGCACTCCTGCTCGCACCGCTGGTCACGCTGGCAGATTTGAAGGAACATTTCTCCGACCCAATCAGGTTTGCGGAAGATTGGGTGCCCTACGGACGGCTTGCCGACGGCACCTGGGCGCAAGGGTTTGGCCAAGCCAGGCCCGAGTGGTGGGCGCTGGAGGATGGAGCGCTGTGCGGACAAAACTTCCCAGAAGAAAAACACCCCGCCGGCATTTCGCTGAAAGAGAACCTGCCCCAGGCCCAGCTCGCCGAAACCGGCGCACGTATTTCCTGGCGCATCAAGGTTACCGAAACGAGCCGGGGCACCCTGCGCCTCTTCGGCATCTCCAGCGGCCCTCATTCGCAGGAGGCCACCGACAATCACGTGCTCGCGCTCGACGTCTCAGCCGCCGGTCTGCGTCTTTGGAATGGCAACCGCGAGCTGACCGCACCCGCACCAGACAAGGAATCGAGAAAGTATCGCAATACCGTTTTTGAGGAAAAATCCTCAGGCGGCGTGACTCCCGGCGCCTGGCACGCCGTCGTGCTAGAGGTGAAAGGCAGCGACGTCCGGGTGTTCCTCGACGGGAAGGAGTCCGTAAAAATGAAGCTTCCTCAGGAACAGCCGCTGCGCAGCCTCAGCCTCGAAGCCGACGGCGACAAAAAATCCCACGGACTCGCTTGGTTCGACGACATCACCGTAGCGCCGCTGCCAAAATAAGACAGAGAAGAAAAGGCACGTCTATTCGCGACATACACAACCACCACCTTGCTAAAAAACATCCCTGATTGCACCCCCCGAGTTTTCGGGGGTGGCTACCCGCTAAGGAAGAAACCAGTATAGGGTAGTCTTTCCGATTAACTATGACTCCCCGCTTTCTCGCTCACTCATCCTTCGCCGCCGCGCTCCTCCTCGCAACGGCTGGCGGCATGGCTGCTGACGCGCCGGTCACCGCTCTCGATTCCAAGGTCACCACTTACTTAGAGCAGCACTGCAACAAGTGCCACGATGCGGATGTGCAAAAAGGCGACTTCCGGCTCGACACACTCTCGCCAAAGGTCGGCTTTGAGAACACGCCGCAGTGGATAGAGATCATGGAGCGCATTAACTCCGGAGAAATGCCGCCCAAAAAGGAGAAGAAGCGTCCTTCAGCGGAAGACAGCGCCAAGGTAGTCGAGTGGATCGCGGCGAAGATGAAGGATGGCGAGCAAGCGCGCATGGCCTCGCGTGGTCGCGTGACCTACAACCGGCTCACCCGGGACGAGTATGTGAACACGCTGCGTGATCTCATCGGCGTGCAGTATGACGCCAAGGACCCGGGCGCTCTACTGGAAGACCAGGAATGGCATGGCTTTGAGCGCATCGGCTCGGTGCTGACCCTGTCGCCCTCTAACATTGAAAAATATCTCGTCGCGGCGGAGACGGTCTTGAAAGAGGCCTACCCTGAGATTATGCCGCCAAAAAAGGGCGCGAAACCCGAGCCGCCCTTCGGAGGATCGAAGCCTGCAATTTACGAGGATCAGGTGGACGAGCGGCATCGCGAACGCCTGCGTGAAATGGGCCTGCTCGACAAGGTGCGCTACGAGATGTGGCCA
>QQND01000022.1 GCA_003402745.1 Verrucomicrobiota bacterium
CTGGGTGCGGAGCTTGGTACGGAGCTTGGTAGGGAGCTTGGTACGGAGCTGGGTACGGAGCTTGGTACGGAGCTTGGTACGGAGCTTGGTACGGAGCTTGGTACGGAGTCTTCCCTCGGGGGGGGTGGGTTGGGGCTGCGGATCTTGGTCGAAAAAGGGGGCTGCGCTGGGATGCAATACGAAATGCGTTTTGATGCCGCCCGTCCCGGGGATGTGGTGAGCGAGTCGGAGGGGGGGAGAGTTTTTGTGGATCCGGAGAGCGGCCGTTTTTTGGAGGGGGCGTCGCTGGATTACTGTGACGACCTGGTGGGCACAGGGTTCCGTTTGCAGAATCCGAGCGCGGCGAGGAGCTGCGGGTGTGGCACTTCGTTTGAGCCGCTGGAGGGGAATGCAGGCCAGCAAAGGGAGGCGACTGCGGGTGCCTCTCTCTAGGGGGCCGAGTTGAGAGGATCCATGGCGAACAGCGTTTTTAAGGAAGAACCGGCCAAAGAGGAGGGGCGGGACAATTTGTTCCTTTGGACGGTGTTCCTCCTGCTGCTTGCTGCCTTGGTTTTTGCCTGCTGGCTGGGGAGTTTTTACGTCTTCGGCCATCCCGAACAGCCCCGGGCGTACCGCATCCTGAAGCGCCTGGGGAAGCTGGCCCCACCGGTGCGGTTTGTCATTACGAAGGCTCCCCCCGGCGAGTTTCTGGAGGCTCAGCGGGTTTTTGAGCGCTACAGCAAGTATACGGCCCTTCAAATGCAGCGTGAGAACGAGTTGCTCTTCCGCTGCTACCTCAAGAACTACACGGAGACAAAGAAAACGGTTCCCTACCTGACCGGGAAGTTTGTGATTCTCCGTGCATACGAGCTTCAGCGTGGGGATCTTTTGAGCTCTGGGGTGGTCGTGCTCACCCAGTCCGCAGATTTCCCCCAGCTTCTCGCCGAGATTGTCTATCCAGCGCCTCGCGAAAGTGTTTCCGATGTCCTGGCGCTGCTGCAGCCGGGCTTGGAGCTGCGCCTTCAAAGAACCTTGGATCTTTCCGCTGTCGTGCAAGTCAGCCACGCTCCGGAGGGCCGCCTTCAGGTTTCGGTCTTTCCCCTGCTGTACGGAAGCTACGCGCTCAAGAATGGGGTGGGGAGTTTCTCCCTAGAACCGCCCTCGTCCGTCAATGTGGGGGCGGGTTTTCCCTTGGTCCGGGGCGAAGAGGTGCGGTCGGTGATGCGTGAAAACCTGCGTCGCCGAGCCATCGTAAAGGGAGCCCAATCCGGGCAGCCAGAGCCGGCCGGGGAGATTGTCCGCTTGGACGAAACGCCCCTGCCGGGCGGGAACAGGCTGGGGAATTCGAATGTGGAGGCCATCGCCTCGGGGAGTTCAGCGGTGCTGCCCACGGAGGCCGCCGCCGGAGCCCTCCCCGGAGCCCTCCTCGGAGAGCCGCTGGCTAAAACGGAGCCCGTGGCTACCGCGGAGCCGGTCGTCAAAGCGGAGCCGGTCGTTAAAGCAGAGCCACAGGTGAAGTCGGAGCAGGTTGCAAAGACGGAACCTTTCAAAAATGGGAATCCTGCTTGGATGTCCAAGGTTATACCGAATTCGGCGCAGCCTAATTCAACGACACTCGGGGTCAAGCCTGCTGGAGACTTCTCCGCGCCTGGTGCAACCGGGGGCGGGCAGGGGGTGAAGACCACGGCTAAGGCCGTATCCGGTCAGGTGGGAGGCTCGCTCGAAAAGGAAACCGTGGCGGCCGGTGTGGCGTCTGCGAAAGCCCCGCCTGCGATCCAGCTTGCAGGCAACACGGCCACCAATACGGCAGGAGGGGGGGCGGCGACGTCAAAGCCCGTGAAGGGAGATCTTTCTCATGAAGGAGTGCGTCCGCCTGCCGAGCCCGCCAAGGCGGGGGCGAAGCCGATTTCCCCCGCAAACGCGGCTGGGCAGGGGGCAACGGCCCAGCCGGCTACTGGCGCTGTGGCGGGCAAACCGTTTCTTGCTGCGTCGCCGGTACCTTCTACGACTCAGGCCACCGGCAGTTGGAAAACCTATGGCGGAGGAAAGTCTCCGGGAGGAAAATCGGTGACAGCCGAACAAGCGACTTCGCTGCAGGGACGTAATGATGGCTCGCCAATTTATCTTCACGGCCGTTTTACAGTGACGGCCGCCGGCACAAACAGGGCAGTGCTCCGCCAGTCCAGCGGTGGGGAGGGGAAGGGTCAGCCTCGTGTCATTGTGGAGTATCCTGCCGGAGCCGTGCCTCCCCAACAGGGCGCCTCCGTTGCGCGTGAGGACGGCCGGGGGTTTGAGATCAGGGAAGTGCGCCGCACTCCGGACGGGCAGGTGAACATTTACGTAAGAGAAGTGAGCGCCCCTTGATGTTTCGGAAGGAGCGGAAAAGGCGCTCTGCTTTTCGCCGTGGGTGAGTCCTCCGAGGGGATGGGGAGGCGCAGGGGCTTTAAATCAATGGTTGCATGAAGTTGGCAAACGCCTAGCCACCCCCTTATGCTCTCGTCCCTTATGTCTCCTATTTGGAATCTTGCCCATCCCTGGCTGCGTGATCTTGTGGCTTATGAGCCAGGAAAACCGATCGAAGACGTCGCTCGTGAACTTGGAATCGAGCCCGCTTCCATTGTGAAACTCGCCTCAAACGAAAATCCACTGGGCCCCTCGCCCAAGGCTTTGGAGGCCATGCGGGCGTGCTTGGAGCGGGGGCATTTTTATCCGGATGGGGGCGGGTACTATCTGAGGGAGGCCATAGGAGAGCGATGTGGCTTGAAGCGGGAAAATGTGATTTTAGGGTGCGGGTCCAATGAAGTGATCGAATTTATCGGGCATGCCTTCCTGAAACCCGGGGACGAAATTGTCACGGCAGAACATGCGTTCGTCGTCTACAAGCTCATGGCGACACTGTTCGGTGCCACCACCATCGAGGTGCCGGATCCCGGATACAAACATGATCTGGACGCAATGGCCGCGGCGATCACTCCGGCGACAAGGGAGGTTTTCATCGCCAATCCAAACAATCCCACCGGCACCCTGGTATCACAGGCGGAGATCGACCGTTTCATGGACCGGGTTCCGGACCATGTGGTCGTCGTGTTTGACGAAGCTTATTTTGAGTTCCTTGATGACGCACCCGATACGCTGAAGTTTGTCAGGGAGGGTAGGAATGTGGTGGTGCTCAGAACGTTCTCGAAAATCCAGGGACTTGCCAACCTGCGGATTGGCTACGGTTTGGCCAACTCGGATTTGATTTCAGTCCTGCAGAAAACACGGCAGCCTTTTAATGCAAACGGCATTGCCCAGGCCGGAGCACTGGCCGGTCTGCTGGACCAGGAGCACCAGGAAAAAACCAAACGCATCACCGACGAGGGGCGGGCTTATTTCCACGAAAGGTTCGCTGAGCTCAAACTGGAGTTTATCCCCAGCCACGCGAACTTCGTACTGGTGAAGGTCGGCGACGGCAGAGCGGTATTTAATGCGTTGATGAAGCAGGGAATCATCATCCGGGACATGACCGCCTACAAGCTCCCCCAGTGGATCCGCGTTTCAGTGGGCACCATGGAGCAGAACCGCCGGTTTGTCTCGGCGCTGGCCGCCTTGCTCTCAAGCCCCCTACCGGAGCTCAAATAGGGCCAATTGAAACGGCCATTTTCTCGAGCTGTACTCTGAATGCAAACCATCGCCGCCATTGCCTCTCCCCCAGGCCAGGGTGCCATTGCCCTGATCCGGCTCAGCGGGCTGAACGCCGTTTCCATTGCCCGGAACGTGTTCGTGCCCAAACGCGGGGCTGGAGCGATTGCCTCCCAGCCTCTGGAGCCGCGCAAGGCATATTTTGGGGCGATTTGTGATCAGGGCGAAATTGTTGACGAGGTGCTGCTGACCGTTTTTCGCGCGCCCGCAAGTTTCACGGGCGAAGATGTCGTTGAGATTGGATGCCACGGCGGGATTCTAGTATCGCGCCGCGTGCTGGAGTTACTGCTTCGCTCGGGCGCCACTTCGGCTCCCGCCGGAGAGTTTACCCGGCGGGCTTACCTGAATGGAAAACTGGACCTCACTCAGGCGGAGGCAGTCATGGACATCATCGGCGCCCAGAGCGATCTCGCTCTGAAGGCTGCGGCTCGGCAATTGGAGGGGCGCCTGGGAGATTGGATGCGGGCCTTTCACGATGATTTACTTGATTTACTGGCCCATGTGGAGGCCTATATCGATTTTCCAGAGGAGGATATTTCTCCAGACACTGGAGCGGTCATGCTCGGCCGCTTGCGTGAGGAGATGGCAGAGCTCGAGCGCTTGCTAGCAACCGCGCATCACGGCCGTATCCTCCGGTCGGGCTTGCGCACAGTTTTGAGCGGCCCTCCCAATGCGGGCAAAAGCAGTTTGCTGAATGTCCTTCTGGGATTTGACCGTGCCATTGTAAGCCCCGTACCAGGCACCACACGCGATGTCTTGGAGGAGGCGATCATGGTAAAGGGTTGGCCGGTGCTCCTGGTCGACACCGCCGGGATCAGGGACGGAGCGGACGCGCTCGAGCAGGAAGGGATTTCGCGAGCAAAAAAACAACGAGACCAGGCTGATCTCGTCCTCCACCTTTTTGACGCTTCAACCGGCTCTCCTGCGACGCTTCCCGAAGGGGGGACGGGTTCCCTGCTGGTTCTCAACAAGGCTGATTTGCCAGAGCATGCCAGCTGGAATTCGGTGGACGCAGTGCGGATTTCTTGCGTTTCGCAGGGAGGCATGGCGGCACTCGAAGAGGCTATCGTCTCAAAGCTGCAGCTCTGCTTGGGGCCGACCGACGTGGAAAACGACGTCTCCATCAATGCCCGGCATCAGGACTGTCTCACTCGAAGCCTTCACTTTTTGCAGGCTGCTGAAATCGCCTTCACTAAAAATCTCCCCCCCGAGTTTGTCGCCGAAGAATTGCGCGCCGCCCTTGCTGCCGCGGGAGAAGTGGTTGGCCGCTCCGACACCGAAGACCTCCTCGGCCGAATCTTCAGCACGTTTTGCATCGGCAAATAACGCGCATGCGAAGGCGTGCTGCCGTCGTCACTGTCTCCGCTCGCTTGAAAGGCGGACGACCTCGCTCCGCAGCTTTATGGCAAGGCTCTTGCGGCCCACACTGGAGTCCATCGGAGGCGCGCAGTGCAGCGTTGCGGATGTTTCCCTGCGTCTGAGGAGAGCGAGCAAACAGGGAGTCAAACTACGGTCCCCGAAGTAGGCGATGTCATCGGCGCGGCTTTTGTCCGCACCCGTGTATTCCAAGTGTCCTGGTGTGATCTGAACCCCAACATCCACTGCAGGCTGCAGCAGTGAGGGCTGGAACGGAAGAACTCCCGAGCCGTCCGAACTGGTGCCTTCCGGAAAAAGTGTGACGAGAACGCCGGCTTCCAAGGCCCGCCGCAGGGCGATGTTGACGCGCGAGACGTCCGTCCGCCGGTTGCGTTCCACGTAAAGCGTGCCGGCGCAGCTCGCGATGTTTCCGACAACAGGCCAGGCCGCCACTTCAGCCTTCGAAACAAAAACCATGGGTTTTAAAGCCCCCAGAAAGACGATATCCAAAAAGCTCACGTGGTTTGTCACCAAGAGGCCCGTCTCCGGCAGGGTTCCTGCCACGGCGCGCGTCACCTCAACGTGGTCGAGGAGCGCCACGCAGAGTCGGTGCAGTTTTTTCGCCCGCGCCTTGAGGATCGCTGGTTTTCCGTCAGGCTCCGGCGCTCCTAGTCGCTGAAAATGGAGCAGCCCATGAAGCAGTTGAATGAGAACTCGGGAAGATCTGTTGAAAAAATGAAAGGGCCCGATATCCGAGGGGTGCGTTTGCAGAGGCGTCCTTCGCGAGAGTGATTGCTCTGTCGATGCGGATTCAGGAGAAAAATTTGAGGGCGCTGGCTGGGAGGTTTTCAAGGTCAAGCAGCGTCAAAAAATCGATGGTCTTGAACTCCCGGTCAAGCGCAGGCGGTGCACAAATTTTCGCACCTAGGGAAAGATAGGCGGTCAACAGTTTTGGCGCCCTGGGGACTGGTGCCGGATCCCGTTCGGCTTTGGGTGACGGGCATTCCCAACCAGGAAGAGGGGTCGTCTGGAATCGCGAAGCAGCGAGGTGTTTTTGCGAAAGCATCTGGTGCAGCGCGATGCCTTCTTCGGGGTCTTGTGAAGTGAGCGAACTGCAGCCCAGAAGGTAGCGGCACCCGTTCTCTCTGGAGTATTCGGCAATCCCGCGCCAGAGCAGAGAGAGGACGTGAATGTTCCGGTGCTCGCTGTGGACGCAGGCACGGCCTAATTCCAAAACTTCGGAACGCAACTCGTCGAATGGTGATAGGTCAAACTCTTGGGCGCTGTAAAACCCGCCATGCTGGCCCGCCCGCTCCCCCGTTTGCATCCGATAGGTGCCGACCACCTCCCCCTCGCATTCGACCAAAAGGTGGTCGCAGGCCGCGTCGTAAGAGTCTTCGTCACGAAGGGTCAGGAAAGAGGATTCAAGGCCCTCTTGGAGTTCTAGATTGAACACCATAAAGCGGAGCCCTTGAGCTGCTCTGACATCTTCTCGGGAGCTTGCCAGACGCACGGTGTACATGGTGCTGGACGACGTGCGCGCAAGGATCCTCCGACCCAAGGTGCGCTGCCTGTTTTCTTGCTGCGAGATGGAGGAAGAATCATTCACGTTCGAAGAGTGGTCTGCGGAAATGGCGTTTTTGTGAAGTAAGCGTCACGTCTGGGAAACAAAACCCGGGTTCAGCGGTTCTTGCGGTTTGACTCCAGAATCGGCTGTGACTGGTTGGCCCCAGAATGAATCAGCCCCCTGTCCAATTTGAGAGAAGTGGGCTAGAGTTGTCGAGCGGAGTGTCTTCGATTTCCATAGTGAGGGTCACCAAAATATCAAGTCCATTCCAATCAAGCTTCCTTGAAATTTGCGCATATACAGAATGAACGCCCACCCATTCGTTTAGCGTGTGAGATCCCCGACAGCTCTCCGAGCGACTTTCCGTCAAAAAACCATTGTTGACTTGATACGAGCCGCCTTTTTTGGGTTTGGGAGCCTCAATAGAAATTTTGAGCGTAGGTTGTTGGGGTCCTCTATTTGCGCAAGCTCGGGTTTGGTGGTAAGGTGATTCATGAAATGCGAGGTGGAAATTTTGAATCCCCTCGGCTTGCACGCGCGTCCTGCCGCGGAGTTTGTAAAGGAGGCGAGGCAGTTCAGCTCGAAAATTCTGATTTGGAGGGGTGGGGAGGCGTTTTCCGCCCGCAGCATCCTCGATTTGTTGAGCGCTGACCTGGGGTGCGGAACGAAATGCACCTTGGAAGCTGAGGGGCCAGATGCCGAGTTTGCGCTAGCAAGGCTCCAGGCGCTCCTGCTCGAATTGGCACAGAGAGAGCGTTGAGGATTCAATGCCGTGGCGGAGGTGTTTTTTACGGCCGAGCAGTATTGCGCCCCCGTAGTAAGATGTGTGCGGTGTCTGTTTCATCGGGAATGACAGTGGCGGCGGAAGGTTTTCAGAGGAGGGTTTTAATGGAGGGTTTTAATGGAGGAAACTATGGAAACGAGTAGTGCTAGTTCTGAGCTCCGTTCTATCGGGTCCGTCGAGGTCGAGATGGCGCCAGCGCACGACTGCAGCGGCATATTTAAGGACACCGGCCCAGGGGGTGGTAAAGAGGTTGGTAAAGAGCTAGGTAAAGGGGGGGGCACGCCTGGGGCGTTCAGTAGTGGTGGGGCTGTTCTGAGGATACGGCCCGTGGAACAACGCTATTGGCTGGATCTTAAAGAGCTTTGGTTGTTTCGAGATCTGCTTTGGTCGCTGGCTTCCCGTGATCTTAAGCTACGTTACCGCCAGACTGCACTTGGCGTTCTCTGGGTGGTTTTTCAGCCCGTTGCCGGAGCTGGTATTTTTGCTGTTGTCTTCGGATGGGTCGCGGGATTGGGAACCCAGCAAAAATCCTACTTCCTTTTTTCCTTGGCGGGGTTACTCGTCTGGAACGCGTTCCAGTCCACTCTTGGTAAGTCGAGCATGGCGCTGCTGGGCAACGCCACGCTTGTTTCGAAGGTATATTTTCCACGGCTCTTGCTGCCTCTCTCAACGGTTTTGTCGTCCTTGGTCGACTTTGGCATCGGCTTACTGGTTTTCGCCGTTTCGGCGATTGTTCTGCAGGCCAAGCCCTCTTGGCCGGGGGTGCTGGCCTTGCCTGTTTGGCTGGCCGCCGCACTCGCCGCAGGCATGGGGATTGGACTTCTCGCTTCGGCGGTGATGGCGCGTTTTCGCGACGTGCAGCATGCGCTTCCGGTGCTGATGCCTTTCCTCATGTACGCCTCGCCGGTTGCCTACGCGCTCGATGCGGTTCCTGCGCAGTGGAAACCTGTTTTTCAATGGAACCCCTTGAGCTGGGTCTTGGAGGGAAGTCGGGCTGCTCTTTTGGGAGTGGAGCCGGTGCAGACCTCGTGGGCGGCGTACGCGTTTGTGTGTTGCTTCCTGATTCTTGCTGCCGGGTTAGTTTCATTCAGGAAAATGGAAAGGAGTTTTGCCGATGTCCTCTAATTCACAAACCGCCATCGAGGTACGCTCGCTCTCCAAGCAGTATACCCTGGAGGAGCGCTCCGAAAATTGGTGGAAACCCAAGCCTCGTTCGACGTTTCGGGCGTTGGAAGACGTCTCTTTTAAAATCGCTCCCGGCGATGTAGCGGGAATTATAGGGAGAAACGGGGCTGGTAAAAGCACGCTGCTGAAAATCCTCACAAGAATTACTTCCCCAACTTGCGGAGCTGCTGATCTTTATGGGCGTGTCGGCAGCCTTCTTGAGGTCGGCACGGGCTTTCATCCAGAGCTTACGGGGCGCGAGAATATTTTTCTAAACGGGGCCATTCTGGGAATGCGCAGGGCTGAGATTCGGGCTGAATTTGACGCGATCGTGGCATTCTCCGGAGTGGAGCGTTTTTTGGAGACGCCTGTGAAGCGCTACTCAAGCGGCATGTACGTGCGGCTTGCTTTTGCGGTGGCGGCACACCTGCGCTCTGAAATTCTTCTGATTGATGAGGTTCTGGCGGTTGGGGATGTTGAGTTCCAAAAACGCTGCCTTGGAAAAATGCGGGATGTTGCACGCAGCGGGCGGACCGTTTTGTTTGTAAGTCACCATTTGCAGTCTGTGACCGCTTTATGCAACCGGCTGCTGGTGTTGGAGGCGGGGCGACTGGTTCATGATGGAGGCGTGCAATCAGGGGTGGAGCGCTACATCGCAGGTTTGCATCAGAACAGCCCGGGAATGCTGGCAAAGGCCAACCGCCCCGGCTCAGGCGAACTGCGCGTGGTCAAGGCTGCACCCGAAAAACAATTTTATGAATGCGCTGAACTCAAATGCGTCCACTTCTCCATTGAGCAGCGGAAGCCGTTTGGCGGACACTTTTTCGTCTCCCTGCACATTGTTGATTCAGTCGGCACCGTTTTAGTCCAGTGCGATTCGAGGCTTAAAGGGCAGTGGTTTGACTCCGCTGAATCGATGGATTTTGAATTCACCATTCAAACCCCCTGGCTCAAGCCTGGCTCCTACAGAGTCGACATCTTTGTCTGCGCCTCTGGCTTGTTGGACATGTGCGAACATGCCTGCCTCATGGAGGTTCTTCCTCTGCTGCCCTATTCTGGAGCTGTCGGGGAGGAGGCGACTGTCAACGGCATCGTTTTCGCAGACTTCGCCTTAAAGCAGACCTTAGTCAGGGCCACCCCAGGAAACAGCATATCTCCAGCGGGATTCAAGGAAACTAAAAACGCGCCCGGGGCAGTGGTTGAACCAATTAACTCAACCCATTGAGCATGAGACGGATTGCGGCTGGGTATCAATTTAGAAGCCCGCACCATGGAAGGTAAAATGCTGTCTCTGATGAACTTCTTTTAGGGGGCGCAGTCAGAATGGAAAATGCCTCCGGCACGGGTACAGAGGGGGAAGACTTTATGAAAAGGTTGAATGCGTATGTGCTGGCGGCGGACCCGACCTGGCTTGAACATAGCGTGCGAACTTATTATCCGCACGTGCACCGGATCGTGGTCTCCTACGACAGGTCGGGAAGGGGATGGACGGGAGCCCCCATTCCGGTGGAGGAATGTATCAGCCGCTTGAGGGCCATCGACGGTGAGGACAAAATGCAGTTCGTACCCGGGCACTTCTCCGCTCCGGTCAAAGATCCCATGGAGAATGATACGCTTCAAAGAAACACCGCATTGGATCTTGCGGGGCAGGGCGCGGATTGGGTTCTCCAATTGGACACGGACGAGTGGTTGCCAAGTTGGGGGCCTTTTTACGCCGCGCTGCGGCGTGCAGAGGCACTTGGACTTTCTGCCTTGGAATGGCCAATGCGGGTGCTCTACCGCCGTTTGGCTGATGGTGAGTTTCTCGAGGTATGTGCGGTTGGCGGACTCGATCATTTTGAATACATCGCTCCAGTGGCCGTGCGTTCCGGGTCGCATTTGGTGCATTCCAGGCGCACCGAGGGAAGGTTTTTGCGATCCGTGGTACGCGGTGATCAACATAGCATTCAGCTTAAACGGCCCATAGAGACGAGGGAAGTCAGGGAGAGGCTTTTGGATTCGAGCGAGGCGATCGTTCATAATTCGTGGGCAAGGTCTCCGGCAGAGCTTCGGCGTAAACTTGCCTCCTGGTCGCACTCCGGATTGCGGGCCTGGCTCTATTACGGGGGACGGTGGCTGCCATCGGTCTGGGTGTGGCCTTGGATGCGAAATATTCATCCATTTTTTGGGGAAGTCTGGCCCGCACTGCGGCGATATCCGCATCAACTGCCTTCCACGCGTGGTAGCAGGCGAGAGTGGGAGCAAAACGCTGCGGATTCACCCGCACGGGCGGAAGGCAATGCGATTCAATAAGCAGTTGAAGGTACCCGAATGAAACCCAAAGTCGTCGTCATTATTGTCATCTGGAATGGAGTGGAGGACACCCTGGAGTGTCTGAGTTCGCTCCTTCAGGACGGATATCCAAACTTTGAAATTGTCATTGTAGACAATGGCTCCACCGATGGGTCTGCGGAGACGTTGCAAGAAAAGAAATTCCCAGTACGGATCTTAAGGGCGGCAGGCAATATGGGGTTTACGGGAGGGAACAACCTTGGACTGGCCGAAGCGCAACGTCTGGGTGCCCAGTATGTTTTTCTTTTAAACAACGACACGACCTTGGAGCAGGGAGCCATTGGGGCTTTGGTGGAGGCGGCTGAGACCAGAGAAGGACTTGGGATCTGTGCTCCTGTGATGCATTACTTTGACGAACCCAGCAGGATCTGGTTCGCGGGCTCCCGACTTTCCCTGCCCCGCGCTGAGGCTCTCCATGATGGTTCACTCCATCCCAGTCGTTCGAGAGCCCCCTATCATGTCCCGTGGGTTAGCGGTTGTGCGATGCTTGTACGGATGGTCGCCATGGAGCAGGTGGGTGGCTTCGACGAACGCTTTTTTCTGACGTGGGAAGACGTTGACTGGTGCGTTCGGATGCGGGCGCAGGGTTGGTTTGTGATGGTCGTTCCAAAGGCCCGTATTTTTCACAAGTGTGCCAGGTCGGGAATGCGGTTGAAAGGAATCCGCAGCTACTATGCGGTGCGAAACAGCCTTCTTCTCGCCGCCAAACATGCTGGGATTGGATATTTCAGCGCATTATTCTTTGTCTTGGCGAGGCATCTCAGAGGTGCTTTCCGTGGGAAATCTAAAGAGCGCAGAGAAGAGTTTCATACCACCATGGAGGGTTTGCGCGATCATCTTTTAGGGCGATATGGTAGTCGTCCTAGCCCGTCAAAAGTTTTGACGACCGGGAGAAACGCTGGGGAGAGGAAAAACGAAAAAGGTCTGGAGAAAAGGGGCGTAAGTGCGAACCGTGCGGAAGGGCGGGAGTCCTGAACCCGTTGCATTCATTTTTTTGTTTGAAAGCAAATGCTACGGCTATTTGCGCAGTGGAGGGAAGTCCGGCGAGTTTCAGCGCCTGCGCTCGCGGTGTTGCGTGTGTTTCTGCTGCATTTAGCGTGGCTGTATTTTGTCCCGTTCGCGCATTCGCGGGGCTGGGTTTGGAGGTTGCTTGATGGAGAAGAAGCTTATTTTTGTGAATCCTCTTGGCGAGTGTTTCACCCCTACGGTGAGTGGTTCCAGGGCGACGTGGATCTGGGAAATGTGCAGGGCTGCCCAAGAGTTCGGGATTGAGCCGTGGGTGTTGACTGAGGACGCTTCAGCTGAGTGCCTCCCCTGGGGCCGCACTGTTAAAATGAGTTGTCCCTCGCTTCTGGAAAAACGGTTTTTGGCAAAGCACCGCTGCCGTGGTGACTTGACTCCTGCGCTTCAGAAAAAGTGGATTGAGACCCTTTTCCTAACCATCCGAAAAAAGCAATGGCACCGTGCCACCTTTGTTTTTCACGATGCTCCGGAAACGGTTTGGTTTTTGCGGGCTAGTTTTCCGGAAGCTCAACTTATCCACTTATTTCACAAAGCCGCTCACTGTTCCTCGGATGTCAGAAAAGGGTTCGCGTCGAGTGTGGACGTGGCAATGGCCGTTAGTGCGGATTGTGCGCGCTGGAATGAGGGGTATTTTGGCTGCGCGATTCATATTCTGCGCAACGGGGTTGACTCAAAGCGGTTTGTTCCATTGCAAAAAACAAAAAAAGACCGACCGCTGATTGGATTTGTAGGCAGCACGAGTCGTCAAAAAGCGCCAGATCTCCTACTCCGCGCGGCATTGCGCTTGGCGGAGGGGTTTAATGGATTTGACCTTCAAGTTTTGGGTTCGTGTTCTGAGGGAATCCCTCAAAAAAACGCTTATCAGGAACTTCTGGAAGCACTGGCATGCCGATTGGAGCAGCGTGGGGTCTCAGTCGAACGGCCGGGCTTTGTCAATCGGCTTGCGTTGCCGCGGTTGTTGGCAAGGGCCGATATCCATGTCGTTCCTTCGCGCTGTGAGGATCCCTGCCCAATGAGTGTGCTGGAGGGAATGGCTACCGGCCAGGCCACGGTTGCGGCCGCCTGTGGAGGAATTCCCGAAATAGTGGGTTCGGCAGGGTTTTTATTTGAGAGGGATGACATTTTTGGACTCGAGGCGCGGCTGCGGGTTTTACTTCAAAACGAGGAGCTTCGGGACTCCTACGGTCGGCGGGCAAGGGAGCGGGCCCAACAAAGGCCGTGGTCCTTGGTGTGCGGAGAATTGATGGAGATCGTTAATTTCTGAAATTCATGCGCTTCTGTTTTGTCATGCTCCCTTTTGAGTACTACTCACCCGTAAGCGGTGGAGCGATTGCAACGGTGACGATGAACGTGGTCCGAGAGATTTTAAAGAAGGGGCATGAGGCTGTGGTGCTAACCGCCGACGACGGCCAACCCCTTTACACAGCAGGAGAGGTCCGTCGGCTTCCTCTGGAGATTCATGGGCTGCTGGGAGGATTTGTGTCCCACGTGGAAGCTCGGGTTCGACATTGGGATTGGCCTAATCAGGGTCGCTTCTGGAGGGCGGTCCGCCGGGAGCTCAGAAGCGTGAGTCCGGATGTCGTAGTTCTTGCGAATGACTTAGTAGGGGCGTCGGAGGTTCGCAAAGTTTTGCCTGGGGTGCGTGTGGTGGTGTGGGTGCACAACGAGTGCCACTCCAGCGGCGATATGATTTCCGGGCTGGCCTCGAGCGACGTATTTTTGAGCTGCAGTCAGTATATTCAAAATTGGCTTCTGGAAAAATGTAAGGTTCCTCAAGCGCTTGTGCACACTGCCTATGCGGGGGTGGATGGGGATGTCTTTTTTCCCGGCAAACAAGAAAGAACCCAGGGCCTGCGCCTTTTGTTCACAGGGAGGCTGGATCCGAATAAAGGGGTGGATTTGGCGGTGGAAGTTGTGCGGAAATTAAAAAAATCGGGACTGCCGGTTTCTTTGACTGTAGCGGGCCATTCTTGGTTTTATCCGCGCGCAGGAGCTGGGGCTGATCCTTTTTTTAAAAAACTGCGAAAAGCGATGACGGAAGTGGAGGTGGACTGGCTGGGACATGTGCCCAGGCGCTGGATTCCGTTGGTAATGAGAGAGCACGATATTTCCTTGGTCATTTCGCGTTCTCAGGAACCTTTCGGGTTGGTGGTGTTGGAGGCCATGGCCTCTGGGTTGGCGGTAATGGCTTCTCCGCATGGTGGCTTGAGCGAGGCATGCGGGGAGGCCGGGATTTTCGTGGATCCAGAGGACACGTCGCAAATCGCTCAAAAACTCGAGGTCTTCTGTGCTGACAGGGGCCAGCTCCGGGCATGGCAGCGGCGCTCTATTGAGCGGGCAGCAAGGGCCAAATGGCGCTCTACTGCAGACGTTCTTTTGAGGGTGTCAGGACAGCGGGAGGCACACACTTTGGGGGCTTGATACAGCAAGGAAGCTTAAGGAGGGCGTGCTGGAGGCTGCAGCGTGGGTGGTTTTCGAGGTGCAAAACAAAAGGCAAAGGGGGTTGTGTGAATATCGCGATGTGTTCCTTATATCTGCCTGGTGGCAGTAAGATCGGCGTTGGTTATCAGGTCCACCACATGGCAAATCAAATGGTGCTTAGAGGCCACAGTGTGACGGTGTTTTCACAGTGCGACTCTGGCGAGGGAAGGCTGTACAACCTGGTGCAGGTGAAGCAAAAAAAAAGGCTTCGCACCTTTGGGTTCGCCTGGGATTTAAGACGAATTGATTTCTCCAGATTCGACGTTTTGCACGCCCATGGGGACGATTGGTTTCTTTGGAACAAGCCGCTTCCCCGCCATATTCACACCTATCACGGATCTTGTTTCGCGGAGTTTCAGCATCAAAAAGGACTGCGTGAGAGGTTAAGGATGCTCGCGCTTGCCTTGTGCGAATATGGATCGACGCATCTTTGCGACGAGAGTGTAGCGGTGTCGGAAAATACGCGGAGCTATCTTCCCTCGATTGGGCTGGTCATTCCAAACGGTGTGGACTTGGACCGGTTTTATCCGGGCCTTAAGAAGGCTCCGGTGCCGACTATTTTGTTTGTGGGGACGATCCGTGGAAGAAAGCGCGGCGCGGCACTTTTGGAGGCGTTTTCTGCGGTTGTTTTAAAACAAATTCCCGAAGCCGTCTTGTGGGTGGTCTGTGAAGAACCCGTTTCAGGACCGAATGTCCATTGGTTTGGGCGGGTCCCCGAAATGGTTTTGTGCGAGCTTTACCGGCAGGCGTGGGCATTCTGCCTGCCAAGCACCTATGAGGGGTTTGGAGTGCCATACATTGAAGCCATGGCATCTGGGACAGCCGTGGTTGCAACGCCAAATAAAGGTGCTGTCGAGGTACTTCGGGGGGGCACGCGGGGTCTGATTGTTTCTGAAAAGGAGCTTGGCCGCGGGTTGATCCGCATCCTTCGCGATGAAACCCTCCGGCGCTATTTAGAAAAAGAGGGGTTACGGGAGGCGCGGCGGTACGATTGGGGGCGCGTCTGCGAGGCCTATGAAAAACTATATGGTCTTCCCCGAATGCAATGCACCCAGCCTCAAGCGCGGGAGGCAAAACGATGAAACGAGTCGCCTTATTTCCAAGTGCCTTTCATCCGAGCCTTGGCGGCGTGGAGGAATTGACGGGGCAGCTTGCCGTGCATCTTAAAAAGCGAGGGATTGGATCGCTAATTTGCGTAAATCAGTGGCCTCGAGATCTGCCTGCGCTGGAGCGCTGGAAAGGGTTTGCCGTCCGGCGGTTTCCGTTTCGTCTTCCGGAGTACGGGCTGAAGGCAAAAGTCAGTTTCTATCTGAGTCGCAAGTGGATAATGCGTAGTGTAGTGGGCGCGTTGGAGCGGTTCAAGGCAGATGCCGTACATGTCCAGTGTGTGAGTTCCAACGCTTGGTATGCCTGCGAAGCTGCTGCGGCGTTGAACTTGCCCTTGATCGTGAGCGTTCAAGGAGAGCGGACTATGGATGCGCAGGACATCTACTGCAAATCGCCCTTGTACAATAGAATCCTACGGCGAGTCCTCGCGAAGGCTGACCAGGTAACGGCCTGTTCTGCGGCGACGCTTGCAGACATTGAGGGCTTCATGGGCGGCACTTTGGGGCAAAAAACAAAAGTTATCTACAACGGAGTGGGCTCAGAAGCCTTTGAGGATGGCACTAAGTGGCCCCATTCGAAACCGTATTTTTTCGCAATGGGACGGCTTGTTCCGCAAAAAGGTTTCGTTGTCCTTTTGGAAGCCTATGCCCGCGCAAATTTTAATTTTACGGACCTTCTTATCGCGGGAGACGGACCGGACTTCGATTTTTTGGAAGCGTATGCAGGAACGCTGGGAATCGCAGATCGGGTTCATTTCACGGGTCGTGCGGGACGTTCTATGGTGCAGTCTCTGCTGCGCGGGTGTAGAGGGCTGGTTGTCCCATCTTTACGCGAACCCATGGGGATTGTTGCTCTTGAAGGGATGGCCGCGGGAAAGCCCCTCTTGGTGAGCTGTGTGGGTGGACTCAAAGAGATAGCGGTTGAGGGCCCCTGGTGCCGGCATGCGCCTCCTGGAGATGTCGCGGCGCTCAGTCGCGGGTTGCTGTGGATGGAGTCACTGGAGGGTGAAGAGGGGGGGCGAACACAACGGGAGGGTGCTGAACGTTTTCTCTGGGAGCGGCTGGTCTCCGATTACGTGAGTACTTATAAATCTGCCGCTGAGTCTTTTGAGAAAAAGCTTGAGGGGAAAGAAACTGGGTGGAGTGGAAGCGATTTATCGAAACGCGAGAAGGTAATGGCGTCCGATTCCACTGGGTAAGAGCCGCCAAAAGAGACCGGGTGGGGGTGGGCTGAACGAAACCAGGAAAGAAGAATTGAATGCATTTATACCGTGAATTACGCAGACGGCAGCAGTTTGGAAGGGTCATCAAAGTGGCCGTGAGCGGCATCGGGTCGATGGGACGAGGCATCGCGCTACAGCTACGATCAATGCATGGAGTGGAGCCTGCGATTTTGGTGAACCGCACCGTAGAACACGCGGTTGAAGCCTGGCTGACGGCGGGCGTACCTCGGGATGAGATTGTAATAAGCGAAGACCCTCGCTTGCTACAGATTGCTGTGGAACAGGGGCTTGCGTGTGTGTGTCGAGAAGTGTCTGCAGCCCTTGCTCTTAAAGAGATAGAGGTGCTTGTGGAGGCCACGGGAACAGTCGGTCCGGGGGCGCGCTCTGTTCTAAGCGCCATTCATTCGGGTAAACATGTCGTGGTGATGAACGCCGAATTGGATGCCACCGTCGGTTGTTATTTGGCAGAGCGCGCCCGCCAGCAGGGAGTCGTTTACGGTTATGCGGACGGCGATCACCCAGGGGTGTTGATGCGAATTTTGGAGTGGGCGGATTTGTTGGGTTTTGAGGTCGTTGCTGCTGTGAATTGCAGGGATTCCGTGGACGTGCGTGCCACGCCGGATTCTGCCATGCAGCGGGCTGCTCGGATGAGAACAAGTCCTAAAATTGCATGCTCCTTCATGGACGGCACCAAGATGAACTTGGTGAGTGCCGTCCTATCAAATGCGACGGGCTTGGTTCCGGAGGTCCGTGGAATGCACGGGGTCAAAACTACGATAAAAGATGCGGTACGCGATTTTGGAAACGTTTTAGGCCGGCCTGGAGTGGTGGACTATGCGCTTGGGGGGGATTTTGGGGAAGGCGTGTTTGTAATTGGGCGCTGCACGGACTGGGAGCGGGTGGGTCATTACTCTGATTATTTAAAACTGGGGCCAGGGCCAGACTACCTTTTTTTCCGGCCGTTTCATCTTTGTCATTTGGAGGCGACTCTTTCGGTGGCAGAAGCGGTAATTTATCGTGAGCCGACGATTGCTCCGATCGGGGCGCCTGTGGCGGATGTGATTGCTGTTGCGAAGAGGAATCTGCATCCAGGTGATGTATTGGATGGAATTGGTGGGTTCAGTTTTTACGGCCAAATCGACACGGTGGAGCGAGCGCGTGAATTTGTACCTTGCGGTCTGGCAAGCGGAGCTGTGGTGGTGCGGGCGGTGGCGGCGGACGAACCCATTCCGAGGGAGGCGGTGGAATTTTCCGCCGGCGACTATGGGTTAAATTTAAGGTGCCTGCAGGATACGCTTTTTTCCACGTTTCAGCCTACCCCGAGTCATGAACACGCCGGAGCTTAGCGTTATTGTGCCGGCGCGCGACGCGGCGCAGTTTATCGGGCAAACTTTGGAGAGTATTCGTGGACAGAGGTTTGAAAATTGGGGGTGCATTGTTGTCGATGACGGATCCTCTGACCACACACCGGCTGTCGTTCGGCGTATTGTGGAAAAGGACAGTCGGTTCACTTTGATTCAGCAAAGCTGCGGCGGCTTATCTTTGGCACGCAACCGTGGTTTTTTGGAAAGTATTCCGGCGAGCAAATATGTGTCGTTTATGGATGCTGCTGATGTTTGGGAGCCGAACGCGCTGGCGATTTTGGTGGAGCGATTGGAACTTCATCCGGAGGCGGTGGGTGCGCATGGTCTTGCCGAATTGATTGACAGGGAGGGAAGACCCGTGAACCCGGGGACGTTATCCGCCCTAGGGAGGCGCCGGTTGGGCTACAGGAACGGGCGGATTCAAGAATGGCCCGTGTGCGAAGCAACGGTTTTTGAAACGCTCATATGGACGGATTCTCTTTTTGCCCCAGGTCTTTTAGTGGCGCGACGCACCGCCTTTGAGAAGGCGGGGATT
The DNA here is from genome assembly GCA_003402745.1 of Verrucomicrobiota bacterium. Taxonomy (GTDB): domain Bacteria; phylum Verrucomicrobiota; class Verrucomicrobiia; order Chthoniobacterales; family Chthoniobacteraceae; genus Chth-196. Next base: position 18,595 of record QQND01000022.1, read on the forward strand.
TATGATCAGGAATTGCAGGAGTGTGAACACTGGGACATGGCACTCAGGTTGAGCCGTCTGGGTCCGATTGAATTTTTGGATCAGGTTCTGCTCTACCACAGGCGTTGCGTGGTGAGTGGCTTTGCCATGAGGAACAGTGACTCGTGGGGCGTGCGCCTATTGCATCGGAAAATATTTTCCTCGCGCGAGAACACCTTGCAGCAACAGTTGATGTTGAAGGAGGGCTGGCGCGCGTGGCAGAGGTTTAAAATCGAGGAGAAATGGGGAAAAGCTGTGGCTAGTTGCCTGAGAGGGGCTCCTCTTGAGGGGTTGACTGCGGGCTGGCAGTTACCTCTTCATGCAATGGAGTACGTGTGCGGCAGCCCAGCTTTGTTGGGAATTTAGCGTCTTTCTCAAGAGGTCGAGTGTGGGGAGGTTTGATGTGTGGCTGTGGCGACGCAGTCTCCGTTTTTTGCGTGAAAGGTGTAAAAGATGCCCGCGGCAAAGAAGGTCCCGTCCTCGTGTGACTGCAGCATATGAGCAGTCCAGGCGTCGCCTTCCTCTTTGGGCAGGATGCCAAGGGCTGGAATGAGCTTGGCGAAGGCCCTGACGCTTGAAAGCCAGAAGTCGCCCTTGCCGCATTCCGCGAGGGGGTGTGCTTTGTGGGAAAGAAGGGTGAATCCGGCGTTTTTCAGGTGCCGCGGCAGATGGCGGCAGATGTCCGGATGGGTGGTGATTGCGGAGACAAGCCGGTGGTCGAGCTCTCGCATTTTGGCGGAATCGGGTTGGGCGAAGGTCGTGGAGGCATGGTCTGCGTCAAATACGATCAGGGAGCCGCCTTGGCGCAGAACCCGGGAAGCCTCTTTTAACAGGAGATGTGTGTGTGGCACGTGGCTCAAGAGGGTGTGCATGAGCAATACGTCGAAGCTGGCGTCCCTGTAGGGAAGGCGGTCTGGCTGGATTTTGTCCCAGTGGATTCTCGAGTTTTGGGAAAGCGCTCGGGCAGCGCAGAGGATTTTTTCGCTGATGTCCGCCCCGGTCAGTTCGGCGTCTGGGTGGAGCTGTTCCTCCAGCAGGCGCAGCACCGCTCCAGTTCCGCAGCCAAGATCCAGCACGGAGACCGGATGCATGGAGGGGATTGCGGCCGCATAATCTTCAGTGAAGGCGCGAAAAACGGGATGTCTCGAGCGTTCCTCCAGGCGCGTGACTATGGCTTGAAGGGTGATTTCTGGCTGCTGGTCGGGGTCGAGATAGGGGTCCATGGGAGGAAAGTCGCCAACCATGGCACACTCGGGCACCGAACAGGAGCGCCCTCTACTTGATATACATCAGTTCGTTGGTGAGGAAAACCACCTGTGCGTAACGCTCCCAGGGAGTCAGCGGCTTGTTCGCTTGAGCAGGGGGCGATTTTTTAAGGCCAACCGCTGCAGACCCAACGCCTTGGGGGAGGGTGCCGTTGGTTTCCTGCTGCGTTTTTGGGTCTGCATTGAGGAAGGTGCGGGCCTGCTCGAGTTCGCGCGCCGAGGGCGGGCGCTGGAAAGCGGTCCGGTAAATGAAGGCGACTTTTTCATCGTCCGTGGAAGATTTAGGAAAGTCCCTCCTCTCGAAAAGATTTCTAACCTGTTCGGCAACAAAGGGGCTGTTCATCATGAAAAGCGCTTGCTGAGGAACGGTGGTTAGAATGCGCTCTCCTGTGCTGATATCCGGATTGGCGAAATCGAAGGTGTTGAACATTTCGGGAATAGCGGCCCTGTCAATCATAGCGTAGACAGTGCGCCGGTTGGGGTTGGTTGCCAGAGCGCCTGCATCAATGCCCGCATAACGGTTTTTGGCCGAGACAGCGATCGTGGAGGTGCCCCCGATTTGGAAAGGTTTTCCGCCGACGCTGGAGTCGTCCAGAGAGGCCCCTGCGTGGAGTAGGGTGTCGCGGATTTGTTCAAAATCGAGGCGCTGGACGTTGGAACGCCAGAGCCACTGGTTGGTGGGATCCACCGCAATGCCGGAGTCCGTGGGGCGGCTTTCCTGCTGGTAGGTGGCTGACATGACGATGAGCTTGTTGAGCTGCTTCAGAGACCAGTCGTGCTCCATGAGCCAGGTGGCCATCCAGTCCAGAAGCTCGGGATGGGTGGGGGGCTCCGAACGTGTTCCGAAATCGCTGACGGTGCGCACGATGGCTTGCCCGAAGTGCCACTGCCAGATTCGGTTAACAATCACGCGAGCCGTCAGCGGGTTGTCTTTGCTGGCGATGGAACGGGCCAGTTCCAAGCGTCCGCTTCCGCCTTTGAAAGGGGCTTGTTCAGAGCCTCCCAGAAGCGTGAGGAAGTGGCGTGGAACCACCGGTCCTCGGTTGTTTGGTTCGCCCCGGATGAGGACTGCGGAGTCGCGCGGGTTCAGCTTGTCGATGAGGGGCATGGCGCGCACTGGGGCGCCGGTGTGAGTGAGGTTGAGGACGGCGATTTTGCCGCGGATGATCGCCATGGAGTTGGTGAACTGCACGCCGAAGGTCAAGGCAACGGTCCTCTCTGTGGGGCGCAGGCTGCTGTTGACTGCGAAGATGTCCCTGCGCAGAGACTCTAGGGGGGGATTCGCTAGCGGCTTCTGCGTTTTGGCCAGTTGGAAGCCGCCTTTGGCTGCGTTGCGACCGACAAACTCGGGCAGGCCGAGTGCCTTGTTGAGTTCGCCAAACGCCTTTGTGTAGGCGGCTGCGACATCCTTCATCGAGGAGGGCGCCATGTCTATGATGGTGCTTACCAGCGCAGGATTGTACGCCGTGGATGCCGCCATCTCATAAGCCAGCGCGGGCGCGAGCTCTGCGAAGTGGTCGGCGGGAAGCGCGGAGAAGTCAAACCAAGGCCCAAGGAGCGGGTCGGTCTTCATCTTTTTGGAAGCCTCTACCTGGCGAACCTGCTCCTGCAGCGCGGCCGCGATTTCAGCTTTCAATCCCAGGTTCTTGGCGGCCAGGCGGAAGTTGCCGCCTTTTTTGGAGGTGTCCGTCGTTTTAGAGGCTTCGCGGATCGCGAGCAGGTAGTCGCCGGTGCGGTCCAGCATTCCGGTGATGATCCGGGAGGCTTCTGAGAACTCGTAGTCCTTGGTTTCTTTTTCGACTTTGTCCACCTCTGCGAGATAGGCGGAATAGGCTGGGTTGGCTTTTGGGTCGGCGAGGTCGGGGCCGATGAGGGGCTCCTCGCTGCTGGCAAAGATGCCGTGAAGACCATAGTAGTCGCGGGTGGGAATAGGATCAAACTTGTGATCGTGGCATCGGGCACAGGAGCCGGTGATGCCCATAAGGCCCTTGGTGACCACGTCGATGCGGTCGTCGAGCACATCATTTTCGACCCCCATGAAACGTTTCCCAACGGTGAGAAAACCGAGGGCGGCCATCCGCGTTTTGTCCTGTTTGGCCTCGGGCAGCCGGTCGGCGGCGATTTGTTCGAGCAAAAACTGGTCGTAGGGCAGGTCTTGGTTGAAGGCATTGATTACATAATCCCTGTAGGTCCAAGCGTAGGAGTAGAGCGGATCACGCTGTTTGCCCACTTTGCGGTCTCCGCTCGTGTCCGCGTAGCGTGCGATGTCAAGCCAGTGCCGGCCCCAGCGTTCGCCATAACGGGAGGAGGCAAGCAGACGGTCCACGAGTTTTTCGTAGGCGTTGGGAGTGTTGTCCGCGAGGAAAGCGTCGACTTCTTCCGGGTTGGGAGGAAGGCCGGTCAGATCGTAGGAAAGGCGGCGGATGAGTGTGAGTTTGTCGGCCTTCGGGGAGTGGGCGAGTTTGTTTTCCGCCAGTTTGGCGAGGACAAACTGGTCGATTGGATTCTGTGCAAAATGCTTGGGATCGGCTGTTTTTGGAACGGGTGGGTTCGAGACTTTCTGAAAGGCCCAGTGCGTGGCGGCTTTTTCGGCGTCCCAGGGGGCTGTCTTCGAAGCGTGTTTGGCCGTGGAGGGGGCGGTGCGGGGGTCGGGTGCACCCATTTTGACCCACTCCTCGAAGTCTGCGATCACGGCTTCGGGCAGTTTGCTTTTCTTGGGTGGCATTGCCGAGTCTGGGTCTTTCCCTTCATGCCGGATAGCGGCGATGAGGGCGCTCTTTTTCAGGTCGCCTGGAACGACGGCGGGCCCGCTGTCGCCCCCCTGCAAAAGGCCGTCCCGCGTGTCGACAAGCAGGCCGCCTCGGATGTTCTCACTGTCGGCACTATGGCACTTGTAACAGCTCTCGATGAGGACGGGGCGGATCCGCTTCTCGAAGAAGTCGGTCTGCGCCGTGTCGAGGGCTGCCGCTGCGGTCAGGGCCGAAAGCAGAAGTCCTGCAAGGGGGAGAGACAAGTGTTTCATAGGGAGTGAGGGGAGGCGCTTGGACGCGGAGAGGCGGAGCAACAACGGCGGCGGGGACAGCCTTCTAAGCGATGAGGTCCTTCACCACGTTTCCGTAGACGTCTGTGAGACGGAAATCCCTGCCGTTGTAGCGGTAGGTGAGTTTTTCGTGGTTGAAACCGAGAAGGTGGAGCATGGTGGCGTGCAGGTCGTGCACGTGGACTTTGTTTTCCACGACATCATAGCCAAACTCGTCGGTGGCCCCATAAGCCTGACCGCCTTTGACTCCGCCGCCGGCCATCCAAGCGCAGAACGCCCGGTTGTGGTGGTCACGGCCGGGTTCGCCCCGGGCGCCCTTGTCGTGGCGCGGGGTCCGGCCGAACTCTCCACCCCAGACCACCAAGGTGTCCTTGAGCATGTCGCGCTGCTTGAGGTCGCGCAGCAGGGCGCCGATGGGTTGGTCGACCAAGTCCGCCTGCTTCTGGAGGTTGCCCTTTACGTCTGTGTGATGGTCCCAACCGCCCGCCCAAACTTGGACGAAACGCACCCCGTTTTCAACCAGGCGACGAGCCACGAGCATTCGGCGGCCCATTTCGGAGTCCCCGTACATTTCGCGGATGTTTTGAGGCTCGCGGCTCGAATCGAAAATTTCCATCGCCTCTGTCTGCATTTTGAAGGCCAGTTCAAAGGACTGAATGCGCGATTCCAAGGCGGCTTCGCGGTTCAACTGTTCGGAGTGCTCCTCGTTGAAGGTGCGCAGCAGGTCCAACTGTTTGCGCTGCTCTTCTTGGGAGGCGTGGTAGCTCTTGATGTTTGCGATGATCTTTTCAGCAGGCGCGCTCACGTTGCTGACAAGAGTTCCTTGGTACGCCCCCGGCAAAAACGCGGAGCGCCAGTTGTTTGCTCCCCCGAGGCCGCCGCCCAACGCGACGAAGCCCGGCAGATTCTGGTTCTCAGAGCCGAGACCGTACAGGGTCCAGGAACCGACAGAAGGTTTCACAAGGCGCCCAGAGCCGGTGTTCATCATCAAGGTAGCGAATTCATGCGCTGGGATGTCTGTGGTCATCGAACGGATGACGGCAATGTCGTCAATGCTCTCCCCGATCTTAGGGAAGAGGTCGCTTACCTCTACGCCGCTTTGACCGCGCTTCTTGAACGCAAACTGGGAGGCCAGGGGCAGACCCCCAATTTGAGAGAGATCTTGGCCCGCGTATTTCGCCATTCCCGGCTTGGGGTCCCAAGTGTCTATGTGAGAGGGCCCACCTTGGCAGAAAATATGAATGACCCGTTTTGCGGTGCCTGGAAATTGAGGCGCCTTGGGCCCCATGGGTGAACTGCCAGAATTGAAGGCTGCTTCTAGGGAGGGGGAACCGGCCTGACTGAGGAGGCCGCCTAGACTGAGGGCGCCAAAACCCATGCCAAAACGGTTTAAAAACTGGCGGCGTGTGGCGCAGAAATCGGCAGAGGAGGGAAGATGTTGGCGGATGTCCATGGCGTCGTGTTCTTAAGGGTTTGGCTGGCTTTACCCTAGTGTAAACCCCGAAAAAGCCTGAGCGTTGCGAAAAAAATGCGTCCCTACCACGTTTTTTAGCGAACCCCGACTGAACGAGGGCCCAAAAAACAAAATTCTGCGCGCAAATTTGCCTGCGAGCAAACTGTTGGCTCAGCCTTGGAGGGTTGAACAGGGATCTGGCCGTTTTACAGGCTCTCGGAGTCCGCCCGCCCGATTCACTCTCTTCTGGCTCGACGTGGCGTTGGAGATGGCTTCCATTTTGAACGAAGTCTTGGAACTCGGGGCATCCCCCCTGGCCATGCAAAGGCAATGTCGAGGCCCGGGCCGCGACGGCGCATTCAGGACGGCCGAACAGTTCAATCCCCCGCCGAGATTTTCAGACTCAATAATATGAGAAGCAGAGACGTGAAGCCCCAGAGCCTGTTTTTTGGTCTCCCGTTGTTTCCTCAATGGACGTTTGCGGCTGTACTGCTCGCGCTGCTGATGCAAGTGCAAGCAGAGGTTCCGATTTCGTTGCTGGCGCACTTTCGCAGTTCTTCCGAGCTTGGTGAACTGCGGGATATCCAAGCAGAGTGGACAGATGGCGTGCTCAAGCTCTCTACAGCACAAGCAGAGCGACAGGCGTGGGCGGTGATTCCGGCGCCGGACGCCGGTTGGGATCTTGCGCGAAGCGAGACCGTGAATGCTGAAATCTACAACTCCGGGGACGAACCCATCGGCGTGATGTTCTGGGTCGTCGGGCGACATGGATGGGACGCGGTGCTGGATATGGCTGCAATTGCGCCGCACCAGACACGTTCCTTTTCGTGCGACCTTCGCGCTGCGTTTCCTGACGGCACGCCGAAAATAAATCCGGGAGATGTGAGACACGTGCAAATCATGCTTGCCGAGCTGATCTTTCGCCCGCAGAGGGCGGACGAAAAAGCCAATCCTCCTCCGCAGTTCGGGTCGCGCATTACTAGGGCCGTTTCTGTGGAGGTGCGCAAAATTACCGCCCAAGGCTTGGCTCCGGAGTGGAAGCGCCCGGCCGGCCGCATCGATGTCCCTGACATCGAAAGCTGCGCACCCGCGCCAGGAAAACGCGTGCGTTACCGCCTTCTGGATGATGCCTTAACTGACATTTACAGCGTGCTTAATCTTCCGGAGGATTGGCGGCCTAACCAGAAATATCCCGTTATTGTAGAATATCCGGGCAATGTCTTTTATGCCGCGGCCTGCTACTCCACGGGACTGCCCGACCAGTGCGTGATCGGCTACGGCATGACCAAAGGCAAGGGAGCAATTTGTTTGGGCATGCCTTTTCTCGACCGCGTGAGCGGCAAGCTGGCTGAAAACGGCTGGGGCAATGCGGCTGACACCGCGGATTATGTCATTCGGATGGTGGCTGAAGTGTGTGCCAAGTTCGGGGGGGACCGGGACAACGTAGTGCTCACGGGCTTTTCCCGCGGTGCGATTGCCTGTGGTTATATTGGACTGAGAGACAGCAGTATTGCCGGTCTGTGGAAAGGTTTTCATGCTTGCCAGCACTACGACGGCGACGGATGGAATGGTGAGACGCTTGAGGGCGCGATCGAACGCGCCTCCCGCTTTCAGGGCGCAGGCGTGTTCCAGACCGATAACCCGGAGGACAAATTTCGTCCGGTGACTGATGTGATGAAGACGCAGGTGACGTGGGCTCACTCAGGCCTCGGCTTTCACTCCACGGCCATGTTTCTGGATGATCGCCCGTCCACGCAGCAGTTGCGCCAATGGTTCTGGAAAATTGTTGAAAAACAGAGGCCGTAAAAGTCTCTGGCCAGGGCATCTGGAAGCCTCGATTCAAGCAAAACCCAGGTTTTTATCGGCTACTTCGACTGGTGAAAAACCTGGCATGCTGCCTGCGCCGCGTTGCAGTTTCGGCGGTGGAATGGAGCCGACCCTGGGGCGGAGGAATCACGGAACGGGGGCCGAGCCTTACAAGAACTTGGGTTTCATCCGCCGCAGAATTGCCTGAGGGGTCCAGCGTGGGTTGTCACTAATAGCTAGGATGTTTCCAGCTTTCGCCTTTAAAGTTGTCTTTCTCTCTCCCTATGAAACGCCTTTTATTTTTCCTCCTTCTAGCGTGTTGTGCCGCTGATGGTTCGGCCCTTCCCCCCGCCGCGCGTCCGAACATTCTGTTCATTCTGGCAGATGACCTTGGGATTAACGATTTGGGCGCTTATGGTCGCGCCGGTCACCGAACCCCGAACCTCGACCGCCTAGCTTCTGAGGGGAAGCGTTTTACCAATGCGTATGCTCCGCATCCGGTGTGTTCGCCGACGCGCGCCGCACTTTTGAGCGGGCAACATCCGGCCCGTTTGCAGCTCACAAACTTTCTGCCGGGACGCGCCGACTGGCCAGGGCACCGTCTCCTGCAACCGCCGTTGCCCTCCGGCCTTTCCACGGACGCCCCGACCCTGGGCGAGAAATTACAAAAGGCGGGATACGCGACAGCGTGTATTGGAAAGTGGCACCTTGGTGGGCGGGCACCGTTGGATGCCGCTTCCCGGGGGTTTGACTTTGTATTTGCAGGCAAACCCAACACAGTGCCCACGGCGGAGGAAGGCGGGAAGGGGGAGTTTGGGCAGGTCGCGAAAGCGGAGGAGTTTTTGGGGGCGAACGCCACGCGCCCTTTCTTTCTTTACCTGGCGTTTGACAACCCGCACGTACCGTTGGCCGCGCAGCCCGAGCGGATCGCCGCCAAGGCGGGCTCATTCAATCCGGTTTATGCGGCTATGATCGAAACCCTCGATGCCGCAGTCGGGCGGGTTCTGGACAAAGTCGATGCGCTGGGCTTGCGGGAAAAAACGCTCGTGGTTTTTTGCTCCGACAACGGGGGATTGCACGTGCTTGAAGGACGCGACACCCCCGCCACACACAACACGCCGTTTCGCGCGGGAAAAGGGTTTTTGTACGAGGGCGGGATTCGGGACCCGCTTCTTGTTCGTTGGGCGGGCAAAGTCGTGCCCGGTTTGGTGAGTACACCCGTGGTGCTGGCGGACATGGCTCCGACGATCGTGGAACTGGCTGGAGCGGAACTCTGCAAGCCCTGCGATTACACGAGCCTTGTGCCTGTGCTTTTGGGAGGTGGCAGCCTTGCGGAAAGACCCCTTTACTGGCATATGCCCAACTATACGAACCAGGGCGGGCGGCCTTCCGGGGCAATCCGCGAGGGGGACTGGAAGCTGCTTGAGCACTACGAAGACGGACGTATGGAGCTTTTTGAGGTCAGGGCGGACCCCTCGGAACAAAACGACCTTTCGGCGTCGGAACCCGCTCGGGTAGCCGCGATGCGGGGCAAACTGGAAGCTTGGCGTCGTAGCGTCAATGCTTCGATGCCGAGGGCAAATCCCGCTTTTCAACCGGCGCTTTGGACGGCGTGTTATGATGCATTCGACCCTTCCCGGATCGAACTGCGCGGGACTGCCGCTGAGATGGCCGTCCCGATGGAGACGTGGAGGAAGGCGATGAGCGGTGCTGGGGGAAAAGGGTCCGCGGGCATCGCGGTCGGGACCGAGGAGGTGTCCGGGTTGGTGCATCTGGAAGCCAGGGATGCGCAGGTGCACGGAGAAAAATTGCGCTACGAAGCTCCGCCTCAGAAAGACACGCTAGGCTTTTGGGTCGATGAGAAAGACTGGGCGGAATGGGACTGTGAAATTCCGCAGGCGGGCCGTTACGCGGTGGAAGTGCTCCAGGGCTGTTCAAAGGGAGGCTCGTTAGTCGAGGTGTCCGTGGGGGATGCGAAGTTGAGTTTCACGGTTGCTGACACGGGGCACTTTCAGCGGTTTGTTCCGAGAAGGGTGGGGGCGCTGGAGTTGCCGGCTGGGAAAACAAGTGTTGGGGTCAAGCCGTTAGAAAAAAAGGGGGCTGTGATGGATTTGCGGCGCGTCTCCTTGATCAGGGTGCCCTGAGTTTTGGAATGGCTTGGACAACGGGACTGGCCGTTTTTCCAACGCCCCTAAAGATGAGAGGCACACACAGCTGCCGGCGATGGGTGAGGAAGGCCGGTCCTTTGCCGAATAGAACGCGGCGTTTATAACATGATGGGCAACTTCGTTTTTTCTGATGGTTGGCCCGAATTCTTACGAACTCGCCTGCCGACTGCAAAGCGAGGCAATCTTCCGAATTTCCCTGATGCCTCATTCAGCGAGGCTCGGCGACCTTGGGCAGAAGCGTACGTCATGAACTGGAGCAATAGGGCAAGGATTGGCAGGACAAGGAGGGGGGAACGGAGTTTCACTGCAGAAACAAAGCGAGATTGATTTCATTTTCTTGATTAGGCAGTACGAAATGAGTTGGCAGATTTTATGCCCCCCCCCAGTGGGTCTTGCACTAAATCTCTCAACTGCAATCGCCTTCGCCTTCCCTATGCCAATCCGAGGCTCATTTTTATGAAAAGACTCACTGCTATTTTCTTGGCTGCGGTTGCGGCGATCACACTTCCCGCACGGGGTGCGAGTCCCCCCAACATCGTTTATATTCTCGCAGATGACCTAGGTTACGGGGATCTGAGCTGTTATGGACAGACAACGCTTAGCACGCCGAACATTGATCGACTTGCCGGCGAAGGCTTGAGGTTTACTCGTCACTATGCAGGAAACACCGTCTGCGCGCCCTCGCGAGGGGTTTTGATGACGGGGCTACACACCGGTCACGGGCGTATCCGAGGGAATGGAGACTGGATTCTTCCCGACAGTGATTTGACTGTCCCAAAGCTTCTCAAACAGGCGGGTTATACGACGGCCTGTTTTGGAAAGTATGGGCTGGGAAAATCAAAAACTGAAGATGATCCAAAACGGAAGGGTTTCGACGAGTTTTTCGGCTACATCGATACGAGCCACGCTCACAATTTCTATCCGTCCTTTCTGGTTCGAAACGGAGAACGCGTCATTTTAAATAACGAGCAAATCGAGGGTTCAGGAAAAGGCGGAAATGAGGGCAAGGGTGTCGCGACGCAAGCGGGACGGAAGCAATGGGCGCCTGGGCTGATCTCCGAGGAAATGCAGAAGTATCTTCAGTCTCAGAAGGGGAATGACAAACCGTTTTTTCTCTATTACGCGCTGAATCTGCCGCACGCCAATAACGAGGCGGGTAAAAACTCCCCCCTTGGCCATGGACTCGAATCGCCTAACTATGGTGAGTTTGCAAACAAAGACTGGCCGGATGTGGAAAAGGGTTTCGCGCAGTTTATTCGTTTTGTTGACAACGAAGTCGGGGCGATAGCGGCGACGATCCAGAAGATGGGCCTCGATGACAACACGCTGATCATGTTTTCTAGCGATAACGGTCCGCACGCGGAGGGGCTTCACGATTCCAACTTTTTTAGATCCAACGGCGGATTGAATGGAATTAAGCGAGCGATGACGGATGGCGGAATTCGGGTGCCATTGATTGCGCGGTGGCCCTCCAAGGTGAGTGCGGGAGGTGTCACGGAGCACGTGAGCGGGTTTCAAGACCTGCTGCCGACGGTGGCAGAGCTGGCGGGTGTGGCGGTCAGCTCCGAGTGTGACGGGCTTTCTCTGGTTCCGACGCTGCTAGGCAAAGGAAATCAGAAAAATCATCCCTATCTCTATTGGGAATTTGATGAACAAGGTGGGAAAACCGCCCTGTTAAAATGGCCTTGGAAGTTAATCCATCTCAATACTGGAGGGCATGCCTCCAAGGGCGCCGCGGCAAAAACGAAGGCTCTTCAGGTAGAACTTTTCAATCTTGCCGAGGATTCTAGGGAAGCAACAAATGTCGCGTCAGGGCACCCCGAGTTGTTGGCGGAATTGGAAAGGTCCATGAAAGAGGCCTATCGACCACCGGTCCGAGAATAGGGGAAAAGGACTGAGAACGTCTTTTCGCCCTTGAGTGGAGGCATCTTCTCCAGGCCACTTTAACGGGATAAAGCTCGTTCCAGCAAAATCTTCCAATGTCCGCCAAGTATTTGATTTTGCTACTGTTTTTGCCCTGCTCCCTTTGGGGGCAAACATCCCCGACCTTGCCTGTGCTCACCTCGTTTCGTGAACTTCGGGAGCTTTCTCCGGAGGGGGCCGCGCGTATTCCGAGGAAGTTGAGGCCCACGCGGCTCTCGCTGCTGCGGTAACAACTCCCATCGCCGTCGGCGAGAGTTACAGGAGCCTGCATGAACTTCGACCGTTTCTTGGGATCGCAAAAATTCTCCAACCGGATCTGGGGCGTTGCGGCATCACTGGCTCGATGCGAATTGCAGAGGGTTTCGCCGGCGAGACCGTACCCCATTTGAGCATTGCGATGGGGCCGCAAATCGCAGCCGCGCTCCATTTTGCCGCGGCCGCAGTGAATTGTAATTTATGCGAGTTCAACCCCAACGTGCTGGACACGGCAGACGTATTTTTGAAGGACCCTCTCGTGCGCGAGGGCGGGCACTATACAGTTCCTCAGAGGCTCGGCTTGGGGATCGCCTGGAACGATCGGGATGGAGGTCAATTGTTTAACCATTCCTGAGAGCACCGCGGCTTATAAAAATGGCGGATGTCATCCGGTGTGGTGAACCAAGAGGATGAATCCCCCGCAGTGTCGAGACAGATAAATAAAATAGCTGACGCCGCAAAGGGGTGATTTTCAGACAATCGTTTTCGATAACGTTTTTGCTGGGTGCACCTGCAAGCTTACTCAGTGTTCCACTTCCCAGGCTCACTCTGGGACCTATTTTCGATCCGCTCCCACAGCTTCGACGCAGACCTCAGACAGATCGAAGCGGTCCTCTTTAAACTCCCCGGATGGCATCACCACCACGCGTCCCGCGTTTTGCAAAGTCTCCCGCCAGCCGAATGCTTGCTCGCTCCGCACCCAGCCAGCCGCCCGCGCCTCCGCGTCAGTCCAGCCAAAATCCGCATCCACACTGAAATTCGCGAAATCCCCTCCCGAGCGCTCCGGCGTCTCTCGGTACCACTGAGAAACGTCTTTTGCGAAAATTTCAAACCGCACCGTTGCCCCCGGTTTCGGGGTCCGCAGTCGGGCCGAAAGCCGCACCCCTTTTCCCCCGAAGTGTTGCGTCCAATCTCCTGCGAAAATCGTCCCAAAAGCAAACGGCCGCAACCCTGGCTTGCGAGTCACCGTGACTGCGCCCCCTCCCAGCGTCGCCTCCATTAAATCTGCGCCCTTCCATTGTTCCAGAAGACTTTCGAATCCCAACCGAACGGAGCCCGTGCGCACGGGTCCGAGCTCGAAATGGGCGACCTCTTCTGCCTGGAGAGTCTCGTCCGCTAACTCCAGCCCGTGAATGGCATAAACCACCGCGCCCGCCTTGACTCGAACTCTCAGCCGCACCATTCCTGACGCCCCTGCTTCCTCGGTGAAAGAGTAGTCGCCCTCCCCCGTCACACGAACCTTCCCCGAGGGGCGCAGCCAAGCGGTAACGAGCTGACCGCCGCCACCGTCCTTCGCGCGGTATCCTGCGAATCCATCTTCCGGCAGGGTCGCGCGGCACAAGGCACCGGAGCGCTTCCAACCCAAATGCACGGTCGGACTTCCCCCGTAATACAGCACGTTCCTTCCTTCCTCGATGACCGCCGGCCCCGCCTGTGCATAGATGCAGCCGCCGTCGTAAGATCCCGCCGGTCCGTTCGCCAGCAGAGGGCGTCCAGGGGACACGCGCTCCCAATGCACCGAATCCGGGCTCCACGCGAGTTCGCAGTCTACTTTGCGTCCGTCAGCGACATGATACATCATCAGGTATCCGAGATACACGTTGGCGTAAGGAAACACGGTCAGCGCGTAGGTTTGAGAGGTCCGGCCTTCAGCAAGGGTGCTGCGCAGCACCACGCCTCCGGCGCGCCAGTTTATAAAATCATCGCTCTCCAGACGGCTCACCAAGCGTTCGCCCAAATACGTTTTTGTGAACCACAAAAACTTCCCTGTTTTTGGGTCACGGAACGCGTTGTTGTGGGTATCCCCCTGCGTGGCCTTAAAGCCGATTGGCTCAGGTCCCTCGCTCCAGTGAATTCCATCGGCGCTGAAGCGCACCCGCGGCTTTCCCAGGCCCACGTCGTAAACCATCTTGTAGCGGCGCGAGGGCTCCGTCTCGGCTTCGTCCAAGAAGACGCCTGCGTTCGGACAATCCCTTGCGACGATGTTGTTGTCGCTGTTGCCGTCGAACCGGTGAAGTTTCAACGCCGGCCGTTCCCACTTTATCCCGTCCGCAGACCTTGCATAGAGGAGGTACCAGCCGACGTTATGGACCGTTGACGGCGTGTCCATTTTTGCAATCGCGTCCGCATCTGCAAGAACGTCCTTGTACCACAGCTTCCAGCGCCGCTCGGAGGCATCCCAGGCAACGTTCGGATAATAATTGTTGGTCGCATTTTCCCATGGCCCGTCGCTCGGTAGCAGCGGATTCCTGTCGTCGCGTTGCGGTCGGCCGACCACCAACTCGACTCCTGAAGCCGACGCAACAACGCGACGGTCGAGAAGCAGGAGATGGTTTGGCGCAGGGCGGTGCAGGGTGCTTTCCGCAAGCAAGGTCCCTGCGAGCGCTACCAGCGCGCATGAAGCGATTAATGGGGTTTTCATAGAGGGCGGTGCGCGCTTAAAGTAAGGCCGTAACTGGGGTAAGGATTTGCGTCTCGCTTCATGGTCAAAAACCAGGCGGGGGATTGTCTGGTAGCGTCCTGAAGTTTTATCATCCGCAGTGAGTTATGCAGGGAAATTTGGTTGCTTTCGTTTTGATTTTTTCGCTTGAGTCGTTTTCCGAGAATTTCAAATTGAAAACAAGGACGCTACCATCGAGGAACGTCTTCAAAAGCGGAGTGCAGCCGAACCGTTGAACTAGGGATGATTGCGGAAAATGAGGGGCGTTTTTTAGGCCACGGAGAAGGGGGAGGTGTTGCCTCTGGGCGGGAAACGGCCTAAGGAAAAAAGGGGAAGAGTACCTTGATCTCTTCCTGCTTTGGTTGGCGGCCGTATTCGCAAATCTCGAAAGCCTCGGCGTATTTTACGGCAGCGCCTTTTTCAGGGCCGTACCATTTGTTGAGGACGCTTCGGAATTTATTGGCTTCGTGAGTTTGGCGGCGAACCCAGAGGTTGCGCAGCCATTCTTTGCGGCCCGCTTCGTCGGAGGCTGGCGGCACCTTGGCGACGTATTCTTCGCTGCCGCTTGCGCCGCCTTCGTAGTGCTGGGAGGGCATCTCGTGAATCGCTGTGAGTTTTTGCTCGAACACATCGTCGATCGAAACGGCGATGTCCGCTTGGAAGGGGTAGGGTTTTTGGAAGCCGTCGCTGGAGTACAAAAAGAGTGGGTTCTTCTTCAACGGTGGTATGTCTGAGCAGATGAAGGGGACCGTCACCATGAAGGCGGCGTCCTGCATGAGGACTCCCACATAGCGGTGGTCCGGATGGTAGTCCCAGGGGCGGTGTGCAATCACGATGTCCGCTTTCCATTCGCGGATGACGCGGATGATTTTCAGGCGGTTTTCCAGCGAGGGCATGAGTTCGCCGTCGTGGATATCCAGCACCTGGGTTTCTGCTCCTACGATGGCGTCGGCTTTCTTGACCTCCGCGAGTCGACGCTGGGCAAGCGGTCCGCCCGCCGACTGCCAGTGGCCAATGTCGCCGTTGGTGACGGAAACCAGCTTCACATGATGCCCCAGCTTCGCCCATTTAGCGGCCACTCCGCCACCTTTGTATTGGGCGTCGTCCGGATGCGCTCCGAAAACAAGGATGCGCAGTTTGCCCTCGTCTGACTGGGCACACAGGGGTTGGGAGAAGACGGGTGAAAACCAGGCAAACAGCGAAGTCAGAAGCAGACGGGAGAATTTCACGGGAGGGGATGAATGGGTGTGACGCACGACTTTTACCACCTCAGGTATGCTCTGCAATGCTTTCTAGAGATGCCTGCAAAGCTTAGGCTTAGGCGTCGAAGACGAGCACGCATTCCGAATGTAGGTTTCGTCTCACAGAGGGCCAAGGCACTCCGCAGGGCGCTGCGGATCCACATACGACACTCTTCGCAGCAGGTGGCAGCGGTACTGGCTAGCAAGACCTCTTTCAGCTCTAGATGGGGGTATCAAAAAATCGGCACGGAAGCCGAGATTGGAAACAGGGTGATCTTAGCGGTGATCAGCAAACAGCGTTGGGTGATAGACGCCTTCAGCGCTGAGGGGATTCCCTATGGTGGAGACACTCCGGGGTACTCAAATGTCGTTGCATGCGTCCCGCCCTCCATGCGGAGCCTTCCCCCGATCAATACGCCGAACACATAAGTTGGAACCTCGACCAAGGCCTCGTCAGTCCCAAGAACCGGAGCATGAGGGCCAGCTAACGATTCCGAGGGGAAAAACTCCGCATGAAGACCCTTGTCGGCTTTGAGCTCAAGCGCCGCAACAAGACCGGGTTGGTCTCCCGTTTGAGCCCGAATCAGTGCAGGGATTTTTTAAAAGAGCGGTTTTTTTTAGAAACAGGAGGGCGCCCCTGTGAGACCGGTTGCATCTTCAGAGCAGGCTCACTCCATCTCCTCTGGGAGGCTTGTTTAAAAACGGGTCCACACTATGGGTGCTTCGCGTTTGAAACTGAATGCGGGGCAAGGATTTTTAGGACTTCTTAAACAGTTCGTAGGCAAATTAATATAATAAGACTCTAATACACATCTTTCTTGTAGCGTTTTGCGTGTTTTAGGGCTTCCACATATGCCGCCGCCTGTTCAGCACTGCAGGCGCTCTCCCTAGAAACAATTGCGTGCAATTCTGCATCGACGTCCTTCGCCATCCGCTCACCATCTCCGCAAACAAAAAAGTGCGCTCCTGCCTCCAGCCACTTGAATAGTTCCGCGGAAGCCTCTCTCATTTTGTGCTGCACGTAGACCTTGGTTTCCTGGTCCCTTGAAAAAGCAAGGTCCAGGCGAGAGAGCACCCCATCCCGCTGCAGTTCTTCCAGCTCTGTCTGGTATAAAAAGTCGGAATCCCTGCGTTGCTCGCCGAAAAACAGCCAGTTTTGCCCACCACCGCCCAGGGCCTTGCGTTCTTGTAGAAAAGCGCGGAAAGGCGCCACCCCAGTGCCCGGCCCCACCATGATGACCGGCGTGGTCGGGTCCTCAGGGAGTCGGAAATGTTTGGCGGTGTGCACGAAAACAGGCACGACGCCACCCGCACCCGTGCGATCCGCAAGGAAGGAGGACGCCACGCCATTGCGTTTGCGACCAAAGGTCTCGTAGCGCACGGTTGCAATGGTCAGGTGGACGGCGTCCCCCACCGCTTTCTGGCTGGAGGCAATGGAGTACAGGCGCGGTTGAAGCTTGCGCAGGCATTTGACAAATTCCTCGGGTGTCCAAAGGAGCATGGGGTATGTAAGCAGGAAATCGATGATCTCCCGCCCCCACAGGTAATTCTCCAGGTCTTTTTTCCGGGTCAAGTCCCCTGTGAGTTCAGCGATCTCTGCGGCGGTTTCGCCCGCCTTTGCGACAAGCGCGGCGAGAAACTCTTTGGAGGGGGTGGTGATGCAGTAATCCCTCCAGAGTGCCTCCCGGAGGGGCTTGGGCGAACCATCGTTGCCCGAAATGGTCTCCTCTCCGGTGGCGCCAAGCATGCTGATGATTTCCTGCACAAGGAGCGGGTCGTTGCTTGCAAAAACGCCAAGAGAGTCGCCAACTTCGTAGCAGAGGCCTGAACCGGAGAGCGAAAGTTCGTGGTGGCGGGTTTCCTTTTTGGAGGAAGCACCACTGAGGCGCCTGTTAAGGACGTGTTTAGCGGGAAAAGGGTTTTTTCGGGAGAAAACAGAGGCAGATACCGTAGACATAAAAGGGGTAGGCTAACTCTGCTGAGCGGCCGCAGGCAAGAGGCCGCACCTTTTTTGAATTTGATAATTTTCTCCACTTTCCTAAGGCCAAACGCCGCTCGTTTCCGTAGCGCATGGTGGGGAGTCACCGGGACTGGATGTCGCGGGTTGGCCCCGCCTGGGGCGCCTCGTCTCGGGGCCGAGAGCACCGGTCCCAGAGGGGGGCGGTCCGGGCGGCGCGAGCCCGAGGCGAGCGGTCCGGGCGGCGCCCCTGAAAGCGGTCCACAACGGACCGGCATCTAGGAAGTCAAAAAAACACACAAACTATGAGTACTCTTACCAAATGGAACCCCTTCCAAACCAGTCTCGTTTCGCCGCTGGATCCCTTCCGGGAGATTGAAAGTATAGAGCGCCGGCTGGAGTCCCTGATTGAACGCACTCCGTTTCGCTTTACGCAGGAGCCTCGGTTGGGGCTCCAAGAATGGGCGCCGCAGGTTGACATCCTTGAGGACGAAAAGGAATACACGATCAAGACGGACCTGCCTGATGTGGCCAAGGCCGATGTGAAGGTGACTTTTAAAAACGGGATCTTGGAGATCTCTGGAGAGCGGCGCGCGGAGAAGGAGGAGGCAGGCCGGCGATTCCACAGGGCGGAGCGGTTTTATGGGAGTTTTATGCGTACGTTTTCGCTGCCCTCCGGCGCGGAGGGGGAGAAGGCGAAGGCTGACTTTCACCAGGGGGTCTTGGTGGTGCGCGTACCCAAAAGCAAAGAAAGCGCCGCAAAACGGATTGAGGTGAAGGTCTCCTGAGCCTTGGTGCGGGTGGAAAAAGCGCTCCAATCCAGCGGACCGCTGCCGGCGGGCCGCTGGAGGCGCTCAGGGATTTAGGGGACGTCGGTTCCGAAGGAAAGAGGGATCTGCCCTTCGAAGGCAAAGTCGGCGGGACCGGTAAGGGAAACCTTATCAAAGGCGTTGTTGTGGTATTCGAAGGCCACCCGCAGAGTGTCGCCTCCTTTGACGCGCACGTTTACGGGGGAGGGGGCGCCGTGCAGCAGGTGATGCAGGAGGGCGCAGGCGACAACGCCTGTTCCGCAGGCGAGGGTTTCGTCCTCGACGCCCCGTTCGTAGGTTCGCACCGATAGGGAGCCTGGGCTATGGACGAAGGCGAAGTTGGCATTCGTGCCCTTCGGTGCGAAGTGTGCGTGGTGGCGCAGCGCCGCGCCGAGGGTGCGCACGTTGGTGGCGGGGAGGTCCTCGCAGAAAACTACGGCATGAGGAACGCCGGTGTTGAGGGAGTGCACCTCCAGGGCGGTGTCCGCAGCCAGAATCTGGGCGTGAAGGGCGAGGTCGTGGGGTTGACTCATGCCGAGTTGTACAAAGCTTCCAAGAAGGAGGGCGGTGAGGTTACCTGCGAGGGTTTCAAAAGTGATTTCGTCTTTGAGATGCAGCAATCTGGCACCGAAGCGCGAGAAGCAGCGCGCTCCGTTTCCGCACATCTCTGCTTCGCCGCCGTCGGCGTTAAAGTATCGCATTTTGAGGTGGCTGCCGGCTGATGCAGGAAGTTCTGCCGCGATGAGACCGTCGGCGCCAACGCCCCGATGGCGGTCGCAGAGAAGAGCGATCCGCGTTTTTTCGTAAGTAAAACTGCCGGAACGATTGTCAATCATCACGAAATCGTTCCCAGCACCGTTCATTTTAGTAAATGTGAGCACGTCGGAATCTTAGCAGGTCGAGACTAGAGAAACTCAATGGAGAAAGTGAGCGGTTTTTTTATAGCGTGAGGGTGGCGGTCGTTATTTATCTTTCAAGACAACCCGGAGTTTTTGCCGCAGAGAACACAATTTTTCCAGGGCTTTGTTGTATTTAAATTGTTGAAGCGTGGGTGTTTTTATTGATTTCAGAGCGCTGGGAAACGGGTTTCTGTTCTCGGGCTTTCGGAAGTCCGCCTTTCGCGGCCGGAGAGCCTTGCGTGACGGGATCGGGTGGCGCATGCAAGCGCCGCCCATGAGGGAGCGGGTTCCGAATTTTCGCTGCTGGCCCTTGCGAAAGCCAAAAGCTGGCGTACTCTGATTGAGTGCAGCGGATGGCAGACGGTCGCTGGTCCGGGGATGGTGCGGAGTTGCCCTTGGGTGGCTGCGGGTCGGAACCGGGCTAGAGGAAAGTCCGAACACCTCCAGACAACATGCCGTGTAGAACACGCGGGGGCTTGGCTCGAAAGGGCTGGGTCACGGAAAGTGTCACAGAGAACAAACCGCCCTGAGGCCCGAGATAGGCGCGAGCCGCTTTTGGACCGAGGGTAAGGGTGAAAAGGCGGGGTAAGAGCCCACCGCCCGGCGGGTAACCGGCGGGGCAGGATAAACCCCATGTGGTGCAAGACAGAACAGGGGACGAGTGGCGTCTGGCCCGCTTCGTTTTTTGCGGAGCCGTCTCCGGGTATTAGTCGCACCCTGCCACGGCAGGGCGTTCCGTTTCGGCGGGACGAGAGAAATGGCCGTCACGGAGCCCCTCGGGGCCTCCGGACAGAATTCGGCTTACCGCCATCCGCTGCACATATTGTTCTTATATTCAGATACTTACACCTAAATACAGATCACTCAAAAGGCTAAGCTTCAACAAAAGCTTCAACACCTTCGCCCATGTCACCTCTATTTCCCGAGGTATTTTGGTGCTTTACCTGCCTTAACAGTCCCGCGCCAACATCGCCTCACCCACCTTCTTAAACCGGTGAAGGGTCTACGCCAAAGTTTGGGAAGGGAGGGGTGTGGTATAGGTCACGGTCCGTAATCCTTGGGAGGCACCTGGGCGCTCGTGAGCGCCGCCACCCGAACAAGTGGTGGTTTATCTGGCATGAATATTCCCAACAGACGCGATTTTAGGTCGGGAGATGAAAACACCGAAAACACCCCACCTCCCGACCTGGCTTTTTACAGAGAAAACCGTCTCCCCTCCCGATTTTCTAGGCCCCGTGAACCCAAAAAAAACATCTCCCGACCTAGTGAGTATTTGCGCTACTGGCGCAGAGGGTGTTATAAGAGGGGGGGGCCGAGTGGCCTCCCTGCC
>QQND01000023.1 GCA_003402745.1 Verrucomicrobiota bacterium
AATCCATTTTGCCTGAATCCATTTTGCCTGAATCCGTGACCACGTCGACTCCCGAGCCCGAACCCGAATCAGCCGCACATTCCCAGGGTTCCCTGCCCCCGGAACACCCAGGCAACGTGCAAAGTGACACTCAAAGTGGCGCTCAAAGCAGCACTCAGGCTCCGGCGGAGCGGCCAGCCCCCCTCGCCGCGCCAGCAGCGTTGGACATCGAAGAACTCCACGAGCTGACACTCCAAGAACTGGCGGAACGGGCGACGCAATACGGCGTGCGTTTTCACCCAGACAAATCGAGGCACCACTTGGTTTTTGACATCTGTCGCACCTTGGCAGAAAGGGGCACCCAAATCACCGCCTCAGCCGTGGTGGATGTGAACGCCCAAGGGGCCGCCTTCCTCCGCTGGCAACGCTACAACTTCCGCCCCCTCCCCCAGGACGTCCAGATCCCCCACTTCATCGAGCGCCAGCTCCACCTCAAGCCGGGGCTGCTCGTGAGCGCTCGCCTGCGAGCGCCCCACGACCGCGAACGGTTTCTTGCGGCGGAGGAAATCCTCACCATCGAGGGAATCCCAACCGCTCAGTGGGCCGAACCCAAGGATTTCGAACGCCTCACAGCCATGCACCCCACCTCGCGTATCGTCTTGGAGCGCACTGGGGACCGCTCGATCAGCCCGCGGGCCGTGGATCTCATCGCCCCGCTCGGCCGGGGCCAGCGGGGTCTTCTCGTGGCGCCACCGCGCACTGGTAAAACCATCCTGCTCAAGGAAATCGCCCACGCCATCCGCTCCAACTCCCCGGATACCGTGCTCTTGCTCCTGCTTGTGGATGAAAGACCTGAGGAAGTCACCGACTTCAGGCGCGCCCTGGACTGCGAAATCTATTCCTCGACCTTCGATGAAAACGCCCTGCGCCACACTCAGGTCGCGGAAATGGTGCTGGAGCGGGCCAAACGGCTCGTGGAACTCAAAAAAGACGTCGTGATTCTGCTCGACTCGATCACCCGCCTCTCTCGCGGGTACAACAATATGCAGGGCAACAAAGGCCGCATCATGTCGGGCGGCGTCGATGCCAAGGCCCTCGTCAAACCCAAAAAGTTTTTTGGCGCCGCCCGGAATACCGAGGAGGGCGGCAGCTTGACCATTCTAGCAACGGCTCTTGTGGAAACACATAGCAAGATGGACGACCTTATTTTCGAAGAGTTCAAAGGCACTGGCAACATGGAACTGAGACTGGACCGGGCGCTTTCAGAAAAGCGGATCTTCCCCGCAATCAACATCCCTCAGTCCGGCACCCGGCGGGACGAACTTCTCTACCATCCCAAGGAGTTTGACAAAATCAGCGTTCTGCGTCGCCAACTGGCCGCCCTGCCGCCCATCGAAGCCACAGAACTTCTCAACCAGGCCTTGCGCAATCACACTTCAAACGCAGAGTTGCTTCTGCGCGGATTACGGGCATGAGCGACTCCGACCCTCTTCGGCCCCACCCCTCCCTGCGCGGCGAGTTCGAAGCGACGGACCCCAAGCCCAAAAAATGGTTCCAAAGTCTTGTGGAGCGCCTTTTTGGGGCCAAAACCAAGGAAGAAACCAACGCAGACGCAAAACCGCACTCAAACCACCCCAGAAAAACGCTTTCTACACCCTCCGGTATTGAGGCGGAACCGGACTCACGGCAGGACAGAACCAGAAAATCGAAGCCGCGTCCCCCTAGGGAATATTCGTCCGCTAACCGGGCCGGGCGCCGCAATCCAGAAGCACCTCCATCCGGGACTTCTCCCGGCCGCCCCGTGGCCGATGCGCCCCCTTTCCGAATGATTTCATCCGCTGCTGAACTTCTAGAGGCGGTGCAATGGTTCGCCCCGCATCCTAGGATCGCCCTGGATACTGAAGCAGACAGCCTTCATTGTTACTTTGACAAGATGTGCCTGGTTCAAATCACCGTACCCGGCACGAACCTGCTTATTGACCCTCTGGCCGGATTTTCACTGGATCCTCTGTTTGAAGCGCTCGAAGGGAAAACAGTGGTCATCCACAGCGCGGACTATGACTTGCGGCTGCTTAGGCGCTGCGGCTTCAACGGTCCCACGGTTCTTTTTGACACCATGTTGGCTGCCCGCCTGTGCGGAGCCACAGAGTTCGGCTTGGCTGCCCTGTTGCATCAGTATTTCGGAGTAACGCTGGCAAAAGCCTCCCAGAAAGCAAACTGGGCGAGGCGGCCGTTGCCTCCGGAAATGCTGTCGTATGCGGTAAACGACACCCTGAATCTGCTTACCCTCGCTGAAATCCAGGAAGCCCGCCTGCGGGAACTCGGGCGCTGGACCTGGTTTGAGCAAATGTGCGAAAAAGCGATCCGCTCCGCCGCGTTTACGCGCGAGCGCGACCCTGACACCCTTTGGAGAATCAGCGGATATGCCGATTTGAGCGCGCGGGGGACGGCTGTTTTACGCGCCCTCTGGCATTGGCGCGACCAGGAAGCTCAATCGGTAGACAAACCTGCCTTTCACATTCTCAACAACGACCTCCTCCTGGACTTCTCAGAGGCGTTCGACAAGGGCGTCCCACCCGAACCAAGACATCTGCGCGGGTCTCGTTTGGTGCGAATGCATGAGGCCGTGGCCTCCGCTCTTTCGCTCTCCGAGGAAGAGTACCCGAAGGCCATTCGCAAACCGCGCTTGCGGACCACTCAGGAACAAGAGACTCGCTTCAGAGAACTACGCAAAACACGGGACTCCATCGCTCAGGAATTGAGCCTGGATCCAACTCTCATCGCTCCAAAGGCGACTCTGGAACAACTTTCCCGGAACGAAGAGCAAGCGTTTGAGTCGCTGCTGCCTTGGCAGCGTGAGTGCTTGGGGCTGTAGAAGAAGGTTCCCGCCAGAGCTCAGGGCGGGTGCTGGGGGTGGGGTGAGAGCACAGCCCCATGCGTGAGAGCACAGCCCCTTGCGTGAGAGCACAGCCTCTTTCAATGCACTTCGCCTGTATAGCCAGCTTTCAAAACCGCCTCCCGAAGACAGGCCCGTCCCATCTCCTCGTTCCCTCTTGACTCTCCCGATTCAGGCGACTAACCTCCCCGACCGGCTAGAGAGTGAAGGCAGGCCCAGAAGGCCCGTTGTGTGAAAGTGGGTTCAGTGGACCCACTTTTTTTCGTCTCTGGCACCTCCATAAGTATGAACAGCGAAATCCTGGCAGGTCTGGACTTTTTTGAGAGAGACAAGGGCATCAAGCGCGAAGTGCTTCTTGAAGCGATGAACAACGCCCTTTTGACGGCCGCTCGCAAGGCAGTGGGGCCCGCCCGAGACTTGCGGGTCGAGTTCGACTCCAAAGCATCCACCTTCAAGACAATTGCCAAACTCATCGTTGTCGAGCGAGTCACCAACAAACACGACGAAATCAGTCTGACTGAGGCGCTCAAAGTCAAAGCCGACGCCCATGTCGGAGACGAAATTGACGTGCAGGTGACTCCCAAGGACTTTGGTCGCATCGCGGCCCAAACCGCGCGTCAGGCGATGATGCAGCGCATCCGCCAGGCGGAAAAGGAGATGATTTACGATGAATTCAAGGACCGCGCCGGAGAGATTATCAACGGCACTGTGCGGCGCTTTGAACGATCGGATGTGATCGTCGACCTCGGGAAGTTTGAGGGCGTCATGCCCAACCGCGAACGCGTGGCCACCGAAGAATACGCGGTCGGCGACCGTGTGCGCGCCTACGTGGTAGCGGTGGAAAACGGAATGCGTGGTCCAGAAATCATTCTCTCCAGGAGCCACCCAAATTTTGTGCGGCGGCTGTTTGAAACTGAGGTGGCTGAAATCGCTGACGGCACCGTAGTGATCAAGGGTATTGCACGCGAAGCTGGCCATAGGACCAAGATCGCCGTGTGGAGTCCGAACGAAAAAGTGGACCCAGTGGGTGCTTGCGTAGGGATGCGGGGCGCGCGTGTGAAGAACATCGTGCGCGAGTTAAACAACGAAAAGGTGGACATCATCCGCTGGAGTAGTGACATCAAAGAACTTGTTATCGAGGCGCTTAAGCCCGCAAAAATCAAGTCCCTCTCCCTCGACGAGACAAAAAAGAACGTCAACATCAAAGTGGAGGATGACCAACTCTCTTTGGCCATCGGCAAACGCGGCCAGAACGCGCGCCTCACTTCCCGGCTCACCGGTTGGGACATTTCCATCACCAAGGACGAATCCGTTCGGGAGGCTTTCGAACAAAACGTAGAAAAAGGAATCGCCGGCCTGATGAAGGCGCTTTCCGTCTCTGAAGACGTCGCCCGCAAACTCACAGAAGCCGGCATGGTCAGTGCCGATGCCCTTGGCGATCCCCAGGACATTTCCGATGTGGTGGGTTGTGACCTGACGACTGCAGAGCAGATTTACGCATCCGCTCAAACCGCGATCTCCGGAGGCGTGCAAGCCTAGTTCTCCGTTTTTTTCACCTCCTTTCTGATCACCCGCCCCCCTCTCTCTTCCTCGTACATCCTCTGAATGGCAACTCGATCCCCACGCTCCTCCAACTCGAAACCGGCAGTTGCATCCTCCGCTGCAAAAAAGACCCCTACGCGGTCCACTCCCTCTGCTGCCTCCGGGTCAAAGAGTAAAGCACCCGAGGCGCCTGTGGTCGCGCCGCCCCCGGCTCCAAAGCCGGAGACGGTCTCGCTCATCGACGACAAGCCCAAGCCCGAAAGAAAGCGTACAACAAGCTCGCTGCGGCCCTTCAAAGCGCTGCCCTCTATCTCAAAGCTCCGCGAGCCCGAGGCGCCCGAAATTACGCCCGAACAACTTGCCGCAGAAGCCGCCGAGGTTGCAGCCGAGACTGCGGCCGTCGAAGAAGCAGCCATAGCCGCAGCCGCAGCTGCAGCTGCCGCTGAGGCGCCAGCACCAGTCGCGCCGGTGGATGACAAGGTCGTCCATTTGAAGCCTCCGATCGGCGTGCGCGACTTGGCGACTGCCCTCAAGCTCAAACCCTTCGAGGTCATCCGCGATCTGATGGGGATGAACATTTTTGTCAATCTCAACCAGACCGTCGACGTTGAAATCGCCAGCGCTGTCTGCAAAAGGCACGGATACACCTTTGAGCGCGAAAAGCGTGAAAAGGGAGCAGGCGTCCACAAGCAGGTAGAAAAGGTCGTCGAGCCCCCTAAAGTGACCGAAAAGGTCAAGGCTGCCGAACTCAAGCTTCGGCCGCCGATTGTGGCGTTCCTCGGGCATGTTGATCACGGCAAGACCACGCTCATGGACTCGATCCGCAAAGCGCGAGTCGCCGCAGGCGAAGCGGGTGGCATTACACAGCACATCGGAGCTTATTCCGTTGCGTACAAAGACCACAACATCACTTTCCTGGACACCCCCGGCCATGCCGCTTTTACGGCGATGCGCGCCCGCGGGGCCAATGTCACCGATATCGTTGTCCTCGTGGTGGCTGCCGACGACGGCATCATGCCCCAGACGGTGGAAGCCCTGGCACACGCCCGCGCGGCGAAGGTCCAGATCATCGTTGCCATTACCAAAACCGACACCAACGGGGCCAACATCGACCGCGTCAAAGGCCAACTCCAGGAAAAGGGACTCTCCCCGGAAGACTGGGGCGGAGAAACCATCTGCGTGCCGGTTGCCGCACTCAAGGGGATAGGCGTGGACGCTTTGCTTGAAAACATCCTTCTCGTTTCTGAAGTGGCGGAACTGAAGGCCACTGAAGGAGGCGTAGCTCGGGCGACGGTGATTGAGGCCCAGCTTGAACAGGGCCGCGGCCCGACCGCGACGCTCATCGTACGCACGGGCACGCTCAAAGTCGGAGATGCTTTCATCTGTGGAAACTTCAGCGGGAAAATCAAGGGCCTGCTCAACGACTCTAACAAGCCCATCAAATCAGCCTCTGCTTCCACCCCGGTAAAGGTGGTCGGATTTTCGGGCCTTCCCAACGCCGGCGACGAGCTCGTGGTGATGGAAAACGAAAAGGCGGCCTCGATTCTGTCGGAAGAACGTGTCAACGCGCTGCGCCTCAACAAACTTGCGGCTCCGAGCCGGCCCACTCTGGAAAACCTCTTCCAGTCCATCGCCGACGAACAGCGCAAGTCTATGCGTGTGATCGTAAAGGCGGATGTCCAAGGCTCCAGTGAAGCACTGGTCAATTCGCTCAAGCAGATCCAAAGCAAGAAGATCGACTTGGAAATCCTCCACAGCGCCGTCGGGCCGATCACTGAAAACGACGTGCTTCTGGCGGCCGCTTCCAACGCGATCGTCATTGGCTTCAACGTAAAAGTCGAAAACAACGCCGCCAACGCCGCCAAGCGAGAAGGAGTGCAGGTCAAACTTTTCTCCATCATCTACGAACTGCTTGATCAGGTGAAGGAGGCGATGGCCGGCATGCTGGATCCCGAATCCCGCGAAAACGTGGTGGGGCATGCCGAAGTGCGCCGCGTGTTCGATCTCACCAAAGGCTGCGTTGCGGGCAGTTACGTCACGGACGGACGGATCCTCCGTTCCGGCCGCGCCCGCGTTCTACGCGGCCGTCAGGCCATTTACGACGGGGGCCTGTCCACTCTGCGCCGTTTTCAGGACGACGTTAAGGAAGTCCGCAACGGGATGGAATGCGGCATCAAGCTTGGGAACTTTGACGAGTACGAAGAAGGCGACATCATCGAGTGCTACATCTTGGAGAAAGTCGCACAACAACTCTGAGTAACCTTTCCGGTTGGCTAGGGGGATTTTTTTCCCTTCGCTCCGGTTTTTTGCATGGCAAAACATCGACTCGAACGCATCAACGAATTGCTCAAGCGTGAAATGGGAGACCTGCTCCGGCGTGAGATTCACTTTGATGCGCAGCTAGTAACCGTCCAACACGTGGACGTGACCCCCGACCTCAAGAACGCACATGTTTTCATGTCCGTCATTGGCACTGAAAAGCAGCGCAAAGGGGTCATGTCTCTGCTACGCACGCGCTGTCCCCATTTGCAGTTTCTACTCTCGCGCCGTGTTATCATGAAATACACGCCGCATCTGCATTTCAAACTCGACGAAGGCATTGAACGCGGCACGCGGATCATCAACCTCATGGATGAGCTCCACCTCCTTCCCAAAAACGAAGAGCCCGGGGTCGAGGGTTCCGATCTGCCCACGGCCCCGCCCCTGCCCTAGTCCGAGTCGCCCGCTTTTAGGACCGGCGGCAGCCCCGTCGGCGGCGCCTGATGCGCCCGGTTCGGGGTTCCCTTCGCTCCCCAGCGCTCCAATCTGCGGTTGTTTCATGAATTCCAACGCCACCCTTGCCTCCATTGCCGCCGCCCTCCACGACAAGCAACGGTTCCTCGTCCTGAGCCACTTTCGTCCCGATGGCGACGCCATTGGTTGTGCGCTCGCCATGGGGCTTTGCCTCAAAGAACTGGGCAAAGAAGTCCAGGTTTGGAACGAGGACGGCCTGCCTCAGCGCTTCGCCTTCCTCCAGGAAGCCGCACTTATCACTAAACCGCCGCAGAACCCCGAGGCCTTCGACGTCGTCCTCATTCTGGATACCGCTGTGCGCAACCGCGCGGGCGCGCAGTGCCTCCAGAACATCTCCCCCGGCGCGCTCTGGATCAATATCGACCACCACGTCTCCAACGACCGCCTAGGCGACCTGCTTTATATCGACACTTCGGCACCTGCCGCAGGACAGATCCTTTTTGAACTCTTCCACCAGTGCGGCCTGCCTCTCACCGCTCCCATGGCGAACGCCTTGTACGCCGCAATTTCCACCGACACCGGTTCCTTTCAGTATCCCAACACCACGGCTCGTACCTACGAAATCGCCGCCGAGTTGGTCCGCCTGGGAGTAAACATCGGGGCAATCAACCAGGCCCTCTACGAAACAAGCCCCCGGCGCCGCTTGGAACTGCTGCGCGCCCTCCTGAATGTGCTCCGTTTTAGTTCGCAGGAGCGCGTCGCCAGCTTCGCGCTCAGCACTCAGATCGCCCGGGAACTCGGCACCATCCCCGACGATACTGAAGGCCTCATTGATACCATTCGAAGCATCGAAGGCGTAGTGGTGGCTGCTTTTTTCGAAGAACTCGAAGACGGCCTCGTTCGCCTTAGTCTGCGTTCCAAAGACGCCCGGATCGATGTCTGCGCCATCTGCGCCGAATTCGGCGGCGGCGGCCACAAGCTTGCGTCCGGGGCGCGCGTCGGCGGCTCTCTTGCGGACGTGCAAGACCGCGTGCTTGCCGCCATTGACCGTCACATGAGCGCCCTTGCTGTATGATTTCCTCTAAAAACCGAGCCCCCCAGCCTCCTGTTTTTTGAATTTTACTCCTTTCCATCCTTTCATGCGTTCACACGATATTGACGGCGTCCTACTCATCGACAAAGCCCCCGCTATGACCTCCCACGATGTGGTGGCCATTGTCCGAAAACGGCTCGGCTTCAAAAAAGTCGGCCACTGCGGGACCCTTGATCCCCTGGCCACGGGCCTTCTGCTGATTGTCCTCGGGCGCGGCACGAAAATCCAGGACCTGCTCATGGCGGAAGACAAGGAGTATACGGGGACCATGCAACTGGGGGTCACCACCGACAGCCAGGACGCAGACGGACAGGTGGTCGACACCCTGCCGGTTCCTGAATTCAGCAGGGAAAAAATCGAGGAATCCTTCGAAAAATTTCACGGTGATTTTTACCAAATGCCCCCGATGGTTTCCGCCATCAAGCAGGGAGGGGTCCCGCTTTACAAACTGGCGCGCCAGGGCAAGACCGTGGAAAGGGAGCCCCGTTTTGTGCACGTATTCGCCCATGAAATCACCCGAGTGGCGCTGCCTGACCTCGACTTCCGCGTGGTCTGCAGCAAAGGCTTTTACGTGCGCACCTATGCCTTCGACATTGGGAATGATTTGGGCTGCGGCGCACATTTGCGGATGCTCCGGCGTACAAAATCGGGCCGCTTTAGCGTGGAGGGTGCCGTCACCGTCGAGGAACTCAAGAATGAGGACCCCGCCTGGATCGCCTCCAAAGTGCTGGATCTCCCCACCGTTTCGAAGCTCAGAGGGGCCTAGTTGGCACTTTTGAGATCCTTTCTGTCCGCAGCCAATCCTCATCCAACCCATCAAGACAGGCGGCGTGAAAGTCCTGCATACCATCTCTGAACTGGCGCAGGTGCCAGGGCCCGTCGTGCTGGCCATCGGAGTGTTCGACGGACTGCACCTGGGGCACCGGGCGGTCTTAGACCGCGCGCAAGAGGAGGCGCGCCGAATCCAGGGCACGGCGGTCCCGCTGAGTTTCGATCCTCATCCGGCACGAGTGCTCCGGCCTGCGAACGCGCCGCTACTGCTGACGGCAACCGAACACAAGCTCCGTCTCCTAAGGAGCATGGGATTTTCCCACGCGCTCGTACTGCCTTTCGACACGAGCATGGCCGCCACCAGTGCGGACGATTTTATTTGCAGCCTCGCCGGAGCCGCTCACCCGCTTGCCGCGATCTGCGTGGGCCATCAGTGGTCGTTTGGCAAAGGCCGCGAGGGGAACCTAGAAAGCCTCGCCAAGCTTGGAGGGCGGCTTGGATTTGCGGAGATCGGGGTTCCGGAGCTCCTGGGGGAGGGCGAAGCGGTAAGCAGCACCCGCATCCGCAATGCCGTCGCCAGTGGAGACTTCGAGCAAGCCCGGCGCCTCCTGGGTCGCGCCTATTCTGTGCTGGGCGAAGTCCAGCATGGGCGTGCTCTGGGGCGGACCCTTGGGTTTCCCACCGCGAATCTCGGCCTTTTCAACGAACAACTTCCCCCGCAAGGGGTGTATGCGGTGCGCGTTGCGGGCATTGCGGGCGCGGCGGCCCTGCCAGGCGTCGCCAACCTCGGAACACGCCCGACCGTTTCTGAAACCGCCGTTCCCCCCACCCTGGAGGTCCATCTGCTGGGGTTTTCAGGAGATTTGTATGGAGCAGTTTTGGAGGTTGAATTCGTCTCCTTTCTCCGTGGTGAGCGGAAGTTTGATTCGGTGGAACTGCTGCGCCAGCAAATCCAGCGCGATGCAGCGCACGCGGCAACGGTCCTCGGCCTGGAACCTTCCGTGAATGGGGCCGCTTCCTAAGGCCGGCCGCAGGCGCCGGTCGCACGGGGAATACGGGGAAGAGATGTTAAAGCTTTACGCAAAATGCGGAGAACCCTTGCGCCCAGAGGACAGCCCTCTTTAGGATGAACCCCATGTTGCATCTCGCCGAGGCGCCCATTCGTGCTGGCAAAGCCTCCGACTTTCCTGAAACTTACCGTCGGGCCTTCCGATGGATGCTGCTGGCCCGCGTCGCTGAAGAAAAAATCGCCAGCCTCTTTCGGGGCGGCAGAATTACTGGAGGCGTGTTCCTGGGAAAGGGCCAGGAGGCTATCAGCGTTGCCACGGGAATCGCGCTCAAAGAGGGTGATATTTTCGCCCCTCTGATCCGCGATCAGGCTGGGCGACTCGCTTTTGGAGAGAGCCTTCTGGACTTCACGCTCACTTACCTTGGAGCGCGTTCCGGCCCCATGCGCGGCCGCGATGGAAACGTCCACCGGGGCCGCCCCAGAGAGGGGCTTTTGCCCATGATTTCGCACCTAGGCGCGATGGTGTCCGTCGTCAACGGCATGCTTCTGGCCCACCGCTTTCAGGGCAAAAAGGGAACGGTTGGGGCCGCCAGCCTTGGAGACGGGGCGACCTCCACGGGGGCTTTCCACGAGTCCATAAACCAGGCGGCCGTTGAAAAACTCCCTCTCATTCTGGTCGTCACCAACAACCAGTACGCGTATTCCACCCCCAATGAGCGCCAGTTTGCCTGCTCTGACTTAGTCGACAAAGCTCTTGGGTACGGCGTAAACGGCCACACCGTTGACGGCACCGACCTGGAGTCCTGCCTCCAAATCATCGGAGGCGCCGTCCAACTTGCCCGCGAGGGAAACGGCCCACAATTGATCGTCGCCTCCAATCTGCGCCTTGCCGGACATGGTGAACATGACGATTCGCACTACATTTCCTCCCATTTTAAGGAACTCCCTTTAGGCCGTGACTGCATCGAAGTCGCTCAAAACCACCTCCTCGGCAAAGGCTGGGCCGACGCCTCCGCCCTGGAAGTATGGACGCGCGAATGTGCCGTTCAGGTCGACGAAGCCGTAGCCCACGCCCTGAGAGAACCCGCCCCCGACCCCGCCCAGGAAGAATGGTGCGCGCTCTCCCACCGGCATCTGGCTGAAGGAAACTCCGCCAAGTTCTGAGGCACCCACGCTTTTTAGCCCCTCACCCTTTCCTCTTTTGATCACCTACCTAGAAGCCATTCGAGAGGCGCAAAAAAAAGCGCTGGAAATCGACCCACGCGTCTACCTTTACGGCCAGGACATTGGGGCCTTCGGCGGCGCCTTCAAAGCGACTAAGGGCCTCGCGCAAACCTTTCCCGGCAGAGTCATCGACTCCCCCATCAGCGAAGATGCCATGATGGGATCCGCCATCGGAGCTGCGCTCCAGGGCATGCGACCGGTCATTGAAATGCAGTTCGCCGACTTTTCCACCGTCGGCTTCAACCAGATCGTCAACCAGGCCGCCACCATGTTCTGGCGCACCGGCGAGTCTTGCCCCATCACCGTGCGCCTGCCCAGCGGCGGCACTCCAGGCAGCGGACCCTTTCACTCCCAGAACCTGGAGGCCCTCTACGCCCACTACCCGGGCCTCATCATCCTGACCCCAGCCACCGTCGAGGATGCTTACTCCTTACTTTTAGAAGCCATCGCGCTGGATGACCCCGTCATTTTTTGCGAGCACAAATACCTTTACTACCACCTCAAAGCCGAATCTCTTCCCGAAACCGCCCTCCCCGTTGGCAAGGCCCGCATCGCGCGCACCGGAAGGGACGCCACCGTCGTCACCTACAGCGCAATGCTGCACGAGGCGCTGGCCGCCGCCGAGGAACTCGCCGAAAACGGCTGGGAAATTGAAGTCATCGACCTGCGTTCCATCAAGCCCCTGGACACCGATACCGTCCTCGCTTCCGTCGCCCGCACCGGCCGGATCCTCGCCGTCGGAGAAGCGTGGCCCTGGGGCGGGGTGACCGCGGAGGTCTTGGCGCGCATCGCCACCGACGGGTTCAACCTGCTGGACGCTCCTCCCATGCGGCTCAACAGCAAAGACACCCCGGTTCCCTTCCACCCCAACTTGTGGGGCACCCACCGCCCTACCGCTCGAACGATCGCCAACGCCCTGCGGGACCTCTTGAGGCTTTGATCCCAAAGTCACCACGCACCCGTCCCTCTCATTTCCTTACGTCTTATGCCTCGCATCCCCATCGTTATGCCCCAGTTGGGCGAGTCCATCGCTGAAGCAACCATCGTGGCCTTTAACATCGGCGCAGGCGACGCTGTCGAATGCGACCAGGACGTTCTGGAGGTGGAAACTCAAAAAGCCGTCATGGGCGTCACCTCCCCCTGTTCGGGGCAGGTCGTCGAATGGATCGCTCTGCTCCAAAGCAGCTATGCCGTCGGGGAAACCCTCGGCTACGTCGAGTGTTCCGAGGAGGAAGCCCGCCGGCTCGGCCTTGACGGAGCGCTGCCCGAACCTTCCCAAATGCGGGAATCCCTCCCCCACGGCTTCTCCCCCGCGGATGCTGCAGCCGCCCCCTTTCTGCAATCCCCTCCGCCCCAAAGAGCCGGAGGCGGAGTCGCTCCCACGCTTCGCGGACTGCCCGTCCCCGCCCACGCCTACGGAGCCAGTTTCCTCTCCCCACGCCTCAAGGCACGCATGGCGGAACTCGGTTTACATGCAGCTGACCTCGCAGGCATCGCAGGCAGCGGCGCCGCGGGCCGCCTGACCATCGAGGACTTCGAAAAATTTCTTTCCCAGCTCGACCAGCAAAAACTCTCCCAAGCCTCCAGCATGCGCGTCGCCGTCGCAGACGCCATGCGCCGCTCCTGGACACGCCCCATCGCCACCGTCGGCATGCCCCTGGTCATCGACCCCCTTCTCGCCCACCGCAAAAGCTCCACCCCCAAACCCGGACCTGCACTCTACGGCCTGCGCGCCCTCGCCATCGCCCTTGGCGAAAACAGCGCCCTCGCTGGACGTCTCATCGGCGACAAAATCGTCCACCCACGCTCCATAGACGTCGGCTTTGCCGTCGAGGCCGAGGACGGCGTCCTCGTCCCAGTCCTTCGAAACGCCGACCGCACCCCGCTCAATGCGCTCGTCGCCAGGTATAATGAACTCGTCGACCTGGCCCGCCGTCGACGCCTCCCCGCCGACGCTACGGGCGGCTCCATCGCCACCGTCACCAACTTCGGCTCCTTCGGCCTCGAATGGGCCACCCCCATCCCGCTCCCCGAGCAGACGCTCGTCCTCGGCATGGGTGCCGGCCGCGTCGTCCCGCGCTGGGACGCCGCATCCTCCACCTTTTTACCGGCCACCGAAGCACACTTCACGCTCTCCTTCGACCACCGCGTTCTGGACGGAGGCGGCGCAGGCAGGCTCCTAGCGCGAATCGCCGAACTGCTGGCCACCCCCGAGGGATTGTAACCGCGGGAGAAGTCTGGGAGCCTTTCCCGGCTTTAAAGGCCCCTTGCGCTGCGCCTCTAAAACCGGCGCTTGCTCCTTAGCCGAATCGCGGACTGGCTCCAAGTGACTGGCCCCCTGCTTGATTTGTAATTTCAATAATCAACATTTCGTCAAGAATCAGTCAGCTCCCGCAAACCTACCCTTGCTTATTCCACGTTCTCCCTAATAGAAAAGTCCCCCCAATCAGCGCTCTCCGAGACGCTCCGATTCGCTGCAGGAAAGGTCCGCCCAGTGTTTTGAGCCCGTAAAGCACATGCTCTGAGCTTATTAGACCCTCCAAAATAATTTTTAATCGTTCATGAACATCCACGAGTACCAAGCCCGCGAACTATTCCAAAAATTCGGTGTCGCCTCCCAAAAAGGCAAATCAGCCTTCACCCCCGAAGAGGCGGAAAAAGCGGCAGAGGCACTCGGAGCCGACCAGATCGTGGTCAAAGCGCAGATTCACGCAGGCGGACGGGGCAAGGGCACCTTCAAGAACGGCTTCAAAGGGGGTGTGCACCTTTGTAAAACACCGGCCGAAGTGCGCCAGCTCGCCGAACAAATGCTGGGCCAAACCTTGGTCACCCACCAGACGGGTCCCGAGGGGCGCCTAGTCAACACGCTGCTTGTGGCCGAAGCCGTCGACATTTCCCGCGAACTTTACTTCGCGATTCTTTTTGACCGCGAAACCTCCGCTCCCATGGTCATCGCGAGCACCGAAGGCGGGGTCGACATTGAGTCCGTCGCGGAACACACGCCTGAGAAAATTCTGCGTCTTCCCATCGATCCGTTTTTGGGCATCCAAGCCTACCAGACTCGCAAAATTGCGGCCGCCCTCGGGTTGCGCGGGCCGCTGATGACGCAGGCGAGCAAGCTCTTTACCGCCCTCTACCGCACCTACGTCGAGTCGGACTGCACCATGGTTGAAATCAACCCGC
Organism: Verrucomicrobiota bacterium; assembly: GCA_003402745.1. GTDB lineage: Bacteria > Verrucomicrobiota > Verrucomicrobiia > Chthoniobacterales > Chthoniobacteraceae > Chth-196. Next base: position 14,431 of record QQND01000023.1, read on the forward strand.
TGGTGGTCACCCCAGACGGCCGCCTCCTCGCCTTGGACGCAAAATTCAACTTTGACGATAACGCCCTCTACCGCCAGCCCGCCATCGTGGCGATGCGCGACAAGGCCGAGGAAGATCCCCGCGAAGTTGCCGCCAGCGAGTTCAACCTCAACTACATCGGCCTCGACGGCAACATCGCCTGCCTCGTCAACGGCGCGGGACTTGCGATGGCCACGATGGACATCATCCAGCATTCTGGCGGCAGGCCGGCCAACTTCTTGGACGTAGGCGGCGGCGCCACCAAAGAGCAGGTCAGCGCGGCCTTCAAAATCATCCTCGGCGACAAAGTGGTCAAAGGCATCATGGTGAACATTTTCGGGGGGATTATGGACTGCAACGTCATCGCCCACGGCATCGTCGATGCCGTTCGGGAAACCGGGCTCACCCTTCCCCTCGTTGTCCGCCTTGAGGGCAACAATGTGGAAGCGGGCAAACTCACACTGGCCGAGAGCGGGCTTGCGCTCCTGGGCGCCTCCTCCATGGCGGACGCCGCCGCCAAAATTGTGGCCGCCGTGTCCGCCGCCTAACCCAAACTCCAGACCAATTTTACCATGGCCATTTTTGTTACTCCTCAAACCCGCGTTCTGGTCCAGGGCATCACCGGCAGTTTCGGCGCCAAACACGCTCAACTCTCGCTGGACTACGGCTCGCTTATCGTCGCAGGCGTCACCCCGGGCAAGGGCGGCCAGTTCTTCGAACACGGCTCCCACAAGGTCCCCATTTTCGACACCGTCGAGGAAGCTGCAAAACAGACAGGCGCAACAGTTTCAGCAGTCTTCGTCCCCCCGCCCTTCGCGGCGGACGCCATCCTGGAATCCGCCGACGCAGGGCTGTCCCTAGTGGTTGCCATCACCGAAGGCATTCCCATCAACGACATGATCCGAGTCAAAGCCAAAATCTCGAGCGGGACAACGCGCCTGATCGGCCCCAACTGCCCCGGTTTGGTCACTCCCGGCGAAGGAAAGGACTCCCACGGCGGCTGCCGCATTGGCATTGCCCCGGGCTACATCCACAAGAAGGGCAACGTGGGTGTCGTTTCCCGCTCCGGTACTTTGACTTACGAAGCAGTCTGGCAACTCACCTCGCGCGGCTACGGCCAGTCCACCTGCGTGGGCATCGGAGGCGACCCGGTCAACGGCACTTCGCATCTGGACGTTCTGAGAATGTTCAACGACGACCCTGAAACGGAAGCCATTATCATGATCGGCGAAATCGGCGGAGCGGCTGAGGAAGAAGCGGCGCAGTGGGCCGGAGCAAACTGCAAGAAGCCCATCGCCGGGTTTATCGCGGGCACCACCGCGCCTCCCGGACGGCGCATGGGCCACGCCGGCGCGATTGTTTCGGGCGGCAAAGGCACCGCAGAGGGCAAGATTGCGGCAATGAAAGCAGCGGGCATCGCGGTCGCCGAAACTCCCTCCGTAATGGCTGAGACCTTGCTTAAGCTCTGGGGAAAGCTCTAGCATCCCCCCTACAAACCCGACCACCGCCAACCCGCCCCAAAATTTATGCAGCTCGTCGCCAAAGGACTCGAAGGAATTATAGCCAACTCCACTGCCATCTCCGACGTCCTTGGGGACATCGGGCAGCTCATCTACGCCGGCTACGACATCAACGAACTCGCCGGAAAAGTCACCTTCGAAGAGATTATCCATTTGCTCTGGCACGGGGAACTCCCCACCCAGCAGCAACTCGATGACCTCAAAAGCAAGCTGAGCGCTGCGCGTTCCCTGCCCCCCGAGGTGATCGCCTTCCTCAAATCCACGCCCAAGGACGCGGGCCCCATGGATGTCATCCGCACCGGGGTTTCCATGCTGGGCCTCTTTGACCACTCCACAGGCCAAAACGCCAACCTGGAGCGGGCGCTGCAGATCACCGCGAAAATCGGCATCATCGCCGCCTACTTCCACCGCATCCGCCAGGGCAAAGATTTGCCACCCATTCGCACCGACCTGGGCGAAGCCGCCCACTTCCTCTACCTCATCAACGGCGAGGCGCCTACCAAGGAGGCGACAGACACCTTGGACATCGCCTACGTTCTGCATGCCGACCATGGCATGAACGCCAGCACCTTCTCTGCTCGAGTCACCGTCGCGACTCTCAGCGACATGTTCTCAGCAATCACCTCCGCCATCGGTACCCTCAAAGGGCCCCTCCACGGCGGTGCCAACGAAGGAGTCATTCACATGCTCCAGGAAATCGGCTCCGAAGACCGGGTCGACTCCTGGCTCGAAGAGCAGTTCGCCAAGAAGGCCAAGATCATGGGTATCGGCCACCGCGTCTACAAAGTACTCGATCCGCGCGCCCCGCACCTGCGCAACATGGCGATTAAAATGACCGACCAGCTCGGCGAACCGAAGTGGATTCGCATGAGTGAACGCATCGCCGAAGTCATGCGGGAAAAGAAGCACCTCAACGCAAACGTCGATTTCTACTCGGCCACCGTGTACTACTCCCTGGGCATCCCGACGGACCTTTTTACGCCAATCTTCGCCATCTCCCGCACTGCCGGATGGACGGCCCATGTCCTCGAACAGCTTGCAGACAACCGCTTGTACCGCCCCTTGAGCGAATACACGGGGCCAGCGGTCGGGAAAGTGGTGAAGTCCATCGCTGAGCGCTAAGGTCCCGCCCCACGCACATCATTTCGTTTCCCCTTGGCCAGTATCCTCGCGATGCTGGCCAACTTTTTTTCCGCCTCACTGCCTCCCACTTCTTTGTCTTAATGCAGGAACTTCGTGAAATCACAAGCTGGATCGCTTCCCAGGAAACCGCATTCCACCGGATCCCACAGGTTTCCTCCCTTCCCGATCCAGTTTTTGAATGCGAAGGAAAACAGATGGTTTCCTTCAGTTCCAACAACTATCTGGCGCTGGCCCATGATCCGCGCATGATTGCGGCGGCCCGCGAGGGTCTGGAGCGTTACGGGGTCGCCAACTGCGAGTCCCGACTGCTGGGAGGCGACATGGAGATCTACGTGAATTTGGAGCGCAAACTTGCCGCTCTCAAAGGCAAAGAATCCGCGATGCTCTACGCCACGGGATACCTGACCAATTTGGGGGTCCTCTCAGCCCTGCCCCGCAGCGGCATGTTGCCCCGCGTCTATGGCTTCCGCCCGACAAAGCGCCACAAGTACGCTTATTTTTCAGACGAATCCAACCACACCAGCATCCGGGAAGGCATCGCGCTCTCAGGAATCCCAAAACTCACCTACGCGCACTGCGACATGGAGGACCTGCGCAAAAAGTTGAAGTCTTCCGAGGCAACCACAAAAATCATCGTCAGCGATGGTGTCTTCAGCATGGATGGAGACATCGCCCCGCTGCCCGACCTCCTTAAAATCGCCGACGAATTTGACGCCACTCTTTATGTCGACGACGCGCACGGTACCGGAGTGATCGGCTCCACCGGCGGGGGCATCGGAGAGCATTTCGGGGTCAACAGTCCCCGCCTGATCTCGATGGGAACCCTGAGCAAGGCTTATGGCGCGATTGGGGGCTTCATCGCCACGGAAAACTACATCTCCGACACCCTCCGGTTCACCAGCAGCGCCTACGGATTCACTTCCACCATGCCGCCAGACCAAGTCTATGCGGTTTCCACGGCTCTGGATATTGTCAAAAACGAACCCGAACGCAGAGAGCGCCTCTGGGATAACCAGCGCTATTTCGTCCAAAAAGTGGAAGCTCTTGAGATGCCCTTGGTTTCCAAGGAAACCTGCATCGTGCCGGTTCTAATCGGAGACGAAGAAAAGTGCGAACGCTCCGCCTACGACCTCAGCGAACGCGGGTTCCACGTCGACTCGATCATTTATCCCGCTGTCAAACGGGGCAAAGCGCGTTTGCGGTTCAACATGAACGCCCACCACACTCACTCCCAGATCGACGAACTCGTCGACGCCCTCGGCGATTACCGCTAGGGAAAATCGCCTGAGCACACGGTTCCTTAAAAAAACGTGCTCCAGCCTCGCTTTCCAGCACAAACCGCAGGCTTCAAATCACTCAGACCCTAAGATTGAGGGCCGGACAACGCTTCACTTCTCGGAGGCGCGCTTGTGGCGTCAGCCCGCCGCACCATCCACCCCACGTTCTCGGCTCATGAAGCCCCCCATCCTCCTCAGTACCTCCCTCGCCGCAGGAATCCTTGCCGGCGTCGCCGCCCACTGGTCAGACCTAGCGCCCTCCGGCCAACCAACCGATTCAATCAACTTGGAATCCCTCTCCAGCGAGGACCATGCCGGGCCCAACGCCGAGACTGGCTCCTCCCAGAACGTCACGGGGGATAGCCACTTGCAGGGCGCCTCAGACGACGCCACCTTCCGTTCCCTTGCCCCCGAAAAACAAAGGGAAGCCCTCCTGCGCCTCAGCGAGCGCCTCAGCAAAGGCGGCAGCTGCGGAGATCAACTGCTTCTAGCGCGCGCCCTGGGCGACCTCGATTACGAGCGCGCCCATGAACTCCTCCAAGGAATTACAAAACCAGAAGGCGTCAAATTTGACCCCTCCGACCTTGCGCGCGCCGCTTTGGCAGAACGCATGGCCTCGCTCGATCCCAAACGCACGCTCGAGTTGGGAAAAACCGCAGAGGACCCGAAGATCACCCAGGCCGCCATTATGGCCATCGCGCAAAAAAACGGCGCCGAAGCCATCAGAGCGCTGGCTCAGCTCCCGGATAAATTACGGGGCAGCGTTGCTGGAGAAATGCGCGGTAATCTCAATGAAAACGTGGGAAAAGCCTCCGGGAACTTGTCGGAAATAACAGCCGCGCTCAAAGAGAACCCTCAACTTTTAAACACCAAGTCCGAGAGCGAGGGCGCCGTGCGCCGCCTGGTCGGACAAGTGGCCTCCCAGGCGGCGATGACCGATCCTGCCAAAGCCATGTCGGACCTCCGCCTGATGGCGGCCAATCTCGTCGAGCTCAAACCCGGCGAAGACCGCAAAACAGCCGAAAGCGCCCTCGTGGCACGCATCGCCTCGCAGATGACACGCACGCTGCGCGCAGACTCCCCGGCCTCCGCGCGCGTTGTTTTCAACGCCCTCTCGGATTCGGAAAAAAATGGAACGATGGTCGCGCTCGAGGCTTCGGCCCGCTTCCGCGAAACCGGCGTGGACCCCGCCATTCAATTCGCGGAAAAACAAAGTTCCCCCCAGTTTTCAAAAGACGCCGCCCGCGGGGTCTGGTGGTCGCTCGCCCAGCAGGATCGGGGCTCGGCCATGCAGTGGATTGAGTCCCTCCCTCCCGGTACGTTCCGCGACGGGGCGTTAAGTTCGGTGATGCAAGAGGCCACCTTTCGCACCCGCACCTTTGGCGAAACGGAGGAGGCGGTCAAAGCCGGCACCGAACTCCGCTCCACCCGAACGAAGCTGGATTATTTCACCACCCTCGCCCAACAACGGCGTGCGGACGGGTCCTCTCAAAGCGAGTTCATTTCGAACCTCGCGATACCGGAATCCGAAAAAGTGGAACTACGCCGCAGGTTGGCCCCCATCCGCTTAAAATAACTTTTCCAACTGCCCATGCCCCCAAAACTTGTGCCTGTTTTTTGCGTGGTTTGCGCCGCGTCCGGCTTCCAACTGGTCAGCGCCCTTTCTCCAAAACGTCCTCACATTCATTCTCCGGCCCAGAGCCCTTCGGCGGCCGCCGCGTCCCAAAAATCTTCCCCCTTCTCCGGCCTTCATTCGGCTGGAGAGCCGTCCTCCATCCTGCTCCAAGAGGTCGCCTCCAAAGGGACCTCCCTGCGCGAATTATCCGTGAGCAGCGAGACTGCCGGCTCCCCGGCCCAGTCCCGCCTCGCGCTCATGGAGGCCATCAACAAACTGAGCCCCTCGGCCCTTGAAACGATGCTCGCCAAAGAAGCCAGCAGCACTGATTTCTACAGATCCTCACGCTTTGATTTCCAGTTTGCGGCCCGGCGCCTTTCGGAAATTGCTCCTGAAAAAGCAGCCGCGCTCTGGCTGAATGCAAAATCCTCCCACTACGGAGTGGACGCATTGCTGCTGCCTTGGGCGAAAAAGGATCCCCAAGCCTTCGCCTCCTGGAGCACGGGTTTGCCCGCAGACGCTCAACGCGCCATGGCGGGTCCCTTGGCCCAGCTCGTTGCAGAAAATCCAGAACGCCTCACCGGTATCGCCGCCCAGCTCGCCGGAAGCCCCGCCGGCGCACTCGGCGCCCGAGGGGCCATTTCAGGAATGATCTCCAGGGCCACCAAAGGTTCCGATCCGGCCGACGCTCTCGCCTACGCGCAGGCGCTCCCAGCCGGTCCCATGCGCTCGGCTGCACTCGCCGAACTGGCCCGCTGGCCTGGTATGGACCTTTCCTCCCATCCTGAGATTGCCGATGCCCTCGCCGCCCTCGCCCCCTCCGAGGCGCGCCGCTACCTTCCTCAAATCGCAGGCTCCGCCGCCAATCTTCCCCAAGGCGAAGTCCGTGACGCCGCCTACAGCGCGCAGTTCACAGCCGCCGCGAAAAGAGATCCTCAAGCCGCAGCAAAACGCGTAGACGCGCTCACCAACACCGCCGACTATCCCGCGGCCGTGCGCGGCTTTGTCGAGGCCACGGCAGCCAAAGATCCCGCCGCCGCCGTGGAGTGGGCGCTCTCGATCTCGACCCTAGGCAACCAGCGCTCTGCTGCTTTGGAAAAGGCCGCCACTGAGTATTTCCGCCTCAAGCCTGCCGACGCACGAAAATGGGTGCAAAACGCGCCTCTCAGCGCCGCCGAATACACCCAACTCACTGGCCAGACCCGTTGACACTCAGTCCACTGCGCCCGCGAAACTCAACCTCATCGGCCACAAGCCCTCCGCCCGTTTGGTCAATGGTCAAAGGGCCCGCCTTGGGGCGAGGTGGCCAGGTTGCCCCTTCCTCCCCACCCACCCCCCCGAACCCGACTCTCACGGGGTTTTAGCAGCCGCCACAGGGGCGCCTGCATCGGCGCCAGTTCCGTTTGACGCCGCCTTCTTGGGGGCCATCAACTCTTTGAGTTCTTCCTCGGTCCAGGACTTCACGCGGGCCGCATATTCCTGCCGGATTTTCGCCACCGTCGCAGGAGCAATTGGGGAACCGTTATGCTCCCACTCGCGACGGATGAACGTGAGGACCCCTGCGATCTGCTCGTCGGAAAGCGCGGCACCAAGCGGCGGCATTTCCAAGTTCCAAGACTGCCCGCCGACCTTTATCGGTCCCGCGAGGCCGTGCAGAAGGATGCGAGGAAGGACTTCCGCCTTTCCCAACACCCACTCGCTGTTGACCAAGGCAGGCGCGAGCCCGTCCATTCCGGTTCCGGTGGGCTGGTGGCAACCCACACAAAGCGAATTGTAAACACCCTTGCCAGTTTCAAACCACGCGGTCTCTTCGGCTGTCAGTGGCTTGATCACGGGCGGCGGCGGTACGCCGGGTTTCGCAGGCCATGCCAGACGCGCCTCCAAGGCCGCCACGAGAGGCTTCGCGCTCGCATTCGACGCCTCCAAAAGAGTCGCCAATTCGGAAGGCATACTATCAAGGTAAAGCAACTTGACCGCAGCCCCGCTCTTCCCCGTCTTCACCTTCCCGGAGGCTCCGCTCAGAAGCGCCACCTGCACCGCTCCATTGGCAGGCTGAGCTGCAATCACCTCCAAAAGCGTTTTTACCCGCTCCTTACGCCGCTCCGAAAGTACCGCCTGGGCCAGTGCCTCGTACATCGCCGTCGGCTCCGTTTTGGCCTTCTTTTCCAAAAGCGCCTGAAGCGTCTCGAGCTCCCGGCCGCGCAACCCCGAAAGGATCGCTTCACGCACAAGCGGCTGCGCTCCCGCGCTGAGCGCGAGAGTCAGCGTTGCTTCTTGACTCTCAGGAAAGGCGCTCAGCTGGAATCCCAGCGCGATTTGTACGTCAACACTCGGGTCGCCCACCATTTTAACAAGCTCCCCCACCTGCGGACGCCCCGTCACCCGAACTGCTGCTGCCCGCACTTTGGAATCCTTATCCTTCAAAAAATCAGTCACCAGTTCCGGCGCCAGTGCTCCCATCCCCTCCAGAGTCCAAAGCGCGTGCAAGCGGGCCAAGGGTAACTTGCTTTTGTGCGCCAGACCCGTCAAAGCGGGAACCACTTCGGCGTCCTTGCGTTCCACCAACAGGCGCTGAGCCGTGTCGCGAGTCCAACCGTCAGTACTCTCCAAAAGAGCCACGAGCTTTGGACTCTCAGACGGCAAAAGCACCGGCGTGGCCTTGGCCTTGTCGGGAACCACACGCCAGATGCGGCCTTGATTGAAAGGCATCTCAAGATCGCGATCCTTGATGTTTGCCACCAGATAATGCGTGAGGAAGCTCTTGTGCTGGATGATGCCCCGGTAAAGATCGACGACATAAAGCGCCCCCCCCGGCCCACAGTAGGAAGACACCGGGCGGAAACGCTCGTCCGTGGAGGTCCAAAACTCGGTCTGCTTAAGGGCGTGTGTCCCCGAGACCAACCCGTTTTTTTCAGAGAGGATCATCCGCTTCACCAGATTGCCAGCAGGCTCGGGAATAAACGCGTTACCGCGGTACTCCTTGGGAAAGAGAGAGCCACGGTAAATGGAGGCTCCACACGTAGCCGTGGCGGTCGCGAGCGTTCCATCCTCCCGGAGCTGTTTTGGGTCGTATCCCCGGTTCACCCCCGGAGTGGGATGCGAGGGCCATGTCGCCTGGTCCTTGACCACCTGCACCCCGAGGCCCGCCGCGGCCGTGTAGTTGGGGTTGCGCCGGGCCAGCGACTCAGGAATAAAATTCGAGCGCAGGAAGTCGGAATTTGAGTTGTAAAATTGCCGGCCGAAATCGTCCTGAGTCATTCCCCATTGGCCACGCAGACCAGTCACTTCCCCGATAAACTTGCCGTCCTTGAGCCGGTAACGCTTGGAGTGATTGGCCGAGTAAATCCAGTTGTCCAGCAACCACGTGGGCGAGTTGGCCATGTGCTCGGGTTGGCCACCCGCTGACCCGTAGGAGGCGTCAATGCTTTCCTTGGCGTCCGCAATTCCATCCCCGTCGGTGTCCTTCATAAACCACAAATTTGGCGGCTCAGACACCAACAGCCCTCCGTTCACACACACCAAAGCACGAGGCATCAACAGCCCGTCGGCAAAAACCGTGCGCTTGTCCATTCTGCCGTCCCCGTCGGTGTCTTCGAGCATCACCACCCGGCCGATCTTCTGATCCTCCCCAGCCCCCTCAACGTCATGCATGTAGCCGCGCATCTCGCAGACAAACAAGCGGCCTTTCTCGTCCCAAGAAAGCGCCACGGGGCTCTCCACCATGGGTTCGGCTGCCACGAGCTCCGCATGAAAGCCAGGAGCCAACTTGAAAGTGGCGAGCTCCTCCTCTGGCGTGAGCGGTTTGGGCGCAGGCAACTTGAACTTCAGCTCAAAAGAATCTGGGCCCGCACTTTTTGGATGGATCGCCCAAAGAACCGCTCCCGGAGTAAACGCCACGGCAGCGGCGAGCAGAGAGACCTTGAGGAGGGGAATGTTCTGGAGGCGTTTCATATTTTAAAAGTGCTGCCAATAGATAATCCCAACCCGCGCCTTTCTTTTGATACTTTTGAAGGCACCCCAAAGACTTTTTGATCAGACGCAACCCGTAAACTGATCCCCAGTTTTAAAACACTTGTGATACAATTTATTTGACACCAATCGAATTTGATTTTCGCAGTTCATGCCTTATCTTCACTCATGACTGCCGTAGGCATCCCAGACGTCCTCATCGAGCAGTCCGATACGCCCACCGCCGGTGCCGCGGGAACTCCCACCCCCACCCCCACCCCCACCCCCACCCCCACCACCGTCGGGGTCGGGGTCGGGGCCGATGCCGATGCCGATGCCGGCCTTTGCACAAAACGGACGAGGATCACTCTGACCCAAGCCATGCGCGATAACGTGGAGCAGCTTGGCCACACGGGTTCCCACACTCTGGGCGTATTTGTACAACTCTTGACCACGGGCAGGGTGCAACTCGGCTTCCGGAACTATACGCGCCAGCTTGAGCTGGTGGACAAATCCCATCTCCTCCCTCGAATGCAGGCCCTGTCGCTGCTAGAAACCTGTCTGGACGCGATGCGCGGGCATGACGGAAATCAAAATCTCCAAGAATTCACACAAAACATCACCATTCAGGCGCCCAAACCCGAAAAAGAATAGGCGGCAGCCCCGCTTGCGGGCAGTGCCTTGCAAACCCGAAGCTGCGAGGCTGGCCCTGGAACCTTCTCCCTCCTTCTCCCTCCTTCTCCCTAAGAGGCGCCCGGAATATCCGCCGCCTCCCCCCAGTGATGAATGCCGACAATGAGGGTCAGTGGTTCGCCTTGGCCTCTTTGGCCGCCGCCGCAATCCCCCCGGGCAGGCAGGCTCCGCAGCCGCTTGCAAAAAAGTCATTCCCCTTGTCGTCCACGAGAATGAATGCGGGGAAATTCTCCACCTCGATTTTCCAGACTGCCTCCATCCCCAACTCCGGGTACTCGAGCACTTCCACCTTCTTGATGTTCTCCTTCGCTAAAATCGCGGCCGGCCCCCCGATGCTTCCCAAATAAAAGCCTCCGTGCTTTTTGCAGGAGTCGGTCACCTGCGCGCTCCGGTTGCCCTTTGCAAGCATCACCATCGAACCACCCAGCGCCTGGAACATTTCAACGTAAGAATCCATGCGCCCAGCGGTGGTCGGTCCGAAACTGCCCGAAGCGTAACCCACCGGAGTCTTTGCCGGACCCGCGTAATAAACCGGATGCTGTTTAAAATAATCGGGCAACCCCAAGCCGGCATCGACGCGTTCCTTCAGTTTGGCGTGCGCGATGTCGCGGGCGACCACCAGCGGGCCGTTGAGCAGCACGCGGGTCGTGACAGGGTGCCTGGAAAGCTCGGCTAAAATTTCAGCCATCGGTTGGTTCAGATCGATGTGCACTGCTCCGTCGCCCTTGAGCAGGCGCAACGCCTCGGGAATGAAGTGGCCTGGGTTCTCCTCCATCTGTTCCAGCCAGATCCCCTCCTTGTTGATCTTCGCCTTAATGTTGCGGTCCGCCGAACACGAAACTCCTACGCCCACCGGGCAACTCGCCCCGTGCCGAGGCAGCCGGATCACCCGCACGTCCAGGGCAAAATACTTTCCCCCAAACTGCGCTCCAATCCCAGTGCCCTGCGCCAATTTCAGCGCCAGGGCTTCCGCCTCCAGATCGCGAAATGCCCGGCCATGTTCATTTCCGGTGGTGGGCAGGTCCTCCAGATACTTTGCCGAGGCGAGTTTGACCGTCTTCAGGCAGGCTTCGGCGCTCGTGCCGCCGATCACAAAAACAAGGTGGTAGGGCGGGCAGGCCGCCGTTCCCAGCGAACGCATTTTTTCGAGGAAAAACTTCTCCAATGCCTTCGGATTCAACAGCGCCTTCGTCTCCTGATACAGGAAGGTCTTGTTCGCAGAACCGCCTCCCTTCGCCACGAAAAGAAATTGATACTCCGCGCCCTCAGACGCATAGAGGTCGATTTGCGCAGGCAGGTTGGTGCCTGTGTTCACTTCGTGGAACATGTCGAGAGCCGCCGTCTGGGAATAGCGCAGGTTCTCCTGAGTGTAGCACTCGTAGACTCCCCTTGAAAGCCACTCCGCGTCGTCCGAGCCAGTCCAAACCTGTTGTCCTTTTTTCCCAACAATAGTCGCCGTGCCCGTGTCTTGGCAGAAAGGCAGGATTCCTTGTGCGGCAATCTCCGCGTTTTTAAGCAGGGTTAACGCAACGTAGCGGTCGTTTTCGGAAGCCTCGGGATCCTCGAGAATCGCCGCCACCTGCTTCAAATGCTTTTCGCGCAGCATAAAAGAGCAGTCATGCATGGCCTGCCTCGCAAGAAAGGCCAAGGCGCCGGGCTCCACCCTTAAAACTGGGGTGCCCTCAAATTCGCCCACCCGCACACCCTCCTTGGAAAGGAGCCGGTAAGCCGTCGAGTCTGAGCCGTGGGGAAAAGGTTCTTGGTAGGTAAAAGCGGGTGTCGCCATAAACCTGACCCTATCCAATAAATCCCCTGGCATGCCACATTTTCCCTCGTGCCCCGGGGGCGCCGCCGGGAACACGGCCCTGAACCGGACCGTGTTCCCTTTCAAAGAGCAGCCTAGCGCTTGTAAGCGCCCATCGCGGGAGCATCCGGATTCACTTCCGGCCCGAAGTAACGCAGCACCACCAGAGGCTCTGTTTCGCTCAGGTTTTCAAACGTCACACCCGCCTTAGCCCCTGCCTCCGTGCAGAAAAACTCATCCTCGGTCAGTTCCGTGAACCGGATCAACTTGGGACTGTTGAGGGTCTGCCCGTTGATTTTTCCAACGCCCTGCACGCAGATCAGGCCGTAGGCGCCGTTATCGTGAATGGTGCACTTCACGCCTGGCTCGACCGTGAGCTCCTTGGCGGTGAAGAGCTGCGCCTTCTTAATGCGGCCGTAAACGATCCAGCGGTCCACGTACCCTTCGCTCTGGGTATCGGCGACGGGAATTGGCTCTAGGTAGTGGTTGTCCTTAAAGTTCGGGTCGCAGTTGCCTTCCCAGTCGAGCTGGTCAACGATGAAGTCGATGTCTTGGTGGTGCTCCTTGGGCATGTCCTTCACGAGAAGATCCCACGGTACATAACGGCCTTCCACAAGGTTCTGGTACATGCCGAAAACATCACTGCCCCACTGGGGTTCGTAGGTGCAAAGCGAGCCCGGTGCGTGCAGCACGCAAGGGGGGATCAGCCAGCCGGTACCGGGTTTGAGGCGGTAGGCGCGGGAAAGGTCCAGAATCCCGTTGTCACCCTTGTTCCAGTCCGCAATGCACTTGCGCACCTGGTCCTTGGTCGTCCCGGGCTCGAGTCCCATGAACGTGTACGGGAAGTTGTTCCCCACGTTGTTGTGCTGGGGCGGGAAGTAGTAAGACTCCGGCTTGCCCTCTAGACCCACCAGTTTTGCCTGCTCGGCGCTCTGGTGCATATGGTGCGGAATGGGCCCCATGTTATCGAAAAATTTGGAGTACACCGGCCACTTGTTGTACTTGCTCCAAATCGATTCACCGATCAGCAGCGAACCGCACTCGGCCACCGCTTCCTGCAGGGTGAAGCGGTGGTGCCCGGCGACCACATACGACAAACCTTCGTCGTGGGTCCGGTTGTCATTCGCCGCGGGGGTGGTGGACGCAAACCAGCGCTCGTCGATGCCGCCCCGGTTCAGGCCGAACGCATAAAGGTCGTCCGGATGGAGCTTGAGACGCTTGCCGGGCTGCAAAAAGGATCGGGGCACCCAGCAGGGGGCCAAACGCAGCAGCCCGCCAGTGGCTTCGAGTTGGGATTCAACCGCGGAGCGGACGTTCGAAGTCAGGATTTGAAGTGAGGTGACGTGGTTCATGGATTTAAAAGAAACTGCGGGACGCACCCGCGCAGGGGCGACATTGATCCACGCTGCACAGAAGGAATCAACCTTGAAACCGAAAACTCTTGCAGATGCCCGCCCCATTAAAACGCCAAGCGCTTCAAGCCTATTGTGCTTGAGCCCAAAATCGCCGGAGCAACCGGCCTTCTGCCCAGCCACAAAATCTTATCCCAAATCCTGAAGAAAACTGGTCTTTCTCTCCCGGGTGCTGCGGTCTTTGAATCATCCATAAACCTAAAAGAGACGGTATTACCCCCAAGCCCACGCCGCAGAAGGATTCGCCAAAACAGACCCAACCAGTTTACACATTCCGGCGCGGCCCCTGCCATCTCACCAATCCAAGCGCGCCGCCACACAACGCAGAGCCCATGAAACCCAAAACGAAAGCGCCCGCAAACACCGCGTCACCCTCTTACACTCTGGCTAAGGAGCGTTATGCAGAGCTCGGCGTGGACTCGGATGCCGCGCTCCAGGCCCTTGCCGGAATCTCCATCTCCGTTCATTGCTGGCAAGGGGACGACGTGGGCGGGTTTGAAAAAAACAGGGAAACCCTCGGCGGTGGCATCGCGGTCACCGGCAACTATCCGGGCAAAGCGCGCACACCTCTTGAATTGAGGGCGGACCTTGAAAAAGCCCTTTCGCTCATTCCCGGGAGGCACCGCGTCAATTTACACGCCTGTTACGGCGAGTTTGAGGGCAAAGGAGTCGACCGCGACGCCATCGCGCCGGAGCATTTCCGGAGCTGGATTGAATGGGCGAAGACCCACAAACTCGGACTCGATTTCAACCCCACCTTCTTTTCCCACCCAAAGGCGGCCGATGGGTTCACCCTCTCCCACCACGACAAAGAGATCCGCGACTTTTGGATCGAACACGGCCGGCGGAGCCGCGAAATCGGAGCGGTCATGGGCAAAGCCCTCGGTTCACCGACCGTCACCAACGTCTGGGTCCCGGATGGCACCAAAGACACCCCTGCAGACCGCCTCGCACCCAGGGAACGCCTGGCGGAATCCCTCGACTCTGTTTTTCAGGCTAAACTCAAAGGCAATCTCGACGCCGTGGAACCCAAGCTTTTCGGCATCGGCTCTGAAAGTTACGTGGTGGGCTCTGCTGAATTTTACCTGGGATACGCCGTTTCCCGCCAGAAACTGCTCTGCCTGGATGCGGGTCACTTTCATCCCACGGAGGGGATTGCCGACAAGATCTCCGGCGTGCTGCCGTTTATCCCTGAGCTGCTGCTCCATGTCAGCCGCGGGGTCCGTTGGGACAGCGACCACGTCGTGGTCCTGAACGACGACCTGCTTTCAATCGCACGGGAAATTGTTGCCAACGGGTTTCTCAACCGCACCCACATCGGGCTCGATTATTTCGACGCGAGCATCAACCGGGTGGCGGCGTGGGTGATCGGCACAAGGGCAATGCAACGGGCCCTGCTGGCAGCTTTGCTGGAGCCGACCCAGGCGCTGCGCGCAGTCGAATTGGAGGGTGACTTCACCAGCCGCCTCGCCCTCCAGGAGGAACTCAAGGTCCTCCCCTCCGGCGCCGTCTGGGAAGAGTTCTGCGAACGACAAAACGTCCCCTCCGGAATGCGCTGGATCGCAGAGGTACGCGCCTACGAGGCCTCCGTGCTTTCCCTCCGAGAGTAGTCGGCCGCAGAGCCGTCAGCATTCCCCCCACCCTCCTCTTCATGAGACAGCCCCTGCTCCGCCTCTCCCAGATCACAAAGTCCTTCGGAGCGGTTCGCGCCCTCAAAGGAGTTTCCTTCGAGTTGCACCCCGGCGAAGTGCACGCGCTCTTGGGCGAAAATGGAGCAGGCAAATCGACCTTGATCAAGGTCATCACCGGAGCCCATCAACCCGACGGCGGGACTCTCGAAATTGGCGGCACCACCGTTTCCAATCTCACCCCCACCCGCGCCCGGAAGCTGGGAATTGCCTGCATTTATCAGCAACCCGCTCTTTTTCCGGATTTGAGCGTCTCTGAAAACATCGGCCTGCGCCTTGAAGGGGGTGCCTTTTTCGCCAAGGTGCACTGGAAGCAGCGCCGGAAAAACGCCGACGCCCTCCTCGCCAGAATCGGTGCCGCCCTCGATCCCGAAACCCCGGTCCGCTCCCTTTCCATGCCTGAGCAGCAGCTCGTAGAAATCGCCTGCGCTCTGGGTTCCGGTGCCAAAACGGTGATCATGGACGAGCCCACAGCCTCCCTCACTCAGGTCGAACAGGAATTGCTTTTCGGAGTCGTGCGCGACCTCCGAGCCTCTGGAGCCGGGGTGGTTTATATCTCGCACCGCCTGGAGGAAATCTTCGCCCTCGCCGACCGCGTCACCGTGCTGCGCGACGGTCAGAGCATCTCCACCCGGGCCGTCCGCTCGGAACTGGGCGCCATGGAACTCACCGAGGAGGAGCTCATCAGCCTGATGGTCGGACGCGAGGTTGCCTCCATTTACCCTCACCGCGGCGGATCTCCCGGCGAAACAGTGCTGGAATTGGAGAACGTCTGCTGCGCCGCGGGCGGCATCGCGAATATCTCGCTTGCAGTGCGGGCCGGCGAGATCCTCGGCCTCGCAGGCCTCGTGGGCGCAGGGCGCACGGAGTTGGCTCGCGTTCTTTTTGGAATCACCCCCGCCGACAGCGGCACAATCCGCCTTCTCGGCCGCAACGTGCAAGTCCGCAGTCCCCAGCAAGCCGTTTCCCTGGGAATCGGCTACGTGCCCGAAGACAGAAGACGGCACGGGGTCATCCTTCCGATGCCGATTGCCGAGAACATGAGCATGGCGGTCCATCCCAAACTGTTTCCCGGAAAATGGCTTCGCTTTGAGGCCGAGCGGGCCCTCGGGCTGCGCTTTATCGAGGAACTAGGCATCAAGGCCTACGGCCCGGAGGCGCCCGGTGGAAGCCTGAGCGGCGGCAACCAGCAAAAGGTGTCGCTCGCGCGCTGGCTCGCGACCGAACCCAGGCTGCTCATTTTGGACGATCCCACCCAGGGGGTGGATGTGGGAGCCAAAAGCGAGATCCACAGAATCATCCGCGATTTAGCCGCCAAAGGGCTTGCCGTGCTGATGATCTCAAGCGACCTGCCTGAGGTCCTTGGCATGAGCGACCGGATTGCGGTCATGCGCGGAGGCCGTCTGGTTGAAACGTTCGAAGGCTCCACCGCCACCGCCCAGCGCGTCATGTCCGCCGCCCTACGCCCTTCATGAAACGTTACTTCCGCGAACTTTCAGTGGCCGCTGCGCTGGTTTTACTGCTGCTCCTGCTGGCGCTCTTCGCCCCCCATTTCTACGAACTGCAGCCCCTCCTCTCCCGGCTGACCGCGCAGATTCCCACCCTCGTGCTCACCCTCGGCATCGCCCTCGTGATGCTCACCCGGCAGATCGACATTTCTGTGGGCTCGCAATTCGGCCTCTGTGCCGTGCTTGCCGGGCTCGTCTCCGCCGGCGGCCACGGGCTCCCCGTCTCCCTTGCCGCCGCGCTCGGAGCAGGAGCGTTCATGGGGGCACTCAACGGTTGCCTCGTCGCGTGGATGCGCCTCCCAAGCATCGTTGTGACTCTGGCGACCATGGTCACGTGGGCGGAGGTGCTGCGCCTCTTCCAACAGGGTAAATTTGTCAACCTCGCCCCTGGCGTCCAGTGGTTCGGCCTCTCTCAACTCGGAGGCCAGCTCACCCTTCTCGGCGTCGGCGGCGCGCTAGTCGCCCTCGCCGCGTACCTTCTCAAAAACACCTCCGGAGGCCGCCATGTCTATGCGGTCGGTTCCGACGCGGAAGCGGCGCGTCTGTCAGGAATCAATCCAAGCGCCGTAACCTTCGGCGTCTTTGTGCTCATGGGCACGCTCGCGGGACTGGCCGCCGTGCTCAACCTGGTGCAATCCCCCCAAGTCGACCCAAAGTGCGGCACGGGCCTGGAGCTTAAAGCGATCGCCGCGGCTGTCGTGGGCGGCGTTGCCGTCAACGGCGGGCGGGGCAGCCTCTGGGGCGCTTTGGCGGGCTTGCTCCTGCTTGCAACCATCAACCCGGCACTCACTTTTCTCCACGTCGAAGCCTACTGGGAAAAGGCCATCCAAGGCCTCGTGATCCTCCTCGCAGTCATCGCCGACGGCATCCGAAGCCGCCGGAACCTGAACTGAACCATGGCCTCCCTCTCCCCTTCCCTCAAAAAAAACGTGCTCCGGCACGAATCGCTTCTGCTCCTGGTGCTCCTTTTGGAGTTCGCCTTCCTTTGCCTGTACGCCCGCAACTTTGGAACCCCGGACAACCTGAGCAACGTCGTCCGGCACTCCGCAGAAATCGGCCTCCTGGCGCTGGCCATGATGCCCGTCATACTCACCGGGGGCATTGACCTTTCGGTGGGCTCATTAATGGGACTTTGCGCGGTTTTATTCGGAGTGCTCACCCACGACTACCACCTTGCCACCCTGCCGGCCGCGGCCGTCACTTTGGCGGCAGGCCTTTTTGCCGGTGGTTTTAACGCCTTTCTTATTACTGCCCTACGCCTGCCTCCGCTCATTGTTACCCTTGGCACCTACTCCCTGTTCCGGGGCCTGGCGGAGGCCATCACTCAGGGCACAAAAACCTACCGCGCTTTTGATCCCGCCTTTCTTTCCCTAGGCGAAACACGCTGGTTCGGCGTGCCACTCCAAGCCTGGATCCTGACCGCTGCGGCCGCTTCCTTTTATCTGCTCGTACACCGCTCCACCTTCGGGCGAAGCTTCCGCGCGATCGGATTTTCCCCCGAAGGCGCCCGTTACGCGGGCCTTTCCGTCCAGAGCCGCACCGCCCTGCCCTATCTGCTCACCGGTCTGGTCGCTGCTCTCGCCGCTCTTTTGTTCACCGCCCGACTGCGCCAGGCCCGCGCCGATGCTGGCACCGGCTACGAACTCTGCGCGATCACCGCCGTGGTCCTCGGCGGCACCAGCATTTTTGGCGGCGTGGGCACTCTCCCTGGAACGCTGGCCGGGATCGCCGCCATCGCCGTTTTAACCAACGGAATCGGACGCGTCCCCGCCGTCTTCAAGGCCGGAATCGGGGGCGAACTCGCCTCCCTTCTCACCGGTGCCTTGCTCCTTGTCGCCCTTGCAGGCCCGGAGCTTGCAAGGGTTCTCTCAACCCGCTCCGCAAAGATTTCCCCATCCCCAAAAACCCTCTAGTCTCCCCTCTCCTCATCCACCCTCACCGACACGTCCTCCCTATGAAACGCTCCCAATTCCTGGCATCTCTCCTTGCTCTTCCTGCCGCCATTTTACTGCCCGGCTGCGAAAAAACCGACCCCGCCGCGCCCGCTTCAAGCGGCAAAAAACTCACCGTGGCCTTCATGCCTAAAAGCAAGGGCAACAGCTATTTCATCGCCTGCGAAAAAGGCGCCAGAGAGGCCGCCCAAGAACTCGGCGTGGAACTCCTTTTTGACGGCCCCACAAATACAGACCCTGCCAAACAGAACGAGATTGTCGAAAACTGGATCACCCTCGGCGTCGATGTCATGGCCGTCGCCTGCGAAAACCGCGAAGGCATTTCGGGCGCCCTGAAAAAAGCGCAGGACAAGGGCATCAAAGTCGTCACCTACGACAGCGACACCACCCCGGATGCACGCGCCTTCTTCGTCAACCAAGCCACCCCGCAAGGCATCGCGGAAGCGCTCATGGACGAGGCCGCCAGGTTGTGCGCCGAGGAGGGCGAATTTGCCATCATCACCGCGACGCTGACCGCCGCCAACATGAACGAGTGGCGCAAACACATCGAATCCAGGCTCGCGGCTAAGTACCCGAAAATGAAACTCGTCGACACCAAACCCTGCGACGACCAAAAGGACAAAGCCCAGGCCGAGGCCACCAACCTGATGAGTGCCTACCCCGCACTCAAGTGCATCATGGCCATCTGCTCTCCGGCAGTTCCCGGCGCGGCTGAGGCGATTAAACAGGCTGGCAAGACGGGCGCCGTCAAGCTCACCGGCCTTGGCTTGCCGTCGGAAAACCGCGCCTACCTCAAGGAGGGCGTCACGCAGAGCGTCATTCTCTGGAGGGTCGCGGATCTGGGCTACCTCGCCATCCAAGCTGCCGTCGCCTCGGGCAACGCCACGCTCAAACCCGGGGCAAAGACTTTCAAAGCAGGCCGTCTGGGCGAACTTGAAATCGAGGAAACCTCCATCATCCTTGGCAAACCGTTCATCTTCAACAAAGAGAACGTCGACCAGTTTGACTTTTAGCAGCCTCCCGGCTCCACTCCCTATGCGCGCCTATTTCCTGCTTCTTTTCCCCTGTTCAGCTCTCGCCGCTGGCCTCAGCCCGCACGGACTGCGGTGCGAATATCTGGAAACCCCACTGGCCGTGGAGGACCCTCACCCTCGCCTGAGCTGGACCCTTGAAGGTGGAACCGCCCCGCAGGAGCAGCGCGCGTGGGCCGTGCGGGCCGCAACCTCTCTGGAAAAACTCCTGCGCAACAAGGCCGACCTGTGGGATTCGGGGGAAACCACAAGCCGCGCCACCTCCCAAGTCGAGTATCGGGGAAAAACGCCCAAATCCGGGCAGCAGGTCTTCTGGCAGGTGAAAATCTGGGACAAAGACGGCGCTGAATCCGAGTGGTCCACCCCCGCTTCCTGGCGCTCCGCGCTCACCGATCCAGAGCAGTGGGTCGCCAGATGGATCTCAGCCAGGGACGAAACGCCGCTACATACCTCGCGCGATACGCTTTACCTGCCGCCGGCAAAATACTTCCGCAAGGAGTTCGAAATCGCAAAACCCGTAAGACGCGCCACCGCATACCTGAGCGCCCTTGGAAACGCCGAGCTCCGCTTCAATGGAAAACCTGCGAGCGGGGCGTTCTTCCTTCCCGGTTGGTCCGACTACCACAAACGCGCCTACTACCGCGCCTTTGACGTCACCGCACTCCTTAAACCAGGCCCCAACACCTTCGGCGCCGTTCTCACAGACGGTTGGTATTCAGGTTACGTGGGCTTCGGACTTCTCGTCGGTTACGGCCCTCACAAAACGGGCAGGGCCATGTACGGCAAGACCCCCTCCCTGCTCGCTCAAATCGAAGTAGAGTTTGAAGACGGCACACGCAAGTTGGTCGGCTCGGACAAGACTTGGAAAGTATCCTCAGACGGCCCTCTCCTGGAGGCCGACCTGCTCATGGGCGAAAAATACGACGCGCGCCGCGAGTTCGCCCAATGGGACCGCTCCGGCTTCAACGCTGCCGCCTGGCAGAACGCCATACCCGCCGAGGCTAACCCAAGCGTAAAAGCCCCCTTCTCCGATAATTGCGGCGAACGCGAAGTCGACCTCGGCTTTCGCAAACCCGCGAAACTCCAAGCGTACACCGGGCCGGGGATTAAAATCACCGAGGAAATCCAGCCCGTAAAGATCACCGAACCCAAGCCAGGCGTGTACCTTTTCGACTTCGGAACCAACTTCGCCGGGTTCGTCCGCCTCAAGGCCAAGGGCGCCGCTGGTGACACGCTCACGCTGCGTTACGGCGAAATGCTCCACCCAGACGGACGCCTCATGACCGAGAACCTCCGGAAGGCCCGCGCCACGGATACCTACGTTCTCAAGGGCGCGGCGGAGGGCGAGGAATGGTCCCCGCACTTCACCTACCACGGATTCCAGTACTGTGAAGTCACAGGCTTCAAATCTCCCCCCACCAAGGAAAACCTGACCGGTCTTTCCCTTCAGGCGAACACCCCTAAGACGAGCAGTTTTGAGTGCTCCGACGCAGTCACAAACCAGCTCTTCAAAAACATCGTCCGCACTCAGGGCGCCAATTTTCTGGAAATCCCCACGGACTGCCCCCAGCGCGACGAACGCCTTGGCTGGATGGGCGATGCCCAAATATACATTCGCTCAGCCACATACAACGCAGACGTCGCTTCTTTTTTCACCAAGTGGCTGGACGACGTTGAGGAATCCCAACGCTCTGTAGGCGCCTATCCCGACTACGCCCCCTATCCCATGGGCCACGGGGAACAGGGCAAGACCTTCGGCACCGCTTGGATGGACGCCGGCATTATCTGCCCACACACCCTCTGGAAAGTCTACGGCGACACACGCGTCATCGAGCGCCACTGGGCTTCCATGAGCCGGTTCATGGAATTCAGGCAGGCCTCCAGTCCTTCCTTCAACGGCGTTTCCATCGGAAACGCCTGGGGCGACTGGCTAAACCTCAAGGACCCCACCCCCATGGAGCTCATCGACTCCGCTTATTTTGCCCACACGGCGCAACTTATGGCGGAAATGGCCGAAGCCACCGGCCGCATCCTGGAGGCAGCCCAGTACAGGCAGACTTTTGAAGACGTCCGCAAAGCATTTGCAGACAAATATATTACAGCCGAAGGCACGCTTCTCAAGGCCTCCCAAACCGCCTGCGTCCTCGCTCTCCAGTTCGATCTCGTCCCCCAGGGAAACCGCGCCGCCCTCGGCAAGCAACTTGTCCGGTTGGTCGAAGCCAATCAGAACCGCATGAGCACCGGTTTCTTGGGCACGAAGTCAATCCTCCCTGCCCTGACCTCCATCGGAAAACAATCCCTCGCGGTACGCCTCTTCCAAAGCCGCGAATTCCCCTCCTGGGGTTACCCGGTGGTGAACGGGGCCACCTCTGTTTGGGAGCGCTGGGATAGCTACACAAAGGAAAACAGTTTTGGCGGAGACAACAATGCCGCCATGAACTCCTTCAGCCACTACTCTTTCGGTGCCGTCTGCCAGTGGATGTTCCAATCCCTCGCGGGCATCGATACCGACGGACCCGGCTATCAAAAAATCCTGCTCAAACCCATCAAGCCTTTTTCCGGAAGCGAAGGCGCCCCCGAACCGCTGACCTGGGTGAAGGCCTCCTACGCTTCGCCCACGGGAACCATCAAAGTGGAATGGCGCCTGGACAAAACCCAGTACAATTACAGCGTGGAAATCCCCCCCAATACCACCGCCACGCTGCACTTACCCACTCGCGCTCTGGACACGGTCAGCGTGAACGACAGCCCCATGGAAACGGCCAAGGGCGTGAAATTCCTCCAATTCGAGGATGGGTTGAGCGTCTGCGAACTCCAACCGGGCGCCTACCGTTTCCAGACTCATTTCGGGCTGTAACCCGTCGCACAGCCTCCCAAAACCAAGAACCGCAACCCGCTAAACAAGCATGCAAGCCCCACAAACGTACCTTGGAGTCGACGTCGGCGCCGAAAGCGGCCGCGTCATGGCCGGCCTCTGGGATGGGCGCCACATCCGCCTCCAGGAAATCCACCGGTTTTCCAACGGGCCCGTCCCCCTTGGGAACACGCTGCGCTGGGACTTGCTGCATTTGTGGAAGGAAATCCGGGACGGCATCAGCCTCGCTGGGAAAAGCGGCGGCGAAGCGCGTTCCATCGGGGTGGACACCTGGGGAGTCGACTACGTCCTCCAAGACCGCCAGGACGAATGGCTTGGACTCCCTTTCTGCTACAGAGACGAACGCACCAAGGGCCTCGTCGCCGAATTGTGCGCGCTCCTGCCAAGGCAGGAGATCTTCGAAGCCTCGGGCCTCCAGTTCATGGAGATCAACACCCTAGTCCAACTCCTTGCCGCCCAGCGCAATCATCCCCATCTTCTAGCGCAGGCGCACCGGCTGCTCATGATTCCAGACTGGATCCATTGGGCGCTTTGCGGCGCCACTGTGGCGGAATTTTCCAACGCCACGACGACCCAGTGCCTTCATCCCAGGACCCGCACCTGGTCCACCGGCCTGCTGGATAAACTCGGGATCCCCTCCCACTTCCTCCCAGAAGTCGTCAACGCTGGCACCGACCTTGGACCGCTGCGCCCCGAACTGGCCGCCCTCCCAGGCCTCGGGTCCATGCGCGTCGTCACCCCCGCAACTCACGACACAGGATCCGCCGTAGTCGGCATCCCCGCCGGCGACCACGGCCACGGAAAGTGGGCCTACATCAGCTCCGGCACCTGGTCGCTCATGGGCGTGGAAGTGGCCGAGGCAAACCTCAGTGCCGAGGCGCTGCACCTGAACTTCACCAACGAAGGCGGCGTCGACGGGACCTACCGGCTCTTGAAAAACATCGTGGGAATGTGGCTCTTGCAGCAGTTAAAACGGGGCTTTGACGCGCGTGGAAGCAACTACGACTACGGCGACCTCGTCCAACTCGCCTCCCAAGCCGCGCCCCTTCGCTCCCTCGTGAATCCGGATGCCCCACAGTTTCTGCGCCCCACCGACATGATCGGAGCCGTCCAGGATTTCTGCCGCAAAAGCGCTCAACCCGTCCCCGAAACCGAAGGCGAACTGGCGCGCTGCGTTCTAGAAAGCCTCGCTCTGCGCTATCGGCAAGTGCTCGGTTCCCTGCAGAAAATCACGGGTAACCGCATCGAAGTCCTCCACATCGTAGGCGGCGGAAGCCGCAACGCGCTCCTCAACCAGTTCACCGCCGACGCCTGCAACAGACCGGTGGTGGCGGGCCCAATCGAGGCCACCGCGTTGGGCAACGTTCTTTTCCAGGCCAAAGCCGCAGGCGAACTCCAGTCCGTGTCGGAAATCCGCTCCGTAATCCGGGATTCCTTCGCCCACGAAATGCGAGAATTTCATCCGCACACACACAGTCTTGCCGACTGGGACGCCGCTGCTGCACGATGGCAGGCTCTGACGGCTTGAGCCCTGTGCTAAAGCCCGCCCGCAGAACCACCCCTTCCCAAAACAACAATCCCCTACAACCATACAGAAAGTCATAACGATGAGCCATTTCGAGCATGTAAACTTCCTCTGGGACGATTCCAAAGCCGCCTCCTTGGATCCCGTGGGACGCCTGGTTTACCGGTCCAACCTGCTGGGCAGCGACCAGCGCATCACCAATACCGGCGGAGGCAACACCTCCTCCAA